>CAKZQI010000205.1 GCA_937139515.1 uncultured Armatimonadota bacterium | reverse complement strand
CCAGCATTCGCGGGGTTTGGTGCCGTCCACCTCCTTGACGACGAAGAAGTCGGGACCTTTGTAGGCGGTGCGTTTTTTCTTGATGGCTTCGGCTTGAGTTTCGCTGTAGTAGACGAACATGTTGGCGCCTGCGAAGAAGTCGGTTTTTGGGTTCCAGAGTTGGTGGATGAGGTCGGTGAAGAGGTGGATTTGTTGGACATGCCAATCGCTTTCCAAGGGTTCATCATCCTCCACGACGAGGTCAGTAGGTGGGGTGGGCACGAGGCAAGGGACTGCCTCCTGCTCCTGATGTTTCGGTTTGCGGGTGCGTTTCGACTTGGCGATAGTCGTCTGCGCCATACAGGTTCACCGATGGGATTATACCTACACACCGCCTTAGGGGGTCCCCCGAGAGCGGGGAACCCCTGAGCATATTTAGAACCACACCGTCAACTGCGCAGAGCGTGAGGTGCCGTTGTAAGTGGCAGTAATCGTCACGGTGGTGATACTGAAACTGGAGGTAGTTTGGATGGTGAAGCTTGCCGAACGCGCTCCAGCAGGCACTGTGATACTGCTGGGCACGCGCGCCCGAGTGCTACTACTGCGCAGTTGCACCACCGCTCCGCCCGCAGGAGCAGGACCTGACAGGGTGACGGTTCCCGTAGCCGTGCTTCCGCCCCAAACTGCAGTCGGACTAATCGTGAGCGATTGGAGGGTCACGCTGGTCTGAGCAGGGTTCACCGTGAGGTTCGCCTGGCGCGAGATACCGTTCGCAGAGGCGGTGAAGGTCACGGTGGTCTGCGTAGAGACCGAGGCGGTGTTGATGGTGAAGGTGGCGGTCGTTTGACCCTGTGCAACCGTCACAGAACTGGGCGCCGAGGCAACCGAAGGGTTGCTACTGCTGATGTTGACGACGAACCCTCCTGTTGGCGCAGGCGCACTGAGCGTAATCGTGCCTGTGGCGGTGTTCCCACCCGTGACGGAAGTGGGGCTTATCGTGAACCCGCTCAGTTCAGGGTTCGTGCCCCCACCTCCACCTGCTGCAAGGAGCGCTTTGTTGACATTCAGGCGTCCTGCATTCGGCGCGATGGCGCGTGTGCCGTTCGGTTGGTAGGGGTCTACATTCTGCTCCAGCAGGTTGCGCAGTTGCTGGTTCGTCAGGTTGGGATACTGTGCCCAAATCAGCGCCGCTGCGCCTGCCACATGGGGACACGCCATCGAAGTGCCGTCGTAGGAGGCGTACCGATTGTTCGGGATTGTTGAGAGGATTGCCACTCCTGGCGCCGCGATGTCAACCCAACTGCCGAACTGCGAAAAGCTGGCGAGTCGGTCGCCGGAATCGGTCGCTGCGACCGCAATCACATTCGTGTAGTAGGCGGGATAGGAGGGCGAACTGCTTCCGCCGTTGCCCGCCGCTGCCACCACCAGACAACCGCGGTTCCAGGCGTAGGTGACGGCGTCGGACAAGGTTTGGCTTCCGCTGGAACTACCGAGGCTCAGGCTTATCACATGGGCGCCGTTGTCAGCTGCCCAGGTAATCCCGCGTGCGACATTGCTCAGCGACCCAGAGCCGTTGGCGTCCAGCACCTTGACAGGCATGAGCTGGACGAACTGCTGGGCGTTGGGGATGGAAGGGTTCCAACCTGCGACCCCCGCAATCCCGACGCCATTATTGATTTGCGCTGCCGCTATGCCCGCACAGTGGGTGCCATGCCCGTTATCGTCTAAGGCGTTGGTCGTGTTGTTGATGGTGTTGTAGCCGTACACCGCGCCGTTGGAGTGTCGGCGCATCTTGTTCGTTAGGTCAGGATGGTTCGAGTCGATGCCTGTGTCCACAATCGCGACAAAGGTCGTCCTCTGTGGGTTCCAGGTGTCCCAAGCGAGGTCCGCTTGAATGCGCTGAGGACCGTACTGCTGTCCGTAGCTGGGGTCGTTGGGGGTTGCGAAGATGTGGTAGATGTAGTTCGGTTCCACATAGCGCACCCCGGGCAACACCTTGAGGAACTCCTCGGCGCTCTCCATCTTGATATGGGGCGCGAGCTTGACGACATACGCGTTGAGGGCAGGGTTCTGCTCTTTGACCCGTCCGACGAACTCCACTGCTTGGAGCGCCAACGCACTTTCCAAGGGGCTAAGCCCGACAATCAGCTCACCGGGAACATACTCTGCCTGCGCTATGGAATTAGGATGGGGCAGTTGGGAAAACCCCATCATTACGCCCAGAAGCGTACCGAGTAAAACCGTCCTTTGGATGAGCATATTTACCTCCGTGCCTACAGATTCCGTCGGAGGCAACACGATTCCTGCTAATCCCTAAACGCTTCTGAAGAAAATGAGAAAGAGCCGTTTACCGTGCCAGCTCAACAATCTTCTGCGCTGCCTCTTGCATCGTGCTGGCGGGGATGAGCGGAGTGCCCTTAAGCAGTTCCAGTCCCTCTTCGGCATGGGTGCCTGCTAGTCGTACCACAATCGGCACTTTGACTTCCATCGTCTGGAGGGCTTCCAAGATGCCCTTGGCGACCTCGTCGCCTCGCGTGATACCGCCGAAGATGTTGAACAGAAGCCCCTTCACACTCGGGTCCATCATCACGATTTCAACGGCTTCGCGCACACGGTCTGCTTTAGCCCCACCGCCGATGTCCAAGAAGTTCGCGGGGCGTCCTCCTGCACGGGCGACCTCGTCCACAGTACACATCACCAAGCCAGCGCCGTTGCCGATAATTCCCACCGTACCGCCCAAGCGCACATAGGCAATCCCGCGCTTTTGGGCTTCCGCTTCAATCGGGTCTTCAATGCTCTCCTCGTGGTAGCTGGCGAGGCGCTTCTGGCGATAGAGAGCGTTTTCGTCAATAGTGATTTTGGCGTCAGCTGGGATGATGCGCCCGTCGCTGATGAGGGCACAGGGATTGATTTCCGCAAGGTTCGCATCACAGGCAACATACGCACGATACAGCGCTTGCAAGATAGGGGTCATCGGGCGTATCAAGGAATGGTCAAACCCTGCCCCATAGAGCGCCTCGCGTGCCATGTAGTCGGTCAAACCCAGTAGGGGGTCAATCGCCACCGTTGCAATCGCCTCAGGATGGGTTGCGGCGACCTCTTCTATGTCCATCCCGCCCTGCAAACTGACCATCAGCACATTGTGCTGGGTAGTGCGATCCACCGTGATACCGATGTAGTACTCTTTCTCGATGGCGACCGCCTCTTCCACCAAGACCTGTTCGGCAATCAGTCCATCGGGGTTCTGGGGCGAGATGAGACGCTTGCCCAAAATCTCTTTGGCGACGGCGTAGGCTTCGTCGGGCGTGTTCGCCAGCTTGATACCACCTGCTTTGCCGCGCCCGCCCATATGCACTTGCGCCTTGACCACGACCGGCTTGCCGAGCCGTTCAGCAATCGCTTTGGCGCCTTCGGGCGACGAGGCGACCTCTCCTTGGGGAACAGGCAGACCGAAATCGCGCAAAATCTGCTTCGCTTGGTATTCGTGCAGTTTCATCCTCAGCTCCTCGGTGTCGGCTACGATTATACCTGAGCGGTTTCAACCGCCCACCCCCTGAGAGTGTTTGAAAAATAGCTGAGTGTTCTTGCACCTTGTTCATTCCTCGTCTATTCAGAGAAAATCACCCCCCTTAGTCCCCTGACAAGGGTCCATCACTTGGGTTCAAAATCCTACCTGCCCCGCCCAACTTTCAAACCCCACTTTGAGCCACAAAGCCCCAGCGGTCATTCCCAATCCCCTCCCTGTCATTCGCAGTCCCCTCCCTGTCATTCGCAGTCCCCTCCCTGTCATTCGCAGTCCCCTCCCTGTCATTCGTAGTCCCCTCTCTGTCATTCTGAGCGAAGCGAAGAATCTCGGCGAATCCCAAGCACAGACCCCTCACGCACGCTCCGATTCCCCTTTGTCACCCTGAGCGGTAGCGAAGGGTCTCCTCGCCTTCGGCTCGGAATGACAAGGGGAGTGGTTCGGAATGACCGGTGGAGGCTTGAAGGTTAGTCGAGGCGGGCTTTGAAACGGGGTAGGTTCGGTGTGATTTTGTACTCAACGCCTGTACCCTTGTCAGCCCTTAGTCCCCCCTCTCCGCAAGCAGAGAGGGGGGAAGGACAGTACCCCTAAGCCCCCTCTCCGTTTACGGAGAGGGGGTTGGGGGTGAGGTTCATGCAGACCTTCAAACACCGCCCCCCCCCTTGATTTCTTAGCGTGGTTAAGGGTATTCTCTATAGAGAAATGGAGACGATGTTGGATTTGGAGAGAGCTGTGATAGCGCAGGAAACTGCCGAGACCGATGGGTTCGTGGCGATTAACTACATTACCTGCAAGCCAGAGTATCGGGGGCGGTTTGAGCATCTGTTCCGCACCCGCGCGCGCGCCATAGACCGATTGCCCGGCTTTCGGGGGATGTATGTGTTGCGCCCCCAGCGCGAGGGCGACGCCTATCTCGTGGTGAGCCACTGGGATAGCGAGGCGGACTTCCAAGCATGGCTCAAGTCACCCGAGTTTCTGGAGGGGCATAAGCGTGGGTTTGAAGATATCCGCGAGGCGAAAGCGCGGGGCGAAGAACCCCCGATGACCTCCGACTTTCGTACCTACGAAATCATTACGCGCTAAGCGATCCCCCCCGACACAATTCGCGGCGATTCCCGTCAGAAAGTCTACAGGAGATGCGGAGTCGCCGCTGAATCACACATAGGGTACAATCAAATAGCAGGAGTCGACTCAGCTCTGACGAACTGCGCTGACGGGAGAATAGAATGGCGAAGCAACCTGGTGTAGTTGTCGGGATTGATATCGGAACGCGGTTTATCAAGGTGGCGGAGGTGCGCTCTGGGCGACCGCCCGTACTGCAGAACTTGGGCGTTGCACCTACGCCCGAAGGCGCCGTCGACTCCGCAGGGATTATTGACAAACAAGCGGTCTCTGCTGTGGTCAAGCGCCTGCTTGCCGAAACAGGGGTTGGCACCAAGCAGGCGGCGTTCTCGCTCGCTGGGCAGAACGCGGTGGTCGTGCGCATCTTAGAAGTGCTCCGTATGAACGCCGTTGAACTCCGCCAACATATGGACTGGGAAATCCAGCGCAACATCCCGTTTGCGGATACGCGCATCCAGTCTGCTTACGAAATTATTCAGCGTCCGGGCACGAGTCCGACCGACCCGAATATGGAAGTGATTCTCGCCGTCGCCCAGCAAGACGCCGTAGACGGCTTGGTGGACATTGCCGACAAGGTCGGGCTGGAGCCGTACGCGATTGATGTGGAACCGCTCGCCTTAGCGCGGAGCCTCCTGCTCACCCAACCCGAGCACCAGAACCAAGCGGTTGCAGTCGTCAACTTGGGCGCAAGTGCCACCTCAATTGACATTTTCAGCGGTGGGATACTGAGCTTCCCCCGCATTTTGCCGACAGGGGGCGATATGCTGACGCGTGCCGTCGCCGAGCGCCTGATGGTGTCGGAAGCTGAAGCGGAACAACTCAAAGTTCAGCTGGCAGAGGTGCTGATGGACCAGATTCCCCAAGCTGGCTCCAGCCCCTTTAGCACGCCTGGCGGGCCGACGGGCGGCTTTTACACTCCGGGATTTAGCCCTGCCGAGCCGACGCAGATGCCGGGCACGCCGTACATGCCTGGCACTCCCTCGCCTTTCGCGGTGCCCGGCGAGGAACCGACCGATTACGGCACCCAGTCGCCCTTCTTTACCCCCAGTTCTGAGCCGACCAGTTATGGCGCAGGCGAGGCGGAAGTGCCCCCCGCCCCCTTCGCGGTACCGGGCGAACCCGAACCGCCTTCGGCTCCCGAACCTGCGGTGCCCGCAACGCAACCTGTTGGCGACCCGCGCAAAGTGGAGGTGTTCTTAGCGATCTACCCCGTCTTGGAAGAGTTGGTCGCTGAAGTGCGACGCTCCATAGAGTACTTCCGCAGTCGGAATGTGGACGCCGATGTCTCTCTCATCTTATTGACGGGAGGGGCGGCGATTATGCCCGGCTTAGATCAGTTTATGGCGAACTCGTTGGGCATTCCAGCGATGGTGGCGAACCCGCTCAAAGGACTGCAAGTCAGCGTGAAGCGCCACGGACCCGATTGGATTGCCTCCAACGCCCATCTGTTCTCGGTGGCGATCGGGATGGGCTTGCACGCCAGCTTCTGAGGGAGATTGTCAGCGATGAAACTGAATCTGGTTCCGGATTATGTACGCCAGCGTAAGGTCAACAAGCAGATTATCGCTTTGCTGGTGTTGCTCTTTCTCGTAGTGAACGCAGGGATGGCGTTCTGGATGGTGAGTGCCCAAGGTCAGCTCCGCGAGCTACAAGCCCGAAAGAGCGAACTGGAAACACAAGCCCAACAGGTAGATAGCCTCGTCAATCAAGCCAACTCACTCATCGATTCGGCTGTGATCCTTTTGGCGAAGACCGAATGGGTGAAGAGGGTTCAAAAGCACAACCTGCGCTATCCCGAAATTTACAGCGAACTGAGCCGATACACCTCGCCGCGCGTGCGCTACGAGCAACTGCAGATTGCCCAAGGCAACCAGATGCAGATTAGCGCCTACACCAAGGGCATCCGCGAAATCGGGTTGTACCTGCAGACGATGTACTCCTGTCCGCTCTTCAGCTCGGTGAGTCTGACGACTCAGATGCCAGGCTATGTGACGGGCGGTACCGACGCTCAGATGGCAGGGCTACCCGGATTGGGCGGTTTTGGGGGTGGTGCGCCGATGACCATGACCGGCCCGACGGCTTCTGGGCTGACCTCGTTTGGAGGAGGCGGCGCCCCGACTCCGCCCCCCAGCTTCGGCGGACTTGGAGGCGGGGGTATTTCTGGGCAGTCGCAAGGCTCGCCCGCTGGGTTGATGCAGTTCCAGGTGGTCGCTACGCTTCGTGAGCCGATTACTCCGCCCACACCGCCGGCTTCCATCCCCGGTCTTAATCTCGGTGGCGGTGGCGGAGGGTTCGGAGCGCCTGCAATGGGTGGTTTTGGTGGCGGACCCGTTATGGGCGGTCGCGGTATGGGCATCTAAGGGAGGAACTAGATGAAAGGCTTATCAATGTTTGCGAAGGTCTCAATCGGATTGGTGGCGACGATTGTCGTGGCGGCGGGGATCTTTCTACTGGGTATCCGCCCCACACTCCAAAGCATCAAGTACCACGAAGAGAATGTGAGCCAGCTGGAGCAGAAGGTGGCGATGATCCCTCGGGCACGCCAGCTCGTTCAGATGGCACAGGACAAGGTCGCCGAATCGGAGCGTGCGTTAGCACAAATAGACCGCACCAAGATGCCCGTGAACACCATCGACCTCAGCGACCGCCTCAAAGCGTGGATGCAGTACCCCGAGATGGTGCGCGAAATCGGCAAGAAACTGGAGGCGTGGCCCCTCAAAACAGGCGTGAACCGCCTCTACTCGGTGGCACTGCCTGGTCCGCCCAGCGACCCGAACGCTATCCCCGAGCTGGTGCTGGTCTATCCCATCGGGACAGTCCAAGTGCGTGCCTCTTCGTTTGAAGGCTTGCTGAACCATGTCCGCAGGTGGAATGATGTGCCCAACCTGGTAGTGCTGGTGGATGGGCTATCCATTCAGGGAACTAGCCCGAACCTGATTGGGAGCTACTCGATGGTGGTGTTCGTCTACCCGCGCATCACGGGGGGGCAGGCTGGTCCGCTTGTGCCCTCGTCGCCCCAACAAGGTGCAGGCGCGCCCGGTGGCGGTTTCGGTGGCGGACCGATGCCCGCAGCACCGATGGGCTTTGGTGGAGGCGGTCCACGAGGTGGTCCTGGAATTTAGTTGCAGGAATCGGCTCAAATGCCAAGAATCAGGGAAGTGAACAGCGATGGATAAACAGAAGCAGACGATATTAGCAGTGGCGGTCGTTGTGCTGGTGATTGTGGTGCTAGCTGTCTTCTTCCTATTTATGGGAGGCGGCGGTGGGCAAGACACGGCGACGGCACCCTCTCCGCCGATGTCTGGAATGGATAGAGACGGGGGCATGCCCCCTGCCCCGATGGGCGGACCAGGATTCAATACGCCTGCTCCGATGGGCGGACCCGGTGGAATGATGGGACAGCCTTCACCAACGCCCCCGCCAACCGCACAGCAACAAGCGCAGGTGCCGTTCAAACCGCGCAAAGACCCGTTCGCCTACCTTCCCGAAGAGAACGAAGCACTTCAAGCCGATGCGTTTGACCCCAATCGCTACTTTGTGCTGACCAGCCCGCCCACTCCGCCGCGTGTGGAACTGCCTGAGCCGTTTGAGCCTCAGCCGCGTCGGCGTATTTCAGGGATTGTGATTGGGACTACCGTCTCTGCGATTCTGGAGCAGGAAGGTGAAATCCCCCAGATTATTCAGCCGGGCGATACCATCGGCGAGTTCCGTGTGGCGGCGATTACACCTGAAGGTGCTATCCTGCGCCGCAGTCGTGGGAACCCACGCGAGGTGTTTGTACGCTACGAACCCCCCAGTGCTGGAGCTGGCACTGGAGGCGGTCAAGCAGGTGGTTTCGCCCCTGGTGCTCCTGGTGGTGCGCCTACCTCTCCAAGCGCTGCAGGTGCAGGCGGTGTCGGAGGCGGACGCGGTGGCAGAGGTGCCGCACCCGGCTTATAGGAAACTACCCCAGAAACGAATCGTCAATAGATGTGGAGGAGAATACCATGTGGAAGAAAACGATAGGGCTACTGATTGCTGGAGCGCTGATGGTTGGAACGCTCGCACTCGCCAGCGCACAGGGCGGAGGGCAAGACCTGTCCCAGCGACGGGTGACGGTCAAGTACGACCAAGCCGATATCCGCTTCGTTTTGAAGCAACTGTTTGACAGCGTCGGCGCCAACTATTCCTTAGACCCGAATGTGCAGGGCAATGTCACGGTTTCCTTGACCGATGTGCCATTCACGGTGGCGCTGGATGCGGTCTTGCGCCAGCTTGATCTCACCTACCGCATTGAGAACGGCGTCTACTATGTCACGATACGGCGTCCTGAAGAGATTCCTCAGACCACAGCGCCCACTGCGCCCGAAGAGGAAGGTCCCCGCCTCAACCTGCCCGAAAAAATCCAGCTCAGCTATGCCAACCCCTACCTGATTGCGTCCCTACTGGGTGCCTCGGTTGTCGGCTACTCGCAGTTTGAGCAAAGCTCGGGTGGCGCTGGTGGCTTTGGTGGTTTCGGCGGTCTCGGCGGTGGCTTTGGTGGCTTCGGCGGAGGCGGCCTTGGAGGCTTCGGCGGTCTCGGCGGTGGCTTTGGTGGCTTCGGCGGTCTCGGCGGTGGCTTTGGTGGCTTCGGCGGAGGCGGTTTCGGCGGCTTCGGCGGTGGCGGTGTCGGTGGCTTCGGCGGAGGCGGTTTTGGTGGCTTCGGCGGAGGCGGCTTCCGTGGTGGCGGTGGCTTCGGCGGAGGCGGTTTCGGCGGTGGAGGCTTCGGCGGTGGTGGTTTCGGTGGAGGTTTCGGACGCTGACCCACTCGCTCCATCCGTCTGTTTCTGAGGGACGATAACACCTGTCGTCCCTCCTAAAAAAAACATTCTGGTATCACGGAGGAGGAACTCGTCTAATGATAAAAGGAATGATACGAAAACTCGGTCTCACGATTGCGACCCTGACCGTAGCGTTCACGGCTTACGCAGATGACTACCTCGTCTCAATCTATCTAATGGACGCGGACTTGGTTACAGCAGTCAAAGCGATTGCCCAACAGGTTAAAGCGGAAGTCGTTTTTGAGCCTACTGACCAGCCTTATGCGCGTATCAGCTTCATCAAGGTAGAGCAGAAGCCGTTTGAGCAGGTGCTTCGCTACATTTGTCAGTCGGCAGGAGCCACTTTCCGCAAAGAAGCGAACGGGGTCTATGTCATCGGTCCAGCGCGTCCAACCCCTGAGCCTGCTCCAACACAGGTAGCGCCTGCGCCTGAGGCTCCAAAGCCAGTGGTCGTCACAGAGCGCATTCCCCTACGCTTCAGCCGTCCGTCGGACATTGTACGCATTATCAAAACCGAAATGATGTCCGATGACCCGTTTGCGGAGATGCGTGACTTCTTGAACCGCACCCTCTATCAAAGCGCGCCCGGCATGCAAGTACCTGTGCCTCCCAGCGTGCCCTACAACTTGGGCGCTGGAAGCAGTGTGCCATTCAACGGTGCTTCTACACCCACACCTGACCCTAATCCTTACACTGCGCCCCAAGACGGCAGTGAAGGTCAGATTGGTGGTCGTGGCGGTCGTGGTGGCTTCGGTGGCTTCGGTGGTCAGCCCGGCGGTGGTGGCTTCGGCGGGGGCCAGCCTGGCGGTGGCTTCGGCGGGGGTCAGCCCGGCGGTGGACTTGGTGGCGGACTGGGTCAGGGCGGTCAAGCCGTGGGAATCTTTCAGCCCGAAGGTCTGGATGGAATTGTCGCTAACGACATCGATAACTCGCTGATTGTGCGCGGTACTCCTGAAGCGATTGAGTATATCCGACGAATCCTGCGCTTCCTGGATGTTGCCCCCAAGCAAGTGCTCATCCGCGCCGAGTTCGTGACGGTGAGCCGAAACGATGCTGAGAAGTTCGGGATTGACTGGAACCTCGCACGGGTCAACCTGCAGACGGGCGCGTCAGGGTTCGCCGATAACACCGCGCCTGTGTTCGTGAACTACGCAACGGGCAACCTCGTGGCGAACCTGCGAACCCTCTTGAGCCAAGGGCGTGGGCGCGTGGTGAACGCACCGATCGTCACCACCCAAAACAACAGCCCTGCGACCGTCGTGTTCTCCACCACCGACTACATTGAGCAACAGTTCGTGGTGTTCAACGCCAACGGTCAGCCCACGACCTTCACTCAGCCCGTTCCTATACCCGTCCCTACCCAGCTAACCGTCACTCCGCGTATCAATGCGGACGGCACGATTACGCTCTCGCTCTTCCCGCAGGTATCTACCGTTGGGCGTGTGCGTGTCGGGACGCGCGACCTGCCTCGCTTTGACACGCAGTTCGTGTTCACTGTACGCCGTATCAAGAACGGTGAGACGATTGTCATCGGTGGCTTGGTCACGCGCAGTGATAACAATCTCGTTTCCAAAGTGCCGTTGTTGGGCGACCTGCCCGTGATTGGTCAGTTCTTCCGCACCAAAGACCGCTCGGTCGTGGAGAACGAACTGCTCATCTTCGTCACGGCGACGGTGTTGGACGAGGATGAAGGCTTAGGCACTGGCGTCGCTCCGTAACACGAGGGCGCTCCGTGATACCTTTCCTGCAGGGGTATCTTGGATGCCCCTGCAGGTTTTGACTATGATAAGGCACCTCTTTCTGGTGGGCAACATGGCTTCGGGCAAAAGTACGGTCGGTCAAGCGCTCGCCCAGCGCCTGAACCGCCCCTTCTACGATACCGACCGATGGATAGAGAGCCAGCAGGCTAAGTCCATCGCCGAGATTTTTGCCCAAGACGGCGAGCTAGCCTTCCGCCGATTGGAGACCCTCGCCCTGCACACGATAGCCCAAGACAAGTCTCCCTGGGTCGTCGCCACGGGAGGCGGAATGGTGCTCAACCCTGAGCATCGCCAGCTGATGCGCCAGCACGGATGGATGGTCTACCTCAAAGCCGACCCTGAGGCACTCGTTGAGCGTATCCATGACCCCCGAACCCGACCGCTCCTTGCAAATGCTGTCTCTCCCCAAGAAGCCCTTCGCCAACTGGCGCAGGCGCGCGAACCCCTCTATCAAGAATCGGACTGGGTGATAGACACAGAGGGGTGGAATGTGGAGGCGGTCGTTGAGGAGCTGAGCGCGCTGACATGCCCGTCGCCTGAGTCGCCGATTTGTATCTCTGTGTTGCCCAACACTCCCAGCGCTTACGAAGTACTGATAGCCCCACGCCTACGTGACCACATCGCCGAGCGCGCCCTTGAGGTCTATCAGCCGACCAAAGTTGCCTTGCTCACCCACCCTGTACTGCGAAGCTGGGCGGAGCCAATCGCTCGGCAGTTTGAGTTGGCAGGGATACCCACCACTCTCTTGCTAAGCCCTGAAGGCGAGCGTTATAAGACCCTGAGTCGGGTTCAAAAACTCTACACCCAACTGCTCAAGGCAGGGATAGACCGCTCTGGCTTAGTCGTTGTGCTGGGGGGCGGTGTACTGGGCGATGTGGGGGGATTCGTGTCGGCGACCTACTTGCGCGGGGTGCCGTTTATCCAAATTCCAACCACCCTCTTAGCCCAAGTGGACTCCAGCGTGGGGGGCAAGGTGGGTGTTGACCTGCCCGAAGGCAAGAACTTGGTGGGCGCATTCTACCAGCCCAAGCGCGTGCTGATTGACCCTGAACTGCTCCAGACCTTGCCTCCCCGACACTGGCGCAACGGGCTTGCCGAAATGCTCAAATACGGCATCACGCTCCAGCACGGGCTGTGGCGTCGCTTAGAAGTGATGCTCCAGCTCGGTTCACTGAGAAAACGCGAGCCGACCCTATGGACACTGCCGATTGCGCGCTGTGTTCAGCTCAAAGCGCAGATTGTTTCGGAAGATGAGCGCGACTTGACTGGGCGACGCGCTTTGCTCAACTTCGGGCACACCGTAGGACACGCCGTGGAAGCTGTGCTGGGCTATCGGGGCTGGCTTCACGGGGAGGCAATCTCGGCGGGGATGGTCGCCGAGGCGCATATCGGGGTCAAGCTGGGTATCACACCCCCCGACACCTTAGAAGCGTTGATAGATCTGCTCCAGCAAGCAGGGCTACCCACGAGCCTGCCAGAGGTGTCTGTTGAATCGCTGACAGAGGCGATGCGCCACGATAAGAAACGCAAGGGCGACCAAATCGGAATGGTGCTTTTGGAAGGCGTAGGCAGAGCCTGCTTCATAGAAGCGGTGCCGATGGAAGCCGTTCGAGAGGTTTTACTGGCATGCGGAGCGCGCTCGTAGTGGGTTGGATGGGAGTGGCACTGCTGGGCTTCCTCATCGGCAACTGGCTCAACCTTAGTCCCGATGAACCGCTGGCGAAGCTCGGTGCAGGATTATACGCAATCTTGTTAGTGATGACGCTTGCCTATACTACCCTCACCTACCTACGCCAACACAAAACTTCGCAGTCCCGTATGAAACGCTGAGCCTTATCATTCGTAATAGCGAATGGGAGGCGATAGCTATGCTCAGGCAGATACTCGTGTGGCTGGCAGTTGGTGTGTTGAGTTTGGGGATGCTCACTCTTGCAAGTGCGCAAGACTTTTCTCAGCAACGCGTGACTCTCAAGTATGACCAAGCGGATGTCCGCTTCGTGCTGAGGCAACTGTTTGATAGCGTCGGGGCGAACTACTCGCTCGCACCGGAAGTACAAGGCTCCGTGACGGTTTCTCTGACCGATGTACCGTTCACCGTTGCGCTGGATGCGGTTCTGCGCCAGTTGAACCTGACCTACCGTGTTGAGAACCGGGTCTACTATGTGACCGTGCGACGCCCTGAAGAGAACGCTCTGCCCCCTGCACCGCCCGCAGTGGAAGAGCCTTCCAGTGCGCTCACTGTAGAGAAAATCCAGCTGAACTATGCCAATCCGTACATGATTGCCGACCTGCTGGGTGCGCCGGTCGTTCGCTATGCGCAATACGAACTCGGCATGCTTGGGGGAGTTGGCGGGTTCGGGGGTTTGGGTGGTTTCGGCGGACTTGGTGGTTTCGGCGGGTTCGGTGGTTTTGGGGGAACGCTGGGAGGGGGTCTCAGCGGGTTCGGTATGCCCAGTGGCTTCGGTGCGCCTGGCGGTTCGGCAGGTCAAGGCGCGGGTGGGTTCGGCGGTGCCAATCAAGGAAGCGGTATCCTCCGCCCCGAAGGAACCGATGTGCTCGTGAGCGATATTGATAACTCCGTGATTGTCGGCGATTTCAAAGGTTCAAATCGCAGAAGAGACCTCCAGCAAGGCCGATAGCCCAACGCCAGCTCAAGGTATAATCGCTCTTGTGAGGATTGGGCTGGCGTTTGGATTTTGGCTTCTTATGCTGTTTGGTTTTGCTCAAGGCTACGACCTCCGCGACCCTTTAGACCCCGTGTTTCCCTCGCGCCTGGTTACTGTTGTGGAGCATGGTGAATACTTAGAGTATCGGGTGGAGATACCCAGCGCGTTCGCCAGTCGCTATGCACGCAACAATACCATCCACGGCTGGTGGCTCATCCCGAAGGTGCGCGATGGGCGCGTCCCGACGGTTGTCCTGCTTCATAGCCTCGGCATTCGTCGCCCCGACTTGGAGATGGGGCTGGCAAAAGAGTTCGCCAAGAACGGCATCGCCGTGTTCCTGATGACCTTGCCGTATCATATGGCGCGCACGCCTGAAGGTTCCGGCAGTGGCGACCTGATTTTGGCGGGCGATGTGGAGTTGCTTATCCAAGCAGGGGTGCAGGCAGTGTGGGATGTGCGGCGCGTGGTGGATTGGCTCCAACGCCAGCCTGAAGTAGACCCCGACCGAATCGCGCTGGTAGGGGTCAGCCTCGGCGCGATTATGGGGTCTAACGCGCTGGCGGTGGAACCGCGCCTGCACAGTGCGGTGCTCATCCTTGGAGGTGCCGATTTGGCGCATGTGCTGTGGCATTCGGTGTTGGCAATCCGTGCGCGTCTGCGCCTGCGCGCTGAGGGCTACACCCTAGAACGCCTGCGCGAAGCGCTCGCCCCGATTGAACCGATGAACCACCTCGCCCCAGAACACGGGCAAAAGACCTTCGTGATTGGCGCACGGTTCGATATCGTCGTGCCGACCGAAGACACCGAGAAGCTGGTGCGGGCGCTGGGCAATCCGAAGGTGTTCTGGCTCAACACAGGGCACTTTGGGGGTGGGCTGGTGCAAGCGCCGCTCTTTCGGTTAGTGCGTCGCCACCTCCAAGCGCGTTTCGCAGGCGAGGAGTGGAACGAAAAGCCCAATCTAATCGTGCCCACCCTGCGAATCGGCGCTATTTATAGCCCAGAGCGCGACTTCCGATTGGCATTAGCCGCCGACTTCTGGCGCTCGGACCGAAACGGCACGCTGTTTGCCTCGGGCGTGCTGACGCCGAAGGGCAGTTCGCTGTTTGTCGGGCTTCGGCTTCGGCTCGGCTTCTCCGCCGGCTTGGAGGTCACTCCCAAGCGCACTTACGGCTCGGTCTTCTGGCACTTTGTGTTGTAAAAGCGCATGGCGCCATCGCTCGCACAGGGCGAGGGCTTCGCGCGCTTGGCTCCATAGCCCCTGCTCATAGCGGATGCGCTCGCTGGGGGGCATCGTGTCAGCGGGTTCCTCCAAAGCGGGTGGGGGCGATTCCAAATAGCAACGCACTGCCGTCAGAAAGGCGTCGTACAGGGTGGCTTGCTCTGGACTGACGGCGTGAGGTCCTTGGGTAATCCCCATCAGTTCGGCTAAAGTTTGGAGGCAAAACTGACAGGCTTCCTCGCGCACTGCTGTCCACAGGTGTGGTGGCAGTTGACGCGGGCGCTCACGCTTGCCTTTCTGGTGGCGCGCCAGCTGCAAGAAGGCGTTCGTGCCCAACTGCACCGGCACGCTCAACAGGGGCAGCTGGAAGGTCTGTGCCAGCTCCTGTGCAATCCACTCACGCGATAAGTTCTTCCGAATACGAGCCATGGCACTGAGTAGGACACAGAAGTAGACAAATGTAAACTATTCTTGGTTGAACGGTTTTGGGGAAGCAGAGGAGGGTCTAACAAGAGTAGAATTGCGCCCCCCTCTTTTGTCATTGAGGCCCCCTCTTTTGTCATTCTGAGCGAAGCGAAGAATCTCAGACCCTTCGCTGACGCTCAGGGTGACAGGGTAGGGGA
>CAKZQI010000204.1 GCA_937139515.1 uncultured Armatimonadota bacterium | reverse complement strand
CTCCCGAAATGGGGGAACAAGCCAATAGACCAGTGTGCTGAACAGCGAACTGGAGCGTCGCAAGCGCTGGGATTGATACTCGCTCCCTACTGGGACGACTGCCAGATATAACAGCCCATACAAGACCAGAATCCCCACCCCCAACAACGGAACCCACCCGACGAAACGCCCTCCTGCACGCCTAATCCCCCATCCACACAGCGCCATCAGCAACGGCAAGACCACTGCCCCCTCATAGCTCCCCAGCGCACCCAACATTCCGACGATGCTGATAACTGCCCACACCCACCCTCCCCTCCGCGCATAACGACAGTAGCTTGCCAGCGCTATCAGAGCGAAGAGCGTCATCAGCGTGGCGGTACGCCCCGGAATCCAGCCGACGACGCGATAAGAGAAACTTGCAATGTGGAGGTCAGGCAGGTTGGGCACGAAGCGCAACTCCAACATCGCAGTCATCACCAACGCCGTTAGAAGTATCGCCCTGCGCCCATCGCGCCAGAACCGATATCCTATCAGGAGGGCGACCGCTCCCCCAACAAACACGACCCATTCGGGATAGGCGCCTAAAAGCCCCGTTTGCCAAAGGGTAAATATCAATCCCATCCCCAAAGCAAAAGTTCGCTCTCGGCTCAGCTCGTAGCTAAACCAGACCACCAACACGGCACACAGGGTGGCAATCAGACCGTTGAGCCACTTGTAGGCGAGCAAGTTTTCGCCCCAGAGCGCATAGTCCAACTCATACAGAAGGCTGGGGAGCGGACGGTAGAAGCCGTTGCCCAGCACCCAATCCCTCACGAACCACTGGAGCGGGTGATGAGGCGGTTGAAGGTTCTGCACAATCACGCGCACATCCAGGTTCTCAAAACTGTCTTGCAGACCCTCATCGTAGTGCCAGTGGAACACCGCCCACAGGTTCAAGACCAGGATAAGCCCCAATCCCAGCCACCACGCACGCACGCTTCTCTATTTCGGTCAACCGCGTCAGCACTCCTGCCGAGCCGTGTTGGGGTAGCGTTGGAGTGTAGGTATACTCTAGCTATGCGCAAGATGATGGTGCTGATGGGGACAGTTGCGCTTGCTATAATAAAGGTGTGGGCGCAGGTGGAGCCGAACGCTCTGCAGTGGCTGAACCGCTCGTTTGAAGCCTACTCCAAGTTAGAGAGCCTACAAAGCAAGACCGAGCTGGTGGTGTTGATGATGACCCCACGCAACCCCCAAGGTGAGCCAATCCAGCGCCTGACCTACGGCTACACCCTCAAGCGCCCCGCCATGCTCAACTTGCTGGTCAAAGACTACAATCGCACGGGGGACGCCCAGCGTTATCTGTGCGATGGACAACGCTTGCAAGGGGGCGGTCAGAACCTCCAAGTGGGTAACTCAGGCTTAGCCCTGCTGGAACTTATGCCCTCGCTGGATATCGTGCCGACTTACGATATGGTGTTCGTGTTTGGGGGAAACAGTAGCCAGGAGAAGTTCCGTAAGCAGATAACCCAGCTGAGCGTCGCCAAAGAGGACGAGAAACAGGTCGTTCTCAAAGGGCGTATCAAGAACGAGCGCAACCGCGAGGACGAACTGGAGATTGTGCTGGAGAAGAACGATTTGCTAATGCGTCAGATGCGCATCACCACCAAAGCAAAGATAGAAGGCTCGGAGAGCGCGTTCGTTTTGCAGGTCAGTTTTGAGCCGACCCCGAACCCGCCGACGAACGAGCAGAATTTCACAGGCAATCCCTGAAAAAAAAGTAGCACGAGCTGGGTTGCTCGTGCTACCTGTTGCAACGCTCGTGTCCTACACGCGCTCTATCTGGTCGGGAGTGGTGGCATAGACCGTCGGGTCGCCCTGATACCACTCTATCGTGCCCTGAACCCGAACAAGCTGCCCCACCCGATAGCGTCGTTCGGGCGCACCCCCAAACCGCTCCCAATCATCCTTGCGAATGATGATTTTGAAGTGCCCCCGATGGGGGTTGTGGAAACCGAGCATCACCTTTTTGCCGTTGTTATGCACAAAGCGCAGAACGCCCTCCACTGTGGTTTGATAGCCTGCCCACTCGCGCGCCTGCTCCGCCTTGATACACGCAGGAGCCGAACGCTCAACGGACTTGGCGCGTGCCAGCGCAGGTCTCCACGAGGTAGATGCAGTCGGTTGCCCGTGTGTCAGAGCCATAATCGCCCCGTCCGCACTCCGAAAATAGAGGTTGCTGTTGCTGACCACATAGCACGCATATTCGCTCCAATACTGGTCGTACACGGCGCCTTGGTCGTAGTAGATGTAGAAGCCGAAGTCGTAGGGGCGGGTGTTCTCCAAGTTGCTGGCGCAGTAGTGCGAGGGACTGAAGGCGCATGCGGTGCTATCTTGTGAGGTGGCAATCGTCGCAAGGCGCTCGGACGGGATGGGGTTGGTGAAACTGCCCCGCGCGGGCGAGCGGTCTAAAACCTTCAAGGCGAAGCCTGCTTCCCAGTGTCCCCCGAACAGGTAGTCGCCCGCCATCGACACATTCGGCTGCTCGTCGGTGAGCAGGAAGGGGTCTTGGGCGCCGGGAGGATAGTCAAAGCGGATGAAGCGCACATCGCCCGCCTGCAAGCCGAGCACCGTCGTGTCGTCCAGCATCATCTCGCCAAAATGCGAGTCCCAGCGTGCGTCGTGGGCGTGGCGCGCACGGATAACAGTGTAGACCACCTCCTTGCCGTTCGGGAAGCGTTTCACGACGGGCTGAGGTCCCATCGGCAGGTAGTCTTGGTCGCCGTAGCCTCCGTGCCCCACCAGCGCGATATAAGGCACGACGCCATCATCCAAGCGCAACACAAACAGCGCCTGATGCCCCGGGTTCTGCGTGAGCAACTGGCGCATCTGGGCGTTGGTCTGGGGCCAGTCAGTCCAAAGTCGGTCCCACCCCAACCGAACCTTCATCAACACCACCCCAGCACCGTCCGCAATCACGGGCCAGCCGTAGCGATATTCCACTGGCTCACTGGCAGGATGAACGGGTGGCACTGGCGTAGCACGCCATCGGCGCGTGCCGTCCGAGCCATCGATAGCGTGAACCGACAGGTCGGCACAGCCCACCACCACACAGTTGCGCGAGACCGAGTAGCTGGGTGGGGTCACCACCTCACTGCCTGCGTTGTACTGCCATATCAGGCGCATCGTGGACTTATGCACGCAGTAGACGGAACTGCCCATCGAAAACCACACCCGCGAGCCAAACAGCGCAGGGGGCAACGGGAGCGAACTACTGCGGTTGCTCTGATAACGCACGCGCACCCTGCCCGTCTTGGCGTCCAGTTGGTACAGCGTGCCGTTGGTCGCCAAAGCGTACACCGATTGGGTGGCGTGGTCATAAGCGAGCGTTGAGTTAATCGTGCCCAGACCGCCTCGTTGCCAGAGCGTGCGCCCGTTGATTTCGCTCAGGGCGAACACCCCATCGTTCCCTGCGGCGATATAGACACGCCCTCCACCTGTAATCGGTTGCACATTTCGAGGCAGGGAGCCAGTGGAAGTGACTTTGGCGACCCCGCCTTGATTGTCCACCCCGTTCCAAATCCAGCGCAGGCGCCATGGTGGGGGCACGATTTGGTCGGTGTAGCTGGTGCGTTGGGGGTCGTGAGCGTGTTGTGACCATTCGGAGGCGAATCCCTTGATGTTTTTCCTCTGCGGACTCATCGTTCTCTCTCCCGTGATAGTTAGGGTGAGCATTTGAGCGAGTGAACACCGTTGCTCACCACCGCTATTATACTACGATTCGCGCGCTTTGGGGGGCGGGCGTTTCTCAGGCGTAAAAAATAGCACGGGCGAGGAACGCGCGTGCTGTCGGAGGTGTGTTGCAGTGCTTTGTTTATCGCTTGCGTCGGCGTCGAGCGAGCATGCTCACCAAACCTGTGCCCAGTGCAATCAAGCTGGCGGGTTCTGGAACCATCGCCAAGTTCTGGGCGCCGTTGGGGCTACGCAGGAAATAGTAGTAGTCTGCCTGACCTGCGGTAGCCGAAAGGAGCGAGTTGACGTAGCTCACGACCGTGGCGTCGTTGGAATACTTGAACAAGTTGCCCGACAGAGAAATCGGATTGCCATAGGCGTGGTCGTGCGCCGCTTCCCAGAGCGCAATCTGCAGCGCCGCAGCCTTCTTGTTCAGGTCGGGAGCTGTAAGGAACGAGCCGCGCTGTGCCAAGATGGAGCCCACGCGCCCGTAGGCAAGCCAGAGCTCGTAGGTGTAGGTCTGGTTGAGGTTAATCGTGTGGTCTAAATCTACACAATAGGCGTAGTTCTCGGGCGCTGTGGTCGGGTTTAGCACAAACTCACCCGTTTGAAGATTCAGGTTCGTGCTGTTGTAGTTGATTTGCGTAGTAATACCGGGTGAGACGCTCGTAATCTTCAGGGTCACCGTGCCCAACTGGGTAATCTTGTCGTTGTTGAACAGCGTTGCGTTCGCAAAAGTCGTGGCGGTCAGAGCCGCAGTTGCCATCATCAGAAGCGTTTTGATTTGGTTCATGGTATCCTCCCAAAGCAAGTTTTGCCTTGCGATGAGAGAAATAGCAAGCCGTGTGCCACAGGGAGCAAGCTAGGTCGGTGTGTTTACGGGGTTGCGAAAAAATCTGTAGAAGTTTACAGAGGCTGGTCATAGCGGGGCGCCAGCAAGAAGAACTCTCGGTCCATTACCTTGCGTTGGCGCACGAGGATGACGGCGGAGTTCCGAGCGAACTCGGCGTCGGTGGTGAGGCAGTAAGCTCCTTCAGAGCGCATCTGCTGAAGCACGGCATTCGGCTCAGCGCTAGAAGCATAACGCCCCTTGCGATAGAACTGAAGGCTGGGATAGCTGGGATTCACCCGATAGGCGATGAGCGTGCGATAGTTCGGCACGGAGAGTGCCAACTCGCGCACAGGTTGCAAGGCGATGCGGTCATAACCCACTAATGCCCCGTTGAACCCGATGAGGATGAGGACGGTGCTGACAATCAGCAGGGTATTGGCTTTTACAGGCGGTTTGACCTCACCCCCTAACCCCCTCTCCGTAAACGGAGAGGGGGACTTCGGCACGCTCTCCGCCTGCGTTAGGGGGAGGGAGAAGGGGGTTTCTGAGTTCACCTCACCCCCTAACCCCCTCTCCGTAAACGGAGAGGGGGAATGCCCTGCTTCGCCCCCCTCTCTGCTTGCGGAGAGGGGGGACGGGGGGGTGAGGTTCTCTTTGGGGTGGGTGAGGGCTAATGGAGACGCTGAGTTTTCTGTAAGTGCCCTCAGCGAGTGAGTCAAGGACACATGCCTCAGCATAATGTGCCACACCAGATAGCCCACGCCCAAGCCGATTGCCCAATAGGCACCACTAATCCAAGCAATCGCGCCACCTAAGGTGAGCCAGACGGCTTGCGATATCTTGCTCAAGTAAAAACTCCAATCCGAAAGCACGCCCTGTGAAAGCCTATATGCCACCAACAGCGCTAAGGCAGGAAACATCGGGAAGATGTAGGCAGGCAGTTTGGTAAAACTTAGCGTGAACAGCCCGAAGACCAACAGCGCCCAGCGACGCAGGTAAGTGCGCAGAGGGTCGGGGTCTCTGCTCCATAGCACGCTCACGCCCCCAATCATCGGCAATGCACCGAGCCCTAAGACCAACACATAAAACAGCAGGTACACTGCCAGCCCTGCCACGAAGTTGCCTGCGCCTCCTGCGGTCATCAGGGCAAGTGCCGAATGCGCCGTGTCGCCTCCGGCGAAGCGCAACAGGTTCTGGCGAACCACGAACTCGTTGAAGAACTCGCCCCCGTGCTTGAGGTAGACCCCGATGTACCACGGCAGGCAGGTCAAAAGCGCCACGCCCAACGCCATCCCAACCCAGCGGGACTTCAGCCCGCGCTCGTTTAGCAGGCGCAGGTTCCACAGAAAGAGCAAACCCACCAACACCAGCCCCACAGGTCCCTTAGTAAGCACGGCGTTTCCCAGCGCAAGCCCCCCAACAACGCTCCACAACAGTGGGCGTGTCGGCAGCTCCCAGAGGGCTATCAGGGCAACCAGCAACAGAGCAGTGAGCGTCATGTCCGTAATCGCCAGATGCGCCAGTAGGAAGCTAAGGGGCGACAGCGCAAACAACAACGCCGACAGCGTGCCCAATCCCGCACCCAGCCTCCGATTGCCCCAATGCCCCAACACCACGAGCGTCAGCACGAACATCAGGGCGGAGGGCAAACGTAGGGCGAACAGGTTCTCGCCGAACACCGTCTGAGAAAGCCCCATCAGCCAGTAGAGGAACGGGGGCTTCTCAAACCATGGCTCCCCCTTGAAAGTCGGCGTGAGCCAGTCCCCCCGCTGGTGCATCTCCCATGCGACGCTGGCATAGAAGCCCTCGTCCAAGTCGGTTAGACCGAAGGCGACGAGGTTCACCAGTACAACCGCAACCGTTAGCCAGATAAGCGCACGCATCAGGGGAAAGCTATTCTTATTTCTGCCTGCCGCAGTTCACGCTCAGATTGTACCCCCTAAGGGGATATTGCGGGTATACTGCGACTGTGCAGACGGGTTGGACACTGACCTGCCACGACTTGGGCAAGCGCTTTGGTGAGCGTTGGGTCTTCCGCCATATAGAACTCACTCTTTCGCAGGGCACGGTGCTGGTGGTGCGTGGGAGCAACGGCTCGGGCAAAAGCACCCTGATACGGATTTTGGCGGGATTGCTGACCCCTACCGAGGGGCGCGTGCAGATGGCTTTGGCAGGTCAGGCGTTTGCCGAGCGCAGGGCATGGCTGGGCTGGAGCGCCACCGACGGCGCACTTTACCGCGAGCTGACCGCCCGTGAGCACTTACGCTGGTGGGCGACCCTGCGGGATACCGACGCCACCGACACGGAGCTAATGGCGCATCTGGAGCGGTTTGAGTTGGGCGCACGCGCCGACGACCTCCTGCGCACCTACTCCACAGGGATGCGCCAGCGCATGCGCCTTGCCCTCGCGACTTGGGGACGACCGCCCCTGCTTCTGTTGGATGAACCCGACGCCGGGCTGGATGCCCGTGGAATGCTACTGCTGGAGCGCGTGATTGATGAACATCGAACCTTTGGAATCGTCGTCCTCGCCACCAACCGCAACGAATCGCTTGCGTGGGGCGACCTCACCCTGGAAATGGGTGCGTGAGGTCGGGGCGGTCTGGCGCAAAGACCTGCTTCAGGAATGGCGCCTGAGGCAGGGGCTGGTGGCGTCTGCACTGATGGGTGTGGTGACGGTCGTGGCGGTGGGCTTTGCGAGCTTGGGCGCTTCGCTGTCCGAAGGGCTAACGGCAGGGCTGTTCTGGGTGGCGATTCTGTTCGGGATGTTCCCTGCTCTGGCGCGTGGGTTCATCGTGGAGGAAGAGGCGGGCACTGCGGACTTGTTGCGGGTGGGCGCCCGCCCCTCGGCGGTCTTCTGGGGCAAGTGGTTGTTCCATTTCACGCTGTACCTGTTGCTGACGCTGATACTGGTTCCGCTGTACGGGCTGGTGGTGGCGCCTCTTAAGGGACACTTGGGAGGGTGGCTGTTGTTATGGTTGTTTGGCGGGTTCTGCTTGGTGTCGGTGCTCACGCTCTGTGGAGCGTTGGTGGCGCGCACGACGACACGCGGGGCACTCTTAGCCGTGTTGACCTTCCCGCTCCTGCTACCCCTGCTCCTAATCCTGATTGGGGGCACGAAGACCGCCCTGAATGGTCTGTTCCCCGCGGATAGCCTACAGGGTGTGTTCGGCTACACCCTCACGCTAAGCGCAGGCGCCAGCTGGGTCTTTGAGCGTGTTTGGGCGGATTAGGAAGGCGCAGGTTGAGGGGGTTTGAAAAATACTGGCAGTGCGGGCGTCTCGCCCGCCCGTGGCTTGGGCATCCTTACCCAAAATGCTCTCAACGAGATTGCAGGCGGGACGCCTGCGTTCCCAGCGGTACGCATCTTGTTAGGACCCTCCCTGTGCGCGCCGTATAGAGCCTCAGGGCGACAAGGTAGGCTTTCCGGGCGGAACCGAACTTCTTAGCGCGGTGCGACCGCCCGTGCCAAGAGTCTTGGAAAACTGTGCTATAATCCCCAAGAAGGTCTTGGGGGCAGGAAATTCCCCCACTGGGGACTCAAGATTTTCAGCGGCTATGCCGACAATCAGATTAGGCGTAAGCCGAGGCAGAAAAGGGCAAACCTGTAGTGATGCAGGGGCGCAAAGCCACGGGTCTGCTGAACAGCAGATAGCCGGGTTGCCTGACCTCCGGCTTGTTGAACACTCAGCAAGACTATGGAGGTTGAATGATGCAAATCTCGTTAGATGAGGTGCGGAAGGTCGCAGTGGCGTATCGCCAAAACAAGACGACATCGGTCGTGAAGGAACATGTGCCTGAGCCTGTTCCACCTGCTCCCGAAAAAGACCTGCGATTGGCGCTGGAACTGGCGCGCCAGCTGGCAAACGAGCCAGAGGTTCGTGCGGAGCGCGTGGCGGAAGTGCGCCAACAAATGACAGCTGGTTCCTATCGTCTCTCCTCGCGCTTGGTGGCAGGGGCAATTGTGCGTCGCCTGATTGCAGACCGAGTTCGCTAACCTTGACCCCGAAGGCTCCCCAGAGATGGGGAGCCTTTTCCTCACATACCCTCTTCAGGGGCAGACTATCCGCCGAATCACCTGAGTCCAGAAGTGAACGCCACCCGAACATGGCATAGAGACGATTACTCACCGAATTGGGAATGCAAACTGTGCGCTCCTCTCGAGCGCAATCCCCTACTCAAACAGGCTGGGTGTGATTTCATTCTGCTCCAAACGCTCGGCTAACTGGCGTTGAGGAGCGGATAGGGGATAGGTTCCCAACCCACTGATGGGTACCCATTCCAAACGCTGGTAGTCGCCCTGAGTGGGGGTTCCCTGCTTATGTCGGCACAGCACGCCATACAACACAATCCGAGAATAGGTCACGGCGTGCTTGACGGTGCCGATGACACGAATTGGCTCAATCTGCAACTGATGGCGCGCGCCAATCTGTTGGGCGACCAATTCAATAGGCTCACGCCCTGCACGGGTGGTGCGTGGGAACTCCCAAAGCCCGCCCCACAGTCCTTCGGGTGGGCGCTGGGCTAACAACACGCGCAGGTCGGTCAGCACGATTGCCGACACATCCACCACCTGGCGCGATGGCTTGCTCGGCGTGGGTTCGGGAACGGCAGTGGGCTGACCCCGCTGATAAGCCGAGCAGAGGGATTGCACGGGACACCCCTCACAGCGAGGCTGAAGCGGGGTAC
The DNA here is from genome assembly GCA_937139515.1 of uncultured Armatimonadota bacterium. GTDB lineage: Bacteria > Armatimonadota > Fimbriimonadia > Fimbriimonadales > GBS-DC > CAKZQI01. The sequence goes on along the minus strand of CAKZQI010000204.1, from coordinate 4,847 downwards.
AGACCGTGGAACCGAGCTCCATCAGCGCTTGATTGAAGTCGCCGGGACGCTCAGGGTCTACCAGCTGACGGGCGACCTGCCAGAGGAGCTTCTGCGCCTTGCTGGTCTTCAAATCGCCCTTTAGCCACAGCAGGCGTGCCAGCACCCGCGTCACATTGCCGTCCACCAACGGCTCGGGCTGATTGAAGGCGATGCTGGCGATGGCACCCGCGGTGTACGCGCCGATGCCGGGCAGTTCACGCAGACGCTCGGCTGTACGAGGCAGTTCCCCCCCGTTCGCCACAACCTGCTGGGCAGAGCGCCACAGGTGGCGCGCCCGTGAATAGTAGCCCAGCCCTTCCCAATACTTCAGCACCTCCTCCAGCTCCGCCTCTGCAAGCGATTGCACCGTCGGGAAGCGTTGAATGAACCGCTCAAAGTAGGGGATGACCGTCGCCACCTGGGTCTGCTGGAGCATGATTTCCGACACCCACACATAGTAGGGATTGTCCACGCCTCGCCACGGCAGAGGGCGGTGATGACGCCCAAACCACTCCAGCAACTGTGCCCGCAACACCCCAACCCACTGCGGGTCTAACTCCAGCGGATTCATCGGTTCCCGTTGCGGAGCGGTTCGTAGCAAACCCACACCGGACAGGGGGCATTCTGGGTCACATAAGCGACCGTGCCCGTGCCGAGGGGATTGTCGTCCAAGATGAGCTGGCGGGTGTCGGTCATGACCAGCAGGTCTGCCTCGACGACCTCCGCCTCCTCCACCAACCCCGTGCCCGCTTCGCGCGACTGGACGAGGTCTGCCGATACAATCACCCCTTCCTCTTGTGCGATGTGCTCGCCCTCCAGCAGGGCTTGTTCCGCCTCCTTGACCCCCGGAGGTTCGGGGGTGTCCACCTCGTGCCCGAAGCCGACCGTCAACACATACACCAGTTTCAGCTCGGCGCGCTTTTGCTTTGCATAACGGCAGAGCCATCGGAGGATGCGCTTGTCTTGTTCTGTACCGCGATAGGCCATCAGAATCGTCTTCATCTCAACGCTCCAAGAAATAACGCACGGTGCTGACCACTACCTTCGGCTTGCGCATCAATGCCAGCCGTAAAATCCAGGCGGATTGGTTGTGCAACAGGTGGTGCCACCACTTGCGCGGATAAAACTCCGGAATGATGATGGTAATCTGGTCTAACTCTTCCTCTGCCATCAACTCATCGATGTACTCTTCCACTGGCTCCACCAGCGAGCGATGTTCCGAGTCGATGATTCGGAGTGGGATGTCGGGCACGAACGCCTGCCACTCTTTCTGCATCTTTTCGGCGGAGGGCGTGACGAGGTGGATTTCTGCCTCCTCATCCCGACTGCGCTTGACCACCCGCCGATAGATGGCGGGCGGGCGCGGGTCAAGGTTGATATGAACCGCTTCTATCTCATCAGGGGGCGCCAGTGTGCGTGCGTAGTTGAGCGCCTCAAGCACTCCGTTATGCACGCCCGGTACCAGTACCACCACCTTGTGGCGCACGGGGCGTAGCGGGGTCGCCTGAGGACGCAACTGCTCACGCACCTCCATATAGTGCTGATGCACCTTGAACAGCAGAAACACCAACAGCCCGATTGAGACCATCGTAATCCACGAGCCGTTGGGCAGGTTCACGATGAGTTGCGTGCAGAACACTAGGAAGGTCACGGTCGCCCCGAACCCACTGATGAGCATGCTGATGCGCCAGCGGGGCGGTCGGACACGAGCGAATCGGCGCGCCATCCCTGCCTGCGACAGCGTGAACGACAGGAACACACCCACCGCATAGAGCGGGATGAGCGCGTGGGTATCCCCACGAAAATAGATAACCAACAACGCCGACAGCACGCCCAGCAGAATAATCCCATTATTGAACACGAGGCGGTCGCCCAAGTTCGCCAGCTGGCGCGGCGCATAGCGGGCATTCGCCAAGATGGACGAGAGGCGCGGAAAGTCCACATACGCGGTGTTCGCCGCCAGGATGAGGATGAGCGTGGTCGCAATCTGCACCACATAGTAGAACCAAGCGAACGGCGTGCCCTCCAACACCGTGCGTGCCAAACGCGAGATGAGCGTCTCCACAATCTCGCCCTGCTCGTTCTTCACAGGCAGGATGTTGTAGTAGCTGGAGGTGTAGGTGATGCCCAGCACCAGCCCCGACAAGATGATTCCCAAGATGAGCAGGGTCAGAGCGGCGTTGCGCGATTCGGGGGGCTTGAATGCGGCGACGCCATCGGCAATCGCCTCGACGCCTGTCAGTGCCGAACACCCGCGCGCAAACGCCTTGAGCAACACCAGAAGCCCAAAGGCGGTCGTCGCCTCGGCATACGGGGGGTAGGAAGGAACCTGTACCTCTCCCGAAGTGCCCCGCCACAGGGCAATCCCAATCAGCACGAACATCGTGGCGACAAAGCCGTAAGTCGGTGGGGCAAACACCGCACCCGACTCGCGCGCCCCCCTGAGGTTGATGAGCGTCATCAGCGCAATAAATAGTACGCAGAGCAAAATGCGCTCTTCAATCAGTTCGGGGAAGGCGGAAATAATTGCGTTCACCCCCGCCGCGATACTCACCGCCACCGTCAGCACATAGCCGACCAGCAGGGCGGACGCCGCCAAGACCCCCCAAAACTCGCCCAGGTTCTCCCGAGAGACGATGAACGCGCCCCCGCCCTGCGGATAGGCGTAGACCGTCTGGCGGTAGGAGAAAATCACAATCGCCAACAAAGTCACCACTGCGATAGAGATGGGGAACGCATATTGAAGGGCTTGCTCGCCCGCTTCCCAAAGCACCAGTTTCATCTCTTCGGTGGCGTAGGCGGAGGAAGAAAGCGCATCTGAAGCGAACACGGGAAGAGCTAATAAGACCGCCAGGCGCTCGTGGCGCGCCCGACGCGTTGACAATACCGGTCCGATAAGTATCCGCCAAATCCGCCCAAGCATGGACTGTTCTCAAGCGACGCGAAGCCTGCGTCCGAACTGACTGAAAAGTATACCTCGCTTCACTTGTGGTTCTCCGCCCCCACCTATTGTGGTATGGGCTTCCCGCCCATCCAGCTTGGAAGACCAAGCTTGCCTTTGCTCAGAATGACACCCCCTCCCTGTCGCCTCTTACCTCGTGGCTCGTGCGCTTTGCTCCACGGGCAGGATGCCCGTGCCACGATATTTCAAACACCTTCAACACCCTCGTACCACCCCTTGATATTTAGCCACGCTAAAGGGTATAGTTATAGAAAATGGAGACCCTATCTATGCCTCGTCCTGCGCAGGAAATCAGTGCGGAGAAGCGCCCGCCTCTGATTATGATTGTGGGCAACCCGAATGTGGGCAAAAGTGTGCTGTTCCACAAACTCACAGGACGCTATGTCACGGTCTCCAACTACCCCGGCACCACCGTAGAAATCACGCAAGGCACGCTCCACTATAAAGGGCATCGCTACACCGTCATCGACTCGCCCGGACTGTACTCGCTGAACCCCATCACTGAAGAGGAGCAGGTTGCACGCCGAATGCTCCTGCGCCAGCGTCCCGACTTGGTGCTTCATGTGGTGGACGCCAAGAATCTGGCGCGAATGCTCCCGCTGACCTTGCAGATTATGGAGCTTGGCTTGCCCGTTGTGTTGGTGTTGAATATGATGGACGAGTTGGAGCGCGCGGGGCTTCAGGTGGACATCCCTGCCCTACGCCAATCGTTGGGTATCCCCATCATCCCCACCGTGAGCCTTTCGGGGCGCGGTATCGCCGAGCTGAAGGAGCTGATTGATGAACACTTCCACCCCTCCGCCTCCCCTCACCTATCCGCCTGCGATTGAGCATGCGCTCGCAGAGCTTGAGACACATCTGCTTGGCGACTACGCTCTGAGCCGACGCACGCTCGCCTTAATGCTCCTGCAAGGCGACCCCGAAGCCTGGCAAGAGGTGGAAGACCAAGAGAGCGCACAGAACCTGTCGGCAATACGCGCCCTCATAGAACGGCTCCAAAATCAGTTAGACGCCCCCTTCGCTTGGCAGATTGAACAGCACCGCCAGCAGTGGAGCCAGCAGGTGAGCCAGCAGGTCCTCAGCACGGTCGCGCCTACCCGACCCCAAACAGTCGCCCAGTGGGTCAGTTGGCTTTGTATGAATCCGTGGACAGGCTTCCCGATTTTGGCGCTTGTGCTCTATTTTGGGTTGTATCAGTTTGTGGGTGTGTTCGGCGCGGGCACGGTGGTCGGTCTCTTAGAGGAAAACCTGTTCGGCGAGTACATCAACCCGTTCGTGGAGTCGCTCGTGCGCCGAATTTTGCCGTGGACGCCAGTTCAGGAACTGCTCGTGGGCGAGTATGGGGTCTGGACGCTCGGTGTGACCTATGCGGTGGCGCTCATCCTGCCGATTGTGACCTTCTTCTTCCTCGTGTTCGCTTTGTTGGAGGACACGGGCTACCTTCCGCGCTTGGCGTTGCTGATTGACCGCGTGTTCAAGGCGATGGGGCTGAACGGGCGGGCAGTCATCCCGATTGTGCTGGGCTTCGGGTGCGACACGATGGCGACCGTGGTCACTCGCGTTTTGGAGACTCGTCGCGAGCGCATCATCACGACCTTCCTGCTCACGCTGACCATCCCCTGCTCGGCACAGTTGGGCGTGGTGTTGGCGTTGCTGTCGGCGTATCCGCTGGCGCTGGCGATTTGGGCGGGTGTGTTGGTCGGCGTGTTCCTGCTGGCAGGTTGGCTCTCTGCGCAGGTGCTACCAGGCAGTGCGATGCCGTTTTATATGGAAATCCCCCCGATGCGCCTGCCCAACCTCACCAATGTCTTGCTCAAGACGCTGGCGCGCCTCCAGTGGTACTTCTTGGAGGTGTTTCCTCTGT
>CAKZQI010000203.1 GCA_937139515.1 uncultured Armatimonadota bacterium | reverse complement strand
TAGACTGCGCCATCAGGTCGCCTCGTTGCGTCCAGTGTTGATAGGTCTCGTTGATACGATACATCGAAGAGCCGTGGCTATAATATACCCAGTTCGTATCATTGTCTTTATCTATCATTTTTCGTCTTTCGGTGAAAATATCTAATAAATTTATGGGTAATTAGTATTAGTAACGCATTATAAAATATGTGAAAAACCATTAAGAATAGAGCAAGAACTGTTTCATTACTCAGCGGATAAAATGGTTTTTTCAAATGTAAATTAATTAATACGCCATACCATCCAAATAACAAATAAAATAGCAAAGACAGAATAGGCGCTGATGAAACTCTTCTTTTCCAAACGACACCATGTACTATCCTACGATATTCATAAACTATACCGTTGATATATAAGAATATATTTATCACATCGATTAGTAAACCGACGGCTAACATCAAGTAAAATGGCAAACTAAACAGCAAAAACCCAAAATTACTTTCCATTCTTGTTGCACCTTGAAAAAACAGGGGAAGGAGCATTCCTTACTCCTGCCCCTTCTAAAATGTTCAGAAATGACCATTGAAGATGCGCTGACCCAGTATAGCTTTCACTACCTCCCAGCCAGGAGGGTAGCTCAACGAAGATTTCGGTACTTCGGGAATGACGATTGCGCCCGTTCTGTAAGTATCGTAAGGGACGCGCTGAGCCATCCCTGAACGAAACCAGTTACCTACAGTCGGCGTTCCTATCTGCACCCACATTCCTGGATACAAAGGACCATGTCTACAGACTGTTACAGTGGTTGCACCAGCTGCGTTCCAAATCCCTAACAAGCCGAAAGTAGCGCCACCTGCAACCCCACCCGCGAGGTAAGCCCACCACGGCCAGTTCAAGGTGTAGTCTCCATCCAAATAATCAGCAGCTGCAGTCGCACCAAGGCCTATCAATGCGCCAATACCTATGACAACTATCAGAGGAATGGCACCACTCGGATCCACCGCGTTCATCGGGTCATTCACACAGTAAGCATACGCATTCAGCGTGAGGGGAACAGACACCGAACCCAACCACGGGTCTTGCTGGAGGAACCTGCCCGTGTAGGGGTCATACCACCGAACCCCCACCTTCTGCAACCCGCCCGTGTTCGGCTCGTTGCGATAGCCTCACGCACCGTTGTTAGACAGTGGCAAGAAAGCATTATCCCAGCAATCGCCAGTCGCATAGACTACTACTCTCCCGTAAGTCAAAGCCTGCTTCGATGTATACAAATCTATCAAGTATTATTCATCACCGCTTCCCAATTTCTTGGTAAGACTCCTCGACTGCTCATCCGTCAGCACGGACATTCGCCGCAACAGGGCTATAATGAAAAACATACATAGTATGTATAATAAAGAATACAATAACAATATAGTGAGTCTATCACTATGTGAAACTGCTCTCAAAGCCTGGTTCGCCAAGAATCCTACCGACATAAAGAGTATACTAATAAAGAAACTAAGTAATGAATATATTAAGTAGGTTTTCGGCGATATTCGCGGACGAACACCCTGCAAACTATGGTAGAGAGGGAGGGCTGTCCCAATAAAGACTGCCCCTATCAAAGGGTCTCCCGAAAAGGTAAAAGACATTATCGGTTTCCTCCTATTACTACCACGACTTAATTACGCCATTGAAGACCAGCTTTTCGCCTAATGACCACGATGAGTAAGGAGGCGGAAATCGAGGAGGCGCACCTTTCCATGCAGTACAAGCCCCCAGTATCAATCCCGTGACACCTCCCTCAATAGCGCCGACAGTCATGTCTTCTAACAGCTCAGAGTTATCCCAACTCTCGAAGTCATGTTCGTAGTAGTAGTTGTTCGCTGCAATCAGCGCACCAGCCACTGCTCCTCCCACTACTCCACCAATAATCATTCCAGGCACACTCGCAGGTGCTGTGAGAATAACAATCACTCCTACGCCTACACCGATGAGAACATTTTTTCCCAACTGTCCCCAGTTAATCTTCTGCCCAGTGGCATCTTGATAAGTGATGGGGTCATTCACACAATAAGCATACGCATTCAGCGTGAGCGGAGCAGACACCGAACCCAGCCACGGGTCTTGCTGGAGGAACCTGCCCGTGTAGGGGTCATACCAGCGAATCCCCACCTTCTGCAACCCGCCCGTGTTCGGCTCATTCCGATAGCCCCACGCACCGTTCCAGTCGTAGGTCGTGCGCACCCCGCTCACCCAGTCGCCAAAGGCGTCGGTGAGAGG
>CAKZQI010000202.1 GCA_937139515.1 uncultured Armatimonadota bacterium | reverse complement strand
GGAGAGGGAGGGACGGGGTGGGTGAGGGCATAATTGGCAGATGCCCAAGCCACTAACCCGATTTTTCAAACACCCTCAGGTAGGTTTCCTGAACCGCCAACATCAGGGCGCTGTTGGGCAGTGTTTGAGTGTTCAGGGACTTGAGGAAGGGCAAAAAGTCCTGAACTAATCTCAGCAATCGTTTGCGCTGTTCACTATTCTTGAGGATTCGTTGAAGCACAAGGGGCAGATTGCGAGCATCCTCCTCCAACTCAACTGAACCCGTAATCGGCACTGCCTGCTTCGCTAACTTCGGTTGAAAATCATAGATAGTAATCAGCTGGCGGAACAAAGGGATAAGCACGGGCAAAACAGGCACACTGAGCACCGAGATTGTATCGGGGATTTCAAACCGTCCCGTCCCGCGCAAGAGCCGTTCTTCCAAATCGGATTTCACGGCGACCTTCTCTCGCTCTCTGTCTATTCTTATCGTCTTGACCTCTTTACTCGCTCGGCTAAACAGTTTAAGCTCAACGACCTCGCTTTCAAATCGGGGCGACTGGGTTTTCCGATTGTATCCTACGGCGAGGCGGTGCTTGATATGGACAATATCAAAAGGCTCACCTTTTCTGGAACTCATCTCAACGGCGGTGTGCCTTGGAGAGTACTCGGTTGTAATCTCAGTGATGTTGGATTTGGTCTTGATGTTACTAATCTTGCCCAGACCGCTTTGTAGAGAGACGGCATTTTCTAATCCGTGCTGTAAGATGTCCCTCAGGAACCGGAAGACTTGAACAAAGTTGGACTTGCCTGAGGCGTTCGCACCGACCACGATGTTGACGCCCCAAGCTCCACATCGATTTCCCCAAAACTCCGAAAGTTGGAGACACGCAGGCGGGTAATCATCGTACAATAAAATTACCCGATTGTTGCGGTGTACTCTCTCGCGCTCAGGTGGGGGCTAATCGTTTCATTCAGTGCTTACAGTTCTACTCTCCCTCAACCCAACACAATCTCGTGGTGTCCTTCGGGGTACTCCTGCTCGCCAATCAGCGCAACAGTGCCTTCGGGGACGGTAAGCCGTAAGTGCAGTGTGCCCTCAGCCTGCTCCAAAGCGAACCCGATGACCCCGTTGGGCGTAGGGAACTTGCCGTATGCCCATTCCAAATCGCCCAAGAAGGGGCTGAGGCGCACCTTTTTGAAACTCAGCTCCAGAATCTCCAGTCCCAACACGGTTGCAGGCAACATATAGGCAGGGGCGGCGCTCCAAGCGTGGCAGTGGCTCCGCGTGAACCAACCCGAATTGGGACCGAACAACCACCCCGCTTCGTTGGCATGGAGCGGGTTGCGCGGGCGCTTGGTGGGAAAGGTCTCCCAACAGGTGGATGCCCCCATCTGCACCATCAGTCCCCAGTCGCGCCGAATGATGTCCAGAATCTGCTGGCGTCGGTTCAGGCGAAGCAGAAGCTCCAGCAGGAACGCACTCATGAACGGGCTTCCGATTTGCACGAAGCCGTCGGGCGGGTTGTTCAGGTAGCCCTCTAAAAAGGCGCGTCGTTCGGGCGGAGCGATTTCACATAGCAGGGCGACCACCTGCGTCTGCATGCTATAGGTGGGGCTATGGCTCCCGTCAGGGCGCAGGCAATCGGTGTAGGCGCGTTTCGTTTCGTTCCAAAGGCGACGGTTGACTGCCTCGCGCAGGTCAGATGCCCACTGACGCCAAGTTTGGGCGTGCGTCGTCTCGCCCAGCTGGTCGGCGATTTTGGCGGTATCTTCCCACGCTTTCACCAGCCACATGTTCTGGTGGGTCACGACGCCTTTGCCGGGCGTGTCCATCGGCGCCCAGTCCAGCATGTTCCACGCCTCAATCTCCAGCAGACCCTCGTGATTGATGTAGCGGGTATGAAAGCTCTCATTTTGGCGTACGATGTAGGGGAACACCTCTTTCAAGAACGCCTCATCGCCTGTGAAAAGGTAGTGTTCGTAGCAGGCAATCGCCCAAAGCAGTGCCCAAGCGGTCAGCAGGTTCTCCCAGGCGCTGGGCACTTGGCTCTCCACAATCGGTGCTTGTTCCGTAGAGCGCCCCGCCAGCAACAGGCAGTGGCGCGCCAGACGGTACTCACCGAAGCCAGCGTAGGCGAACAGCGATTCGTTGCGCGCATCGCCCACCCAGAAGGTCTGCTCGTAGGCGGGGCAATCCACATAGGTGTCCTCGCTACAGAGGCGCACCGTCGTTCGGGAAATCTGATCAATGCGATTGAGTAAGGTGTCTGAGCAGACGAACTCGCCCCGCTCTTCGTAGGGATAGAGGCTCTGGTAGCATCGCACGGCGCGCAGGTGAACAGGCTCGGTCGTGCCTTTCGGAAAGCGGAAAGTGAGAGTGGCGTAACGGAAACCGCGTCGGGTGATGCTCTGGAACCGCTGCCAGCCACGACGCGTGATGTAGCGGAAGGTGTTGTTCAAGCCGTAAGTCCACTGCACGCGGTCGGGGCGCACAGGGTCTAAGTACTCAAAACCGTTGAAGTCAATCACCACGCCTTCGGGGGCTTCCAGTTCCATCTCCAGATAGCCCGATACCTCGTCTTTGAACTCCAGCCAGAGCTCCAAATCGCCCGTTTGAGGAGGGTACAAGGTTGCGCTATCGCTGATGGAGCGGATAGCGTTGCCGAGATTCTCCACTTGGGCGCGTTCAGGGGTCGGCTTGGCGTTCACCGTGAGCGAAAACACATTCGCTGGAGCGGTATGAAGAGTGTCCACCGAAATCGCTTTGGGATGGCGGCGCAGGTCTTGCGAAGACGCAAGGCTCAGCGCTTGGCGAAACTCCTCGCTTTCGGGGCTATCAAACGGACCGACAATCACCCACGGGTAGTCCGCTCGCTCCATCATCGGGTTGACCAGCTGCACCCCTTCACCCTCCCAGTCCATCACGGGGTAGTAGTACCAATCGTGATAGGTACGGGAGACATCGATAGTGAGCAGGAGCGTGCCTGTAGGTGCGGTGAAGACCACGGGCGCGCCCGCCGGCAGAGGTTCCCCATTCAGGCGCACCTTATTGCCCCAGTCCCAGTGGTGGTCTACACGCAGGCGGATTTCGGTCGGCTGGCTTACGCGCAGTTCGGTGGCAATCAGACCACACAGGGCGCGTGGGTTGGCGGTCAGGTCGTCTTTGGCTAAGTAGGGTTTGAGGTCAAACGCCCAGGCACCTTTAGGAGGGTGGACGACGCGTTCGCGCAGCACACGCTGGGGATAGACTGGCTCAAAGGTCAGGTTCGGGATGGGGCGCGGGTGGAGCTCGCCCCACGGCTCACAGCCTGCCTCGCCGATTTCTTGGGCTTCTTGCCACTCGTAGTCGTCAAACTTGGGCATTGTCCAGTCGCCTATAGCACGGCGGGCGTCGTAATGCTCGTCAAACCCCAGTTGACACGACATTCGGGCGGCGCGTCGGTCAAACGCAGGATGGGGCGCATTGAGCCACGAGGCATCGCTGGCGGCGACAATCTTGCCATCTGCTTCTACTTGCGCAATCAACCCCCCACGCCCCTTGCCACGCACATAGTCGTACTGAAAGTTGCCTATTCCCCAGTGATGCACCAACACCGCAATCGCATTCAGCCCACTGTGCGCCAACTGCGTGACATCATGCACATCGTAATGCCAGTGATGATGAAAGGCGCGTATCGGTCCGTGTCCGATTAGGCGACCGTTGAACCAGAGGGTATAGCGCGAGTCACCACTAATCGCAATCTTCACTTCACGAAAACCGCCTGAGAGCTGAAACTCTTTGCGCACGCACCAGTAGAAATTGCGGGGCGACGGCTCGCCCGGGGACCAAATCCAACGCGCTCGCCAATTCATAGCGCACTTGTTCCCCAAATCTGTGGGAGTTCCTGCCAAATCAGGACTAAAGTCCCTATGGGCATCCCCGCTTGAAATTGTATCCTTAGGGCGAGCTTGATGAAGGAACGCCCATGACGGCGACCCTTTCAGCGCTGAAGGGAAATTCACTGGAAAGTCGGTAGGGGGATGGAACTTTTAAGCGAATAAGCAGTACAGTATAATGCAATGCTCTCGTCGGCGTTGCCTGAACCGAGCGGTTTGCAACCAAAAGGGCTAAGTCCCTGCCGTGCCTGCCAGTCGGGTAGGGAAACCTACCCGACTTTTTTTATGGTATACTGAGCCTATGACGCCTTTGAAACCGCTGATTGGTATCACCTGCAACTGGATTCCCCACGAAGCGGGCGGTTATCTGCGCTTGGACGACGCTTATGCCCAAGCGGTCGCGCGTGCAGGCGGACTACCTGTGCTCATCCCCATCCGAACCGACCCTGAAGCGTTAGCCGAGCGATTGGACGGTCTGGTCATCCCCGGCGGGGATGACATCGACCCGCGTCACTATGGCGAGGAACCTCATCCCGCCACCCAGACCGTGTCGGCTCCCCGATTTGAGCAGGAGTGGGCGACCCTGAAGGCGTTTGAATCGCGCCAAAAGCCAATCCTGGGCATCTGCTACGGATGCCAACTCCTGAATGTTTATCGGGGTGGAAGCTTGTACCAACACCTGCCCGACTTGGAGTCCGTCACGCTCCAACATCGCAAGGCGGAAGAGGAGCCTGACCATCCACGCCATTTCGTACAGATTGAGACCGACTCGTTTCTTTACCGCCTGATTGGGATGAGCCAGACGGAGACGGTCAGCGCGCATCACCAAGCGATACGCGAGGTGGGGAGCAACCTGCGCATCGTTGCCCACTCACCCGACGGTGTGATTGAGGCGATAGAGGACCCTGCCCTGCCCTTCTTTGTAGGGGTTCAGTGGCATCCAGAACGCGACCCTGATGCCCCTGCCACACGGGCGCTCTTTCAGGCATTTGTGCGGGCGTGTCGGGGCGAACTGAAGTAAAAAAAAGAGCGCCGTACGGGGCGAGACCGCACGGCGCAGTACCCTCGCGCAGGCATTAGGGGAGAGGACTAAGCCTTTCCGATAATGGCACCTATAGTATCCCCTCGCCCGCTTTAAGGGCAGGTTAAGTTCTGTTAAGGTACTGTAAAATTTGGGGATGTTGTGCTTTGGGTTCCGATACCCAGAGGGCGTTTGGCAAATCGCAGGGGCGACGCCCCCCCTCGCTTAGCAGGAGGGGGGGCATAACAACAGAGCGAACAACTAACAGCCGCTCCCGATGTTGAACAACACAATCAGTAGGTCGGCGATATCCACAATACCGTTCTCATCCAAGTCTCCGGGCAGGTTAGTGGCCGAACTGCCAAACGCGAACAATACAGCCAGTAAGTCCGCGTCGTCGACACATCCGCTATCATCTACATCGCCACCCAACCGAGTAGAACGGTACTGATGCACAAACACAGCCGAGCGCCCGTTCGTATCGTTCGGTACCAAGTTGGACGCATCAGACCCAAATGCTACATAGCGCCCATCCGCACTGAGGGAGGGGGTACGACTCCATCCATTCCCCTGTGTGCCGTTGGATGCTACTGATACCCGTGTGGTCTGACCTGTGACACGGTCATGAACAAATACATCCAAAAGATTATTTGTATCGTCTGGTACCAAGTTGGACGCCCGAGATTCGAACGCCACATACCGACCATCGGCACTGAGAGAGGGAGACCAACTAAAGTTGTTCCCTTCTGTACCGTTGGATGCTACTGACACCCGAGTTGTCTGACCTGTCAGACGGTCGTGAATAAACACATCTGGATACCAATTCGTATCCTCTGATACCAAGTTTGATGCCCAAGATCCAAACGCAACATACCGACCATCTGCACTGATGGATAGTCCAAAGGATGATTATAATCAGGAGACCCGCTAGAGTCATTCGCTTGGGTGCCGTCAGATGCCACTGAAACCCGCCAAGTGGTGCCCACCTGTGCCGTTGCAGACACCCACAACAGACTGCAGGCTATTCCTAATGCCAGTCCACGCAAACAGTTCGCTCGGGGTGAGCACAAACGTACACAGTTTTGAAGGATATGGTTCACTCGTCGCACGATGTGCATCCGATCAGAGCGTGCGTTCTCAGCAGTTCTAAATCGCTTAACGATAGTAGGTATTCCCTTCATTTTCTACATCCTCAGTGTAGAATGGGTGTTATGTTGTTGGTGTAGCCCCCAGTTGATAAGATTATACTCCAGTTTCATCCTTATAGGGGGCGGAGTCGCTTTGAATTATGTCGGTTTTTGCTGTTGCTTTGGGAGAGCAACGAGCGTGAGGGGTGTCCACCGAAGCCTCAATCTTGCGTGAAGCACCAATGAACCCGCACGAGTGGGTGAATTTTTGGTGCGATTTTCCGTATAATATTATATGGGAACCCCGCGCTCGGGATTTCAGGAGCAACCTCAAGACGGCTACGGCGTCTAAACCTATGAAACTGATTGAACTCGGATGACGACAGGTTGACACGATACCGACAACCCACCTGCGTATTGAGAAACGAAAATGCAAAGCTTAGGAGGTAGAAAAGACTATGGCAACCTTTACGCAGTCTGAAGTGGAGTTAATCCTGAGGCGAATCGCCAGCGAGAAGGCAGAACGGTTCCAGCGGGAGGTTCTGTTCCCTCAATTGGCGCGCGCGATGCGCCTTTCCTTAAGCGAGTCGCAGGATGTACGCGAGGCATTAGCCGACCCGTATTACGCCTTCCGCGCAATGCTGGGCTACTATGCCTTCGCGAAACGGGGGAACGACCGAGTGGAGTATTCTGGGTTCGCCTTGGAAGCGTTAGAACGCGTTCTAGAGGGCAAGAAAGCGAACTTCGCCCACTTGCTCGCCTCGCCCGATGCCCCCGAACGACTCTGGCAGGCATTTGAAGAGGTCTGCCGAGAAAATCAACGCAAAGTCAACGAGCAGCTCAATCGCGGTCTGATTGAAGGCTTGGCAGGCTACGCCTCGCGCATTTACGCCGAAGATGAAATCGGCAACATCTGGACAACCATTCACCAGGCTATCGTGCGCTCCGGGCGGGTGGAACCCATCCACCAAACTATCACCGAGATCAAGGGTATCGGTCCTAAAGTGGGTGCCCTAGTCCTGCGTGATATGGTCGCCCTCTACGAGCTGGAACCTCAGATCGACCCTGCGGACTACCACTATCTCCAACCGGTAGACACATGGATTCGGCGTATCGGTCCGCTGTTGAGCGACGAAATCACCGACCAGACCGCTGACTGGGTGATTGCGGGCAAGCTCTCTAAACTTTGCCGACGCAATCGGGTGAGTGGTGTGCGCTTCAATCAGGGCGTTCAATACCTGGCGATTGTGGAAGTGCGCAAGCTGGAGCACCTGAAAGAGTTTCTGCGTCAGCTGGCACACACCTCCAACGGTCAACGCTCCACCCAATCGGGTTATACGCGTCCCCAGCCGAGCCGTTCGTTCAGTTGGCGTCGCTAAGGACATCCGCCCGCGCGGTACAATTAGCGCGGAGGTAAAGGGTGTCCAAACGCATCGCACTACTGAGTGTCTCGGATAAGACAGGGCTGGCCGATTTCGCGCGCACACTCGCCCAACTTGGTTTCCACCTGCTTTCAACAGGGGGCACCGCGCGCACACTGAGAGAGTCAGGGCTGCCCGTCCAAGAGGTGAGCGATTGGACGGGCTTTCCCGAAATCTTGGATGGGCGTGTCAAGACGCTCCATCCCCACATCCACGCAGGGCTATTAGCGAATCTCAACCTTGCCGAGCATCGTGAGATGCTTGAGGCGATGGGTTTAGCCCCGATTGAACTGGTGGTGGTCAACCTCTACCCGTTTGAGCAAGCCTTACGCGCTGGCGCCACCGAACAGGAACAGATTGAGCAAATTGATATTGGCGGACCTACCCTATTGCGTGCAGGTGCAAAGAACTTTGAGCATGTGGCGGTCGTTGTCCATCCGAGCGACTACAGTTGGGTTGCGGAGCGGTTGCTGGGGGACGGACTTTCTCGTGCCGACCGTGCCCTGCTCGCTGCGCGTGCTTTCCGCCATGTGGCAGAGTACGATGCGCTCATCGCTCAGTGGTTTGCTCGGTATGACCCTGAGGGCGCCCTGCCCGAAAGCCTCACCCTGACCTATCGGCGCGTTCAATTGCTACGCTATGGCGAGAACCCTCACCAGCGCGCAGGGTTCTACTGCGAGCCGTTCGCCCCAGAGGGGTGTATCGCCACCGCAGAACAGCTCTGGGGCAAGGAACTCTCCTACAACAACTTATTGGACGCCGACTCGGCGCTGGAGCTGGTGCGCGAGTTTGAAGACCCCGCCTGTGCAATCATCAAGCACACCAACCCGTGCGGGGTAGCGCTGGGCAAAGACTCCACCGAAGCGTTCTTGCTGGCGTTGGAGGCAGACCCTGTGTCGGCATTTGGGGGCATCGTGGCGTTCAATCAGCTTGTTGACCGCGAGTGCGCCGAAGCGATTACGGCACCGGGCACCTTCTTTGAGGTCGTAATCGCCCCCGATTTCTCGGAGGACGCCTTAGCCATCTTCCGCGAGCGTAAGGGTTGGGGTCAGAATGTGCGCCTGCTACGCACGGGCACACTCCCGTCCCCTGAAGCGATCAAGGGGTTCACCGTGCGAGGGATGACGGGTGCCCTGCTTTACACCGAGCGCGACACCGTAGACTGGGATGAGGCACAACTTCAGGTGGTCACCGAACGCATCCCCACCGACACGGAATGGCGCGACCTGCGCTTCGCCTGGCGTGTGGTAAAGCATGTGAAGTCCAACGCTATCGTGGTTGCCCGAAACGGGGTTCTGTTAGGAGTGGGCGCTGGACAGATGAACCGTGTCGGCTCAGTGAAAATTGCGCTGGAGCATGCAGGCGAGAAGGCACAGGGGGCGGTACTCGCCTCGGACGCTTTCTTCCCCTTCCCCGACAGCATCGATCTCGCCAGTCGAGCGGGTATCCGAGCCATCGTCCAGCCTGGCGGTTCTAAGAAAGACCCTGAAGTGATTGCGTCGGCGAACGAGTCGGGGATTGCGATGGTCTTCACGGGGATTCGCCATTTCCGTCACTAAATCGGTAGGAATTAGCTTGTTTGGCAAGTATCTTTTTCAGTGGTGAATGAGGAGACTCTCCGAGTAAGCTGGGATGCGCCATGGAAGGCACTGCTGGAGCACTTCCTCCAACCGCTCCTCCAACTCTTCGCACCCAACCTCCA
>CAKZQI010000201.1 GCA_937139515.1 uncultured Armatimonadota bacterium | reverse complement strand
ATGACAAAAGGGGGCGCCCAGAATGACACCCCCATCCTGTCACCCTGAGCGTCAGCGAAGGGTCTCTACTTCGGGTTTCTTGAGATTCTTCGCTTCGCTCAGAATGACAGTTGGGGGCGAGGGGGCTAACGATGGGGCGTCAAAGTAGGGGCGGGTGAGGCTGCCTGAAAAGTACTGGGAGCGCGGGCGTCTCGCCCGCTCGTGGCTTGGGCATCCTTGCCCAAGATACTCTTCACGGGCAGGATGCCCGTGCCACGGTTTTTGCGTGGCTTGGGTATTCCAGCCCAAGATACCGAATGGTGCAGGCGAGACGCCTGCACTCCCAGCGGGCACATCCTGCCAAACACAGGTATACTCTAACCCAAGAAGATGTATTTTGCCGACCGTTATGCGCGCAGTTTTGGTAAGAACCTCGTGGCAGAAAAACTCCTCCGTGTCACGCCTGCCTATCCCGACGATAGCCTGTTGCGCTGTGCCGAGCTGATGGCGCAAGGGGGGGCGGGGGTCCTGCCCATCATCGTTCAAGGTGAGCCGGTCGGTGTGTTGACCGAAAACCGCCTCCGAGAAGCGCTCGCCAGCGGTGTCAACCCCCTCTTGCCTGTGGAAGACTGGGTACAAGGGGAGTTTCTCACGCTCCGTGTGGATACCCCCGTTGAGGACGCCCTCTACCAACTCAGCCAGACTGACCTGCCGGCGGTTGTGGTGGACCCGTGGGAGCGCTATGTCGGTGTGGTCAGCAGTGCGGTGCTGTTGGGGCGCCCTATCAGTGCGCCTCAGGTGGGGATGGTGGGCGGGATGGCAACACCGCTTGGCGTCTACCTCACGAACGGCATGGTACGAGCGGGCGCAGGCACTCTCGGATTGATGTTGACGGGGGCGGTGCTGTTCCTACTGCTCCTGATGGCGCAATGGCTGGTCATCGGGGGCGCACAGTGGGCGCAAAGCCGATACGGTATCCCTCTCTACAGCTACTATAACTCGCCCTTCGCAGGGCAGTGGTTCCTGCTCTCCGATGTGCTGGGGTTGGCTCTGCGTGGCTCTATTTTCGTGATGTTCCTTCTGCTGATGCGCCTGACCCCCATCGCAGGCACTCACGCCGCAGAGCATATGGTCGTCCACGCCATCGAGCGGGGGGAGCCGTTGGTGTTGGAGGTTGTACGTCGGATGCCGCGCGTG
>CAKZQI010000200.1 GCA_937139515.1 uncultured Armatimonadota bacterium | reverse complement strand
GCCTGCATCTGCTCGTCGGCAATCTGCTCAATAAGACTCTGTTCCCAGCTCTCTTGTTGCAGGCTGTCTAAAGTTTCGGGATCCTCAAACTGGGAGAACGCGATTTCGTGGCGGCGATGGGTGCGTTCGTAGTAGGTTCGTAAACAGTTAGAAGCGATACGAAACAGCCAGTGGTCTAACGGCACGCTTAGGTCGGTTTGAGGCAAGGAGCGTGAGGCACGAAGCAAGGTTTCTTGCAGAATATCTTCGGCATCCTGCTCAGAGCGGGCGCGCTGGCGCAGATAGCGTGCCAACGCAGGACGATGTTGTTGCATCAGCTCATCCAGCGCTTGTAAGTCCCCTGCTCGCACTGCCTGCAAAAGGCGTTTTTCGCTCTCTATCTGCATCTCTGCCTCGCATATTATAGCCGATTGGAACTTTGGAGAGCGCAACAGTCAGTTTTTTTTGATTTTAGTTTCTAATAAGAATAGCCACCCGCACCTGACGAATAGCTGGCGTAGCTGATTCCAAACGCAATCCCGCCCAGCACTATCACCAACGCAAAAGGCACCCCGAACTGCATCAGTGGTGTCCAGTTGTGAGCGAAGGGAGCGGAGGGGAGTGCCAAGCTGAAGCCAGCCAGATAGAGCAACGCCAGCGTCACTGGCTTCAGTTCGGCATAGCCCAAGGTGGTTGCCCACAGCAGGGCGAACAGCATCATCGTCAGCCCTACTGCGCCTCGCCCCATCTGAAACCGCTTGAGCGCAAAGCCGATGGGCACACCCACCCCCACCACGCCACCGAGCGTGCCAGCCAGTTGTCCCAGCGATGCGCTCTTGCCAAAAAACAGCGCGCCTGCACTCAGACCGCCCAGCGTCGCAAGCAGGAAGGGAGTGCCCAAGCCCGGTCGGTCGCCCGCCGAAGCGGTGCCCGCCATCAGCAAAGCGGTCGCTATCGTCAATCCCACAATCCACAACACGCCCGCTTGCAGGCTCCAAAACTCGGAGACCATCAGAGGGCGCAGGAGCAGAACGAAGGCGACCGCAAGCACAATCAACAGCACCCAAGTCCACATCCAGCGGAACTCCCGACCGATGTGGGCGAGCCAGCCTATGGGAATAGCTCCTAACGCAAGCCAGAAGAGCCACTGGGTAGCGTCGATCGGGGGGAAGTCGGGCTTGCCCAGAATGAGCCAATAGAGCAGGGTAAACCCACCTCCAACCGCCGAGGCACTCAAGAAAAGGTAGGCGGTACGGAACCGCCAGCCCACCAGCCAGAGCATGCCGACCAGCAGGGCAGGCAGTGCCGTCGCCACGATACTGTTGAGAACCACACTCACTGCCGAATGCCCTCAACCGACACCGTTACGCGTACATCATCCGCTAATCCGTTGCCTTGCAAGCCGTAGTTGATACCGAATTGGCTTCGGCGGATGGTGAAGGCGGTCTCAAAGCCGATAATCTCCTGACCGCGCTGATTGCGCCCCTTGCCCGTGAAGGTCACGCGTGTGGTGAGCGGACGGGTCTGACCGCGCACGGTGAGATTGCCTGTGACCTCCACAGTGGTGTCGTTGATTTTGCGCACGCGGGTGCTCTTGAAGGTAATCTTTGGGAACTGGCGTGCGTTGAAGAAGTCGGGGCTACGAAGGTGGTTGTCGCGGTCGGTGTTGCCCGTGTCGATGCTGTTGGCGTCGATTTCAAACTCGATGGAGCTGTTGCCCGGATTGCGCTCATCCACCATCAGCGTGCCCGAAATGGTGTTGAAACGCCCGTAGGCGAACCCCGTGTTGAGATGCTTCACGCGAAACATAACGAAGGTGTGAACCGGGTCGATACGGTAGGTCGCAGCTTGCGCGTGTACTGGCGCCACCGAACCAAACAGAAGCACAGCCGAAGCGAGATAGCTCAGACCGCGCAGTGCGTTTTTGCTGAACATCGTTAACCCTCCTTATGGTGTGTGTGTTCGGTCGTGAGGTGTAATGGTATCGGCGGATGGATTGGGAAAGACCGAACGCTGCCGGGGGTGGATTCGAACCACCACTACCAGATCCAAAGTCTGGCGTCCTGCCATTAGACGACCCGGCAATGCACGCTCCAAGTATACCCTACCTGATGCGAAAATCTACTGCCTTGGGGTAAACTCTTGGCGATGTCCACGCCGACTGTTAGCGTGCTGATACCGAGCTACAACCACGAGCGTTTCTTGCCCCACTGCATGCAAAGCGTGTTTGACCAGACCTACACCGACTACGAAATCGTGGTGGTGGACGACGGCAGTCGCGACAACTCGGTTCAGGTTCTACAATCGTATGGCGACCGCCTTCGGCTCTATGTGCAGGAAAATCGGGGCACTTATCCCACGCTCAATCGGCTCGTGAGGGAATCGCGGGGCAAGTATCTTGCGGTGCTGAACTCGGACGACCTTTGGGCGCCCACCAAACTGGAGCAGCAGGTTGCCATCTTAGACCATAAGCCTGAGGTGGGCTTGGTGCATACAGGAGGCTACTTCATAGACGGTGAGGGAACCATCCAGCCGGGCAATCCGCTCGGCTTTGAGTGGCCCCGCACACCGTCGGGCAACATTATTGAGGCGCTCGTACGATGCAACAAGATTATCGCCTCGTCGGTGCTGATACGGCGCGAGTGCTTCGAGCGGTTGGGGGGCTTCCGTGAAGACCTATTCGGTTCGGGCGACTGGGAGATGTGGTTCCGTGTGGCTCTGCATTACGACATCGCCTTCATCGACGAACCGCTCACGATGTACCGTGTGCACGGGGGCAACGCCTCGTTCCAGCATCGGCGTGTGTACGAGGACGATGTGAAGGTGCGCACCGAGACCATCCACGCGCACGAGGCAGACCTTTGGAGGCGTGCGAACAGCGCGCAAGCGATGCGCCTCGCTTTGGCGCACTCTTACGCCTGCTTGGGCACGGAGTATGCGCTCTTGGGCGACCGTTCTTCGGCACGGCGCGCTTACTTACGCTCGCTCCAGCTCTACCCAGTGCGGTTCAAAAGCCTCCTGCGCCTGATTCTGACCTTTCTGCCCATCCGCCCGCCCCTGTAGGTATACTTCGGCTATGTTCACGGGTCTGGTTGAAGCCGTGGGCGAGGTACTCTCTGTGCATTCTTACGAAGACGGCGGGGCAAAGATTAGCCTGCGCGCCTTCCCGATGACGATAGGGGAGAGCCTTGCGATTAACGGCGTGTGCCTCACAGTGCAAGCGTGCGAGGGGGAGACCCTCTCATTTGAGGCGGTGCCTGAAACCCTGCGACGAACGAGTTTGGGTGACCTCCAGCCGGGCGACTTGGTGAACTTAGAGCGACCCTTGAACCCCACCAGCCGACTGGGAGGGCACTTCGTGCAGGGACATGTGGACACCACCGCACACCTCGTGAGCCTCCGCGAGCAGGGCAACGGGCGCGTGCTCTGGTTCCAGCTGGACGACCCTGCCTATATGCGCTACATCGTGCCCAAAGGCTCGATTGCGGTGGATGGGATTAGCCTTACCGTTGTGGATGTGGAAAATGACCGCTTCAGCGTCTGGATTATCCCCCACACTTGGCAAGTCACCAACCTTCATCGGCGTCAAGTAGGGCAGAGGGTGAATATTGAGACCGATATTCTGGCGCGCTATGTGGAGCGCCTCTTGCAGAGCCGAAACGACTAAGAGGCGCCCGCACAACTTACGGACGCCTCAGTCTGTTCCAAGCCTAATAATCATTCATTCACTTCAATTCAGCGCACGGTACTCCGTTTTGGTGTACCGCCTTAATAGACTCAAAAATGCCCCAAAACCGGACAACCGTTTGGGGGAATTTCAGTGTCCACCTCCATCTATCCGCACGGCTTGATAGCCTCCTTTGGCGCGGTAGTAGAAGAACTGGAGCGTGAACAGCACGAACAGGATGATGGGTAGGACTGCCACATAGCGGAAACTCATCGCCGCGCCCTGCTTGAGTGCCTCTTTGATGGCTGGCAGTTGTTGCTCGGCGATGGGGTCGCCCTGTTGAGCCGCCCCCTCAATCTGCTGGACGCGTTCGGGGCTGAACTTGCCGTCTACCACCACCACTTGGCGCACTTCGGCGGGCAAGCGCGCGATGGTCTGTTCGTCGTAGATGCGTCCCATCACAGGACCTGCTAAGCCCGCCGCAATCATGCCTGCGGCGCCCATCACCGCCAACAGGAACTCGCCCCCGCGCGGATAGCGCTCCGAGACCACGCCCAGCAT
>CAKZQI010000199.1 GCA_937139515.1 uncultured Armatimonadota bacterium | reverse complement strand
TAGCAGAAGCTTCTCGTTGGGGTGACCGATGACCAGCCCCTCTGCGCTGACCAGAATGGCGTACTCTTTGTTTCGGTACGCTTCAGGGAGTATGTGCAGGTTTTTCGAGAGTTGTTCCAAAGTGTCTAACCTAATATCAACGCCAGCGACCCCAAAAAACTGATTTTTCTTGTCGTACATCGGCACGACGACACTGAACAAAGTGTCGTTGACCCCGCCTGCGTCAAAGAAAGGCTCTGTGATGCACAGCTTGCCAGTGCGCTTAGGAAGTTGGTACCATATCTGATGAGCATCGTGGTGGTCATAATCCTTGTCTAAGGGGCTTGCGTTGGGTAGTGAGCGGCGTGTCACCATCGGCATTCGCATCGGGTCGGGGGGAAAGCGATGCTCATACGCAAAGTAAGCATCGTAAGCCTCCTCTTCAGGTACTGACTGAAGTATATTTGCTAAGAAGCTAATCACCTGCTTGTCTGGCTCCTTGCTGATGTGCCGATGATGCTGAGCCATCATAGTGGGTATCCGAGCAGCCTTCTGCAAAAAGGTGTCCAAGTCCTTCGCGGTCGCCTTAGTGAGTTCCTTGCCAGAGAGGATTGTCTCGTTCACAATCACCTCTTGGGCAGAGCGGTAGCTTATCCAGCTGGTGACAGCGAGGATAACGGTCGTGACTGCTCCCACAATCAACGCTAACCGCCAAACGATAGAGCGTTCCCAAAAAGAGTTCCGCATAGTTCCCTCCAGCGGGTATTATAGGAAACGCCCTTGCCCGTCTGTAGTGAGTTTTAGCCCTCCCCCGGACGCTGTTGGAGCTTGATGAGCCGACGCAACGCCTGACTGGAGTGAAGCGGTACGAAGATAAGTAGGAGTGGGGCAATCACGATACAGAAGCCCAACAGTGCCGACACCACTGCTACCAGTCCACGAGTCAGAGCGCTTCGCCTACTTTGAGGCGGGTGAAGCAGAGCATCGCGCACCGCCATCGGCGACGCAAAAAGCCACACACACGACCAAAGCAGAAGAAAGAGAACAGCGGGTATCGTGGAGAAGGTGACGATAAACACGGCTTGAATCACAGGGTTCTGAACGCCCCAAAGCCCCACCGAAGTGAACACATACCCCACGAAATAGCCCACCAATCCCGCCCAAACGAAGCTGATAAGCACCCGCACTTGGTGGAACCAACTGCTGTAGACCAGCCCCCAGAAGATTTGGGGCGCGCTGAGGTTGGTTAGGAAGATGCTGGTCAGCTCGCCCGAATCGCGGAGCCGAGTGCAACGGCGCGCCGTGAGCGAGTACCCCCATAACCACAAAAACGCACCCAACAAAGGCAAGGCGTAGAATATCAAACCAGAGCCACGAGCAGTCAGAAACCCGACCACCAGCCCAGCTATCCCTGCCCAGAAGGCGTAGTTTGGCACACGCTCCGTGCTCAGCAGGCGGGAGAGCGGGTTGCGGAACACCGCAATCCGTTCCCATAGGGGATACAACATGACCATTCCTGTAAGTACCGTGGGGAGCCAGTGTAGCGTGCTGGGTCGGGACACCTCCTGCCAACGCCCTAACACCAGAACCCCCACCACCATCAGCGTATGAGCCATCGGCGCCAGCGCCGCCACCATCGGAGGCACGGGCAGGATACCGTAACTGTTCCAGACCTCCGTCTGCGAGAGCACCGCTACCCACGGGCTTAGCACAAGCAACGGCGCCAGCGTCGTTGGCAGAAATCCGAACAGCGTCGCAGGTATGGTTCCCAAGACCAGAGCCGTGAACACCGCCTGCCGATTGGTGACCCAGTTGACTTGAATTAGATAGCGCACCAGCCCACTGCTCAGCGCACCCCAAACCATCAGCCAGAGGAACACCGCCCAGAAGCCGACACTTCGGAACTGCATCCCCAGAATCGGCATACTCGCCAACACCACGCCCAGTACGAACAGCCTCTGGGTCAGACTGACCCGCAGGTGGTAACTTAAAGTCTGTTGAATGATTTCTCGCCCGCGCTCCAGCGTGAGCGTCACAAGGCTCAGCCAGCCCGCCGTGGCGAGGGCATACGCCACTCCGTACTCCCAGCTCTCTTGAAGGCTCCAGCTGAACTGCTTTGCAAGGTCACCTTCCAGCCAAGTCAGATCAAACAGCAGGACACCCAACGCTGGCATAAGCCACAGATGACGCACCAAACCCGTGGGATTGTTGAGCCAATCAGCAAGCCGATGATACCGAAGCGCTTCCATACAGAGCCACAGCCACACCAAGTTCTCCATCTCAGGGAGGGGTGTTGGGGTTTGTCTCAGAAAGCGCAGGCTCACCAGCAAAACGCCCAGCCCCCCAACCCAGAGCACCGAACGCGCCTCCACCGAACGACTGAGAAACGGCACAACAAAGAGCGCTGTCAGTGCCCAAGAATGCCAATCGGGGGAGGGTATCAACAGAAAGGCAATCAGAAGCGCCAACGCCAACGAGGAACCGAACGAGAATAGTATCCACCAACACAGCGCACTGAGCCAGCTAAGCCCAACCGAAGCCCCCCACACCCCATACAACGGGAGCCACAGGGAATGCACCAACAGGCGCATCGCGAAAGCCGGAAAATAGCGCTGAAAGAGCAGGGCGTGGGGCTGGTACAATAGCAGGCGGAACTGGTCTAAGTTGCCCGTGCGCAAATCCTCCAGAAACGAGCGGTTCGGCAATCGTCGTGCGAGCGCTTCTCGTGCAATCTGGTGGGAACCCAACACGACGAGGCTCAAAAACGCTAATCCCCCTGTGCCGACGCCCACCTGCGCCCAGAGCGCAAGCGCGCCCACAACCACCAGTCCGACCAACCCCATCCACAGACCGAACCGCCTCAGAAGCGAAGCCACTTCCAGGCGGTGGTACTCCAAGTTCCAGAAAGGAAACTGCTCACGAAACATGGTTCCCCCGTATGATACTTCGCTGGTAGGCTCAGGTATCCTACTAAGTATGCTCCAGAAGGTCTGGTTGGTGCCCGATATTGAATGCGAGGGGTGCGTTCGTTCTATTCGGCACGCTCTCAGCGATATGGACGGTGTTCGCTCGGTTTCGGTGGACTTGCTTACAAAACGCGTAGAGGTGGAGTACGACCCCAACAGGGTCAGCCCCGAACAGTTGCGCCAACAAATTCAGCAAGTCGGCTTTAACCCGCAGGAGTGTGAGTAGCCATTCGTGAACAGTCCCCGCGTCAGCAGGTTCGGCGTTTTGCGCGGGTCAACCTGAGCGTATGGCTCGTGGTGGCAGCGGCGGTGGTATGGGGCATCCTACGCTATTTGCAAGGAAGCCTGACCATATCTGCTGGCGGGTTAGCCCTGCTCATCGTGCTGGGTATCTTTTCGGGATTGGCGCGCTCGTGGGTCGGCTTGCGCGACCCGCGCGTGATGTTCTCGTTCACCGTTCCGCTCGCCACGATGGATTTGCTGATTATCTCGCTGGCGGTACGCCTCACGGGGGGATTCCAAAGCGAGGCATGGCTCCTCTACTTCGCCCTGCTGGTCTCCGAGTCCGCCGTGATGACCCAGCGCGGTTGGCTGATTATGCACATGCTGATGGGTGTTGGCTATCTCTTAGCAGTCTACCCAATCCCGCCCGACCTGTGGACGAACTTCGGCTTCCGCGTGGCGATGGTGTCGCAGACCTCGTGGCTCATCTTCCAAGTGCTGCGGGGACACCTGGAGTACCGAATGGAGCTGGCGGAACTGCGCGAGCAGGTGGAGCTGAGTCAGGAGCGTGAACGAATTGCCCGCGAGTTCCACGACGGCTTGGGCAACACGCTGGTGAATGTGATACGCGGGCTGGAACTGCTTGCTCTGCGGTTTCGCAAGCAGGTTGCCGAGGCGACCGAAGCCCAAATCCACGAACTCACCAGCCTCGTGCGCTCGGCACTGGACGAGACCCGCCAGATGATACGCCAGCTCAACCCCAAAACCCCGCCCGACATCTGTCAGCAGATTACTCAGATGGCAGAGCGCACTGCCGAACGCTTGAACGCCCAACTGCATCTGGATTGCCCCAGCAGTGCCCCGAATCTCAGTCCCCTCCAGTCGCTGATGCTCACGCAGGTGGTGAAAGAGGCGCTCTCCAACGCCCTGAAACACGCAGGACAGCCCCAAAACCTCTGGGTACAATTCCGAGTCAGCGAGGGCGCGCTGGAGGGCTGTATCCGCGACGATGGCGACGGCTTTGACCCCCAACGCATCTTGGAGGGCTACGGAATGCACCATATGGAGGAGCGCATTAGGTCGCTCGGCGGCGACTTTGAAATAGACAGCGCTCCTGGGCAGGGGACAACGGTGCGTTTTCGTATCCCGTTGGAGAAATAGACGATGGACAAAGTACGCTTGGTTATTGCAGAAGACGACCCCCGCCTTAGGGAAAGCATTCGCCAAATCGTGGAGACCACCCCCACAATCGACCTGCTGGGCGTGGCAGAGGATGGTGAACAAGCCGTGCAGCTTGCCCACCAGTTCGAACCCGATGTGGTGCTAACGGACATCCAGATGCCCCGCATGGACGGCATCGAAGCCACCCGACGCATCCGCAGCCACCTGCCCCACACGAAGATAGTCATCTGGACGGTGTTCGGTGATGACCAGCATGTGTTTGAAGGCATCAAGGCAGGCGCGATTGGTTATATCCTCAAAGACCGCCCCGCCCAAGAGATTATTGAGGGAATCCACGCCGCCGCACGGGGCGAGTCGCTCCTAACGCCCGCCGTCGCCGTCTATCTGACCCAAGAGTTTCAGCGAATGCGCGTGCAGTCGGAGGCGCGTCCCGACCTGCTGTGCGAGCTGACCCCCCGCGAGATGGAGGTGCTCCGAATGATTGCGCAGGGCAAACGCAACAAAGAGATTGCCGACGCACTATTTCTGACTGAGAAGACCGTAAAAAACTACATCTCCAGCATCCTGTTCAAATTACAGGTCAACTCGCGCACCGAGGCGGCGCTGTTAGCCACGCGCAAGGGACTTGTGTGAGCGATGCGTGCCTATTATCGTTCCCTGCGCCCCCTGATTTTGTGGAAGGAGGCGCGCCGACCGCTGGACTGGCAAGCACTTTTCGGACGCTGTGCGCCTGTGGAGCTGGAGATTGGCTTCGGCAACGGCGACTACTTAGTGCGCCGTGCGAAAGCCTACCCCGAACGCGACTTCATAGGGATTGAGATGGAGTGGACGGGCGTCCAGCGCGCCCTGCGTCGTGCAGTCGGTAAGGGCGTGCAGAACCTGCGCGTCATCTTAGGAGACGCCAAGCCCATCCTGCGCTGGGCAATCGCCCCTCAGAGTGTGGCGCGAATCTACTCGCTCTTCCCCTGCCCGTGGCCCAAGCTCCACCACCACAAACACCGCCTGTTTGACCAAGCCTGCCTGCAGCTGGTCAACAGCCGTTTGGTGGAGGGGGGCGAGTTCTATCTGCTGACCGACCACGCGGAGTACTTCGGGTGGGTGCTGAGCCACCTCACCGACACGGGCTTTCGAGCGGAAGCGCGCACCGTGCCCCCCAGCGTCGGCACAAAGTACGAGCGCAAGTGGCAAGCGGGCGGACAGAGCCGATTCTACGAACTGGTCGCCCAAAAGATCGCGCACTGCCCTATCCCTTTACCTCAGGAGGAACCGATGGAAACCTATCGCCTTGCGAACCTGAACCCCAGCCAGCTCACGCTCTTTGACGCCGACGACCCACCGATCGTGAAGTTCAAAGAGACCCGCTACGACCCCGAACGCCGTATCTGGATGGCGCGGGTGGTCGTGGTGGAGGAGGAGCTGACCCAGCATTTTTGGGTGGAAGCCGTCCACACAGGGCGCGATTGGCACATTCGCCCGATGCAGGGCTGTGCGATTGTGCCGACGGTCGGCGTCCAGCGCGCGCTGGATTTGGTCTATCAGGCGGCGACGGCACCCTAATCCGAAGACTTGTGCTACATCTCAGCCTTCGGCAGACAGCCCTCGTTCGCCCCAATTTCCCCTCTTGAAGACGGCGCAGGGCGAACTGATAGTATTGGGGCACAATCTCAAAGCCAAGACATTCTCCAGCGCATTCAGGATATCACGCAGGTTGTTCCACCCTGAGAACACATACATACTCCCCGACGGCTTCAAGATGCGGTACGCCTCACGCATCCACTCCAGAGTGAACCCGAAATATTCCGCTTGGGGGATTTCGTTGTAGCCTTCCAGCACCGCCCTGCGGTGCGGTTGTAGTTGGTGCGCTTCGCCTGAAAGTCTATCGCAAAGGGCGGGTCGGCCACGATGAGGTCGATTGTGTCGGGCGGGATGAGCTTCATACCCTCCCGACAGTCCATCAGGTAGATGTGGTTCGGTTCAACTCGAGGGGGTGCTATCAGGGCTAAGAGTTAGTGCTATGGGACGATTTTCCTGCGAGAATATCCCACAACCTTTGGTAGGAGTCGTGTAGTTTTTCCACAATATCAGAGTAGAAGGGAGAAGCGATGAAATGTCCGCACTGCGACCAAGAGAATACGCTTGTGGGGGCTAACTGTGTCCACTGTGGCAAACCCATGACGCCCTCGAGTGCAACGAGCCAACCCACTCAAGCCTCCAGTTCCGTCACGACGATTATCCCCTATACCAACCCGTCTGCACTGATTGGCTACTATCTGGGTGTTTTCTCCTGCTTTCCTCTCCTCGGATTGCCGTTGGCGATTGGTGAGCTTATCTTGGGCTTCATGGGGCTTCAAAAAGCCCTACGACAGCCCGAAAGCAAGGGCAAGGTTCACGCTATCGTCGCCCTCGCTACTGGCTCAATCGGTTTGTCGATCAACCTTTTGGTGTGTACGGGGATGTTATTTGCCTGAGTTAGAAGAGTCAAACGGGCACACTATGATATGAGGAAAGCCCTAATACCCTAAGGTAATAAGTTCTGAAGGGATTTGAGCAGAGTGGGCGAACAGTCCACTTGATGGCTGTTTCTATCAAGGAGCGTACCTCGGAGGCGACGGAGCGCCAGCCACGAGTGCGTCTGATATGCACGCTCATCGTGGGCATGGTCGGGTCCGCACTCACCTCCATCATCGTCGCAGCGGCGGAGCTGGTCTCGCAGACCATCCAGATTGGAATGATGCAGTTGCCCCCTGTGGTGGTCGCTCTGCTATTCGGGGGCATTTTGCTCAATCGATTGGTCGCTCGGCTTGCGCCGAATGGCGCGCTTCGCACGCCCGAGCTGGTGGTCGTGTTCGTGATGATGCTCTTCAGCGGGATGATTTCTTCGCGGGGCGTGATGGAACGGCTCATCCCTGCCCAAGTTGGCGTGAGCTACTACGCCGAGGGCAACAACTGGGACACCGTCTACTACCCCCACATTCGTCCCGAACTGGTGCCTTGGGACCCTAACGAACCCCAACCCGAACCGCTGGTCAAGTGGTTCTACCAACGCATTCCGTTCGGCACGCCCATCCCGTGGGGTGCTTGGCTGGAGTCGACCGCACGCTGGCTGGTGCTGATTGGGGCGGTGTTCGTGGCATTTTTGTGTATCAGCACGCTCCTGCGCAAGCAGTGGGTAGAAAACGAGCGTTTAGCCTTCCCGCTGGTTCAGCTCCCGCTGGAGTTGATGCGTGAGGGGAGCTTTCTCAGCAATCGCGCCTTCTGGTTCGGGGCGCTGGTGCCGATTTCGGTGTTCACGCTGAACGGACTGCACCGCAACATCCCCACCATCCCCGAAATCACGCTGGTCTACCCGTTCAACCCCTACTTCACAACCCCACCGTTAGACCGAATGAGCTTCTTTTCTGCGTATCTATCGTTTGCGGCGGTGGGCTTTTTCTATCTGATACCGACCGAACTGCTGTTCAGCTTCTGGTTTTTCTACTTGACCAGTAAGGGCTTTGAGTTTTTGGGGCTGTTGAACGGTTTTGAGACTCAGGCGAAGCACGCAGCGGCGGCAGGGTTCGTCAAGTGGCTTTGTTCGGGGGCGTTTTTTGCGGTGGCGGTGTACATTCTCTATACAGCGCGCCACCACCTGCGCTATGTATGGCGCGTGGTGATTGGCGAACTGCCTCCACCTCCCCCCGGCACCGAGCTGATGTCGTATCGTTGGGCGTTTTGGGGGTTGATTGGCTCGTTTCTGGTGATTGTGCTGTGGGCATCGTGGGCAGGCATGACTTGGTGGGTGGCGGGTGTGATTTTCGCCATCTATCTGTTGGTGATGGGTTTAGTGATGGCGCGCTGTACGGCGGAAGGGGGTCTGCTCATCACCGAGGGCTGTTTCACCCCGATGGATGTGCTCACGATGGAGAAGTACTCTCTGCTCTCGCCCAAGAACCTAACCGTGATGGCGTTTCTGGATGCGATGCTATTGCGGGATATGCGCGGAATCCCCATCACGGGCTTTCTGGACGCCCAGAAGTTGGGCGACGAGATACGGCTCCAGCGCAGGCTCTTGCTCAAGACGCTGGGGTTCGGGATTGTGTTTGCGCTGGTGGTGGCGTTCGCGTTTCAGCTCTGGCTCCCCTATCAATATGGGGCAATCAACTTGTACGGGTATGTCTACCAGCGCCAGCCGACCCAGTTTTTCCAGGAGAATATGCCGTTTATGTCGGGGGGTGGGGCAGAGACGCCTGTGCCTGCCTTTCGACCGCTCTTTTTCGGGCTGGGATTCGTCATCACGCTCGGTTTGGCATGGGGTCGCTCTATGTTTGCGGGTTTCCCGTTCCATCCACTGGGCTTTGCCATGAGCGCCAGCTGGGGGTCGGTCATCTTGTGGTTCTCTATGTTGGTGGCGTGGTTCATCAAGGCGCCTCTCCTGCGCTATGGGGGGATGCCCTTGTACCGCAGGGCGCGCCCCTTCTTTTTGGGGATGATTTTCGGCGAGTTCTTCTCAGCAGCGGTGTGGGCGCTACTGGCGTTGTTGTTTGGGGTGGAGACGCCTATCTATCCCTGGCCCTGAAGCGATGCGACCTCCGCAGGCGCTTCCAGCGCGGGCAAGCTCACCCAGTCGCGCAACTGTTCCAACGCCTTCTGCCACGCTTCTACCGCCGAGGTGTCCGTTCCTAACAAAATCACGCGCTCGGTCTTCGCAATCCGCTCGTGGAAGAAGTCGTTTAGGGTGTCCACGACGGTCTGGGCGAAGGTGTTGCGGTCTACCCCGTTCAGGGTGGTGGGCATCGGGATGAGCAAAGTGCGCAGGCTCTGGTGGTGAGAGAGCGAGATGCCCGCCCGCACCGCTGATTGGAGCCGTTCCACGCTGGTCGGCTGGTTCGGCTCGCTGAGCGCCAGATGCACCACGAAATCGTGCAGGAGCGCCCCGCCGGGGGTAATCGTGGCGTCGCCCACGGGGAGGGGCGCCAGTTCGCGCATCTTCGTTTGCAAGAGGCTCTTTCCGAGTTTCGCCACCTCGCCGTTGGGGTTCAGCGTCGTGTCGGTGAAGTGCCACAAGCCGTGAGCGGGCACCTCCGACCAGTGCTTAGCGCTGGCGAGATGGAACGCCGTATGGCGCACAGGCACCATGCGCGGGTAAGGTGCTAAGCCCGACTGCGTCACCCATCCCAACACTTGCTGATAGACCCAGGCATTCACAGGGTCAGTGCAAACAATCCGAAACCGCTGTAGGTTCGCTGGGCGCTGGCTGATGGCCTGGGCAATCGTCAGGGCGGTCTCCTCAGCGAGCGCGCGCCGAAGGTCAATCGTGTAATCTGCGAACGCGACCGTCTGGGCACCGAGCTGGCTCGCCTGTTCCAACGCGCGCCCCAACGCTATCTGCTGGAGCGAGGTATCCGTGGTGTACTGCTCATCATAAATGTTGCAGTGCACGATCTGCTTGAACTTGGTACGCCCTCCTGAACTGACCAGCACGCCCCGCGGTTCCAGCGGCGCGTAGGGCATCACCTCTTGCTCGATCAAGTTGAACCCGCCGTAGTCCCGCACCTGTTTGCGGAACCCGCGAACCATCCTCAGCGTGCCATCTGCAGGCAGTATCAGCACATCAGCAGGGACACGATGAAGGTTGGTCGGAGCAACGGAGTACAGCTCTACCCGAGCGCCCGCAATCTGGAAGGTTGCGGTGGGACGAATGCGTGCAAGCCACGGATGCGCAAATGCCAGCTTTGACATGGTGGCGCTATTATACCGCCTGCAACATCCGAATAAGACGAGAGTATAATCTAGTGGGAGACGGCAAATGTATCCGACAAGTGATGAAGAACGGTTGTGGGGAATGCTGGCGCACCTGCTCACCTTGCTGGGGTATGTGGTGGTGTTGGGGCAGTATATTGCGCCCCTGGTAATCTATCTCGTCTATCGTGAGCGTTCCAAGTTCGTCGCCTTTCACGCGCTTCAGGCGCTCTACTTTCAGTTGGCGGTGCTGGTGTTGACCATTTTGGTCACCTCGGTTCTGGTTTTGGTGAGCATTGTCACTTGTGGCGTGGGGGCTATCTTGACGATACCTGTTGTGTTGGCG
Organism: uncultured Armatimonadota bacterium; assembly: GCA_937139515.1. Classification (GTDB taxonomy): domain Bacteria; phylum Armatimonadota; class Fimbriimonadia; order Fimbriimonadales; family GBS-DC; genus CAKZQI01. Next base: position 7,232 of record CAKZQI010000199.1, on the reverse strand, counting down.
GCGACGGTGCTGGTGCTGTACTACACGATACGCCCTGCGATTGAGGCGAACAACGGCAACTGGTACGAAATCCCTCTCGTGGGGGGCTGGGCACGCACTTCGGTCGGCGTATGAACCTGCCTCATGCGATTGCGTTTGAAGACCCCCAGCGTGCCGAACGCTTGTGGCACCGCTTGCGCGGGGATGCCCCCCAAAGCGCACTGTTTGACCAGTTTGCGCCCGTGCTGGTGCAAGCCCTAGCTGATGCGCCCGAAGCCGACCGCCTCCTGCTCAACTTTGAACGGTGGGTCGGGATGTTGGGAGCGACGCTGACTTACTATCGCCTGTTCGCCGAGTCGCCCCGCATACTAGAGCCGCTCCTGCGCCTGATGGGGCTATCGCAATATATGGCGGACACCATTTTGCAGACCCCTGAGCTGAGCGAACTGCTGTTAGACCCGCGCTTGCTGGCTCAACGGCGCACGCGCGCCCAACTCCAGCGCGACCTGAACCGCCTGCTCCAGCCCTGCACCAGCCACCCGATGCGCTTAGACCGCCTGCGCCTGTTCAAACAGCAAGAGTTGCTTCGCATCACGGCGCAGGATGTGTTGGGCAAGGTGGACTTGCGCACGGTGGTGGAGTGGCTTTCCGACCTCGCCGATGTGTGTGTGCAGTCTGCGCTGAACCTCTGCCACACCGAGCTGAGCCAAACGATGCAGATGCAGGGCGAGCCAGGGTTGTGTGTGTTGGCGATGGGCAAGATGGGCGCCCGCGAACTGAACTACAGCTCCGATATTGACCTCGTCTTCCTCTGTGCGGACGAGCCACCGCTGTCGGGCAAGCGCGAGCCGATGGTCTACCTCCAGCGGTTGTGTGAGTCCATCGTGAAGGCGCTTTCGGAACCGATGCGACGCGGGATAGTGTTCCGAGTTGACCTGCGCCTGCGCCCAGAGGGGCGGAGCGGAGCCATCGTGCGCACGCTCCAATCGGCGGTGCATTACTACGAGAACTGGGCGGAGGCGTGGGAGCGCCAAGCGATGATTAAAGCGCGCCCCTGTGCAGGCGACCTGCAGGTGGGCACTCAGTTTTTGGAGCGCCTACGCCCGTGGGTCTACCGCCCCCAACTGAGCGCGGACGATTTTCAGGAGATGGTTCAGCAACGCGTGCGCACCGAAGCGCAGACCCGCGCACGAGGCGAATGGGAGACCGACATCAAGAACGGTTGGGGCGGGATACGCGATATCGAGTTCCCTGTGCAGGCGCTCCAACTGATGCGCGGAGGACGCCTGCCCAGACTGCGCACGCCCTCCACGCTGGACGCGCTGAACCAGCTGAGCCGAGCGCGCCTGCTCGAACCTGAGACCGCCCACGCCCTGAGCGAAGCCTACTGTTTCTTGCGCACGGTGGAACACCGCCTGCAACTGCTGTATGGTCATCAGACCCACAGCCTTGCCAGTGAGCCGAGCGAGCGTGCCAAGTTCGCACGGCGCATGGGCTACGCCGACCCTCAAAGGTTTGAGGAAGACCTCCAACGCCACCGCTCGGTGGCGCGCGCCTTCCGAGAGCGCGTGCTCAACACTGCTCCAACCGAGAGCCTCTCTACAAACACTCTGCCCCTGGAGCTGATAGGCACAAACGAGGGCGAACAGGTGTGGGATGCTGAGTTACACGCGATGGGATTTGGCGAGCCTGCGCGCGCCTATCAGGTGTTGTGCAACTGGGTAGTGGGCAACCGCTATGGCGAACCCACCCCCGATGAGCGTCGCAGTGCGTTGCGCATCCTGCCTGAACTGCTTGAGACCTGCGCTCAGACGCTTTCGCCCGATCGTGCGCTGTTGGCGCTGGAGCAACTCGCTGACGCCCTGCCCAGCCGAGCGATGCTTTTTCGCACGCTGGAGGGGAGCCACCAGGTGCTGTATCGGCTTGCTGAGCTGGCACAGTCGCCCACCCTGTGGCAGATGCTGATGGCGAACTTGGAACTGCTAGATATGCTGTTTGGCGAGGAGATTTCGGCACACGGCGCCAAGACGCGCACCCAACACCACCGCGCGCTGCAACAGCGACTCGAAGGATGCCGAACCGAGCGCACACGGGTGAGTAACCTGCGCGCCTATGCCCGACGCGAACGCTTGCGCATCGGCGCACGCGACCTGTGGGCGGAGACCGAACCCCAGCATACCGCCGAAGACCTGAGTGCGCTCGCATGCGAACTGCTCTCTGCCAGCCTGCAGATAGCCTCTCCAGAAGATGTGAACCTGCTCCTGCTCGGCTTTGGTAGTCTGGGGGCGGGCGAGGTGGGCTACACCAGCGACTGGGACATCGCCTTCGTGTATGCCGACGAGAGCCACCTGCCTACGGCACAAGCATATGCCATAAAGATGCTCCAACTGTGTCAGCAGATGAGCGAAACAGGCGCCTTCCCCAAAGTGGACACCCGCCTGCGCCCAGAGGGGGGTGCGGGCGCGCTGGTGCGCACGCTGGAGGGGGTGCTACAATACTACGCCGAGTATGCCGAGCCGTGGGAGCGCTTGGCGAGCGTGCGCGTGAGCGTGTTGAATCCTGACTGTGCGTTCGCTGAGGCGTTTCTGGAGCGGTGGAATCTCCTTCGCTATCGGGGCGCGCCGACCGCAGAGGAAGTCGAGGCGATACGCCACTTAGTTCGGCGCACCCTCACGGAGCGTATCCCCCCTTCTCAGCAGGAGACCCATCTCAAGCTAGGCAAGGGCGGATTGGCAGTGATTGAGTTCCTTGCAGGGTGGCTCGTGTTGCAGGTTGCGTCGCCCGACTCGCACCCCGCCTCTTCCAACACGCTGGAGCTGTTAAACTGGCTCCTGCGTCAAGGCGTCTTAGACCGCCCCGATTATGAGGTGCTTTCGGAAGCGTGGCTGTTGCAGTACCATCTGCGCAATCGCTTGGCGCTGCTGTTTGAGCCTGCTTCGGAGCTCCTGCCTGAGGGCGAGCGTTTTGGGATGCTGGCGCGCAGTTTGGGCTACTCTCACGAGCAGGCGCTTTGGCAACGCCTCCACTCTCTGCGTCAGGCGGTGGACGAGATTGCACGACGCTTTCGTATAGCATAAGCTTTTGTAGACTGACGAGTCAGTTGCTGACCAAGGGATCGTTCTGAGAATACGATTTCTCTTAGAAAAATCCCTCGTCCCCTCTTGACAAATTCGCCCCGTTTTGCTATAATGTAGGCGGACTTCGGTCCGATAGATTTCCATCTAAGGAGGAGATGCTAACGATGCGCAAGGATACGCTTATTCGGCTCACAGCGACCGTTGCAGTGGCGGCGTTTGCCACTTTCGCTTGGTCTCAGAAACAACCCGTGACTTCGTCTGACACAAAACCTGCTCTCCCCGTGATACAGTTCCAGTCGCCTGAGGGGTCAGTGCCTCAGGATTGGACCCTGCGTCCTCGTCCCCCTATTAAGTTCACCCCGTTTGAGATGCTCGACCCGACCACGGGCAAACCTGTCAACGCCGACGACATCATCGAGTTCAACGGTGTCAAGATGCGGGCGGGCGACTTCTACCGCCACCTGAACACGATGGAGCAGTGGCTCAACGAGCAGGGCTACAGCCTTCGTACCGACAACTATTTCGAATACTACTCGCCCACTCTGGAGAAGGAGCTTGCCGACTCCGAAGCCTATCTAAACTGGCTTCAGGAGAACGCCCCCCTAGATGGCGAAGTGTACGGTCAGGGAAGCGATTTTGGGATAGCGAGCTGCTACAACTACGCCAACTCGTGGGACAGCAACTGGATTGGCAACTCGCTCTTCGGGGTTCAGGTAGGCGCCGGTGTGTCCGCGCAAGCCTGCTTGAGCAATCCCATCACGGCGACGGTTAACGGCAACGCTGTGCTGAGGGGACGCTTGGCAAGCTATCAAGCGGAGGTCGCCCGCGCCAGCGGTACGGCGAATGTGAGCGCGGGGGCGGATGCCACCAACTGGTCGTACCAAGTTGGGGTTCAAGTGCTTGGGCGCCAAGTGTGGGGCAACTCTGGCTCGGGGCAACTGCCCTCCATCTTTCAGGGCTTCCAACGCAGTTGGGACTTCCCGCTGGCACAGGTCAACTGGAATAGCCCGACCATTCCCCTGTTTTGCGTGAGCGTGCTGGGCATTAATATCTGCGCCAACGGTCAGGTAGGTATATCGGGGCAGGTGAACCTCGCTGCGTCGGTGAATATCAACCTGTTCCAACAACAGGCGACGGTCAGCCCCTACGGTAGTATGGGCGGTTATGCGGCGGCGTGGATTGGCGCCAACGCGGGCATCGCTCGCGCCGAGGTGGGCGTGCGAGGCAACTTGAACTTCTTCAACGGGAGCCTAACAGGGCGCGCCAACGGTCAACTGGTCTTCAGTGGTTCGCTCGCCTACCAAATCAACGCTGGGCTGGATGCCAACCTTTCGGCTCTGAGTGGCAACCTGCAAGGGTTCGCACGCGGTTGCATCTGGCTCTTCGGCTGGCGCTGTGCCGAAGCCTCTACGACCCTGTTCAGCTGGAACGGTTGGTCGTACAACGGCACGCTTGTCAACTGGAGCCGACAGATTCCCTAATCACTCGCGGGGGCTACTGGGCAATTGCTGAATAGCCCCCACTTCCGATGATGATGAAGCCATCACCCTTGCATGAATACGAAGTGTCTCTGCAGAGCGAGGCACGCTATCCTGCGAATCCGTTTGAAACGCTCTCGTCGCCCTCTGCAAGCACCACGCCCCCAACGATGGTGACGCTCAACAGCACCCTACGCTATCGCCTCCAGCTGGTCGCCTTGCCCACCCCTTCAGGTTGGAGGCGCGCCGAGTGGCGCAATTGGCAGATAACGGGCGCTATGCCACAGGACGAGTGGCGACGGCTCGCCGCCCAAGTCAGCTCCTGGTACTACCGAGCGCGACCCGATGGGGTTGTAGAAATCCTTCAAACCGCCTCTGACACACTGGAGCGCCACGCCTTGCGCGCTTCCGCTACCTGGTTTTTGCAGTGGGTGCCCCCGAAAACGGGCAAGCCCCACCAGTGGACAAGTCAAGAACCCTATGTTTCGGGCGATGTGGTCTGCGAGTACCGCATAGAGCGTCAGACGCGTACCGAGACCACCTACCGTAAACGCTTCGTGCGCTTTGCGAACCCCGAATTGGGCGGGGGGCGTACCCAGACCCTCTCAGGCGAACTGCGCTACACATTGCGCAATCGCGACGGCGTCATCCTGTCGGCTTCGGGTACCCTGCGCGAAGCCACCAAGTTTCAAGACAAAACCATCAGCGAGTCGGTCAATCGGCTTCAGATGCGCCTGGTGCGAGAGCGCCCTGCGAACCCCCACCAAGTGCGCCAGTGGAGTGCGCAGTTAGAGCGTCAGCGCGCTCAGGCACGCCTGCGTACGGTGGTCTCTCTGCCGACTCCTGAAGAGGAGCGCATCGCCCGCGCGCGCAGTCTGCTCGGTCAGCGCACAATCTCGGAGCTTATCAGCGAGATCAAGGCCCTCGATTCGCTATCCAACCCAGAACAGAGCCAGCTCATCACGTTCCAGTTGGCTTTGGAGGGTGCTTTTGTGCTCAAGCCTGAACCGACGCGCCGATTTGCCCAAGCGCATTTGGCACAAGCAACGATGCCAACCCCCAGCGTTTGGGTGGTGCTGGGCGCGCTCAGTGCCGATGAACAAGCCAGCGCGGTGTTGCTGCATACCCTCCTCAACAACCCTAACAAAGAGATTCAGCTCATCGTGGTTCGGCAAATGGCGCTCTTGAGCCAAGTAAAACCCACCGAGTTCTCTGCTCTCTGGAACCACTACCAAGAGGAGACCGACCTCGAACTACGCTCAGCAATCGGGCTGACCCTCTCGGCGTGGGTCTCGGCGCTCCCCGATAGCACAACGTCCCCCTTCTTAGACCACCTGCAACAGCAGGCGGAGCAGGCAGAGGCGCAAGGAGACGAGACGCAGTGGCGGTATTGGATTGGTGCGATTGCAAACACGCGCCGCCCGCGTTTCCTACCGTTGCTGGAACGCTGGGTACGGCGCGGTTCGGAGCCGATTCGCGAGGCGGTTACCGACGCCCTGAGCCCTTTCGTGTCGCCTGAAACCACGCAATTGCTGATGAGGCTTGCATCGATTGAGCCTACCCCTTCGGTGCGTGCCAAGATTGGTCAGGCGCTTTGTCAACGCTGGACGAGCGCGCCCGAAGTGCGCCGTGAGGTAGAACGGCTCCTGTTCAACGACCCCGACACAGGCGTTCGGACGGCTCTGGTGGAGGCACTGGTAGGGGTATCCGCTAACGATGCTGACGCCCTGCGCCTGTTGGTGCGCGCTTCGCGCGAGAACTCCGACGAGCAGGTGCGCCGACGCGCGCTCATCGCGCTCGCCTCACTCCACGCACAAGGGGTTCAGGTGCCCAAAGAGTGAGCCGCAATTGTCTCCTGCTGAAATCGGCAGGAATTCTTCGCTATCCTGCGAATAATCCCCAATAGGAGGTTCGCTATGAGGTGTCTGATACTGCTGGGGTGGCTCGTTGGGGGTTTGTTCAGTGGGTTCGCTCAAGAAGCGGTTTCCCTGCGCTCCGACCCCGAACTTCAGAAGCCGATTACTTTGCGCGCCAAGTTCCTGCCGCTGCGTGAGTTGCTTCGCACCGTCGCAAAACAGACTACCGTGCAGTTAGAGGTGGACAAGAACTACGAGCAAGAGAAGGTCACGCTGTTTGTGAAAGAGCGTCCGATGGGGGAGGTGCTGGAACAGGTCGCTGAAGTGTTGGAACTGCAGTGGGATTCTACACAAGACGGGGGATACCGCCTGAAAGGCTCGCCCCAAAGAGCCGAGCAAGAGCGCGATTTGCGTGAGGCGCGCGCCGAAAACATAAAGCATGTTGAGGAACGACTACGCTACTGTCAAAAGTACGCCCAAAGGGATTATCTGGATATCTTGCGCCAGTATGAGAGGCTGAAGGCTCAGTACGAAGAGATAGAGTCTCGCAAACCAGCGGGCTGGGAGAGCCAACTGAAGCAGATAGGCTCCCAACTAGAGCAGATTCAGGGAGCTACCGACTTGAAAGACTACCTATTAGGATGGTGGACTGCCCGATGGAGCCGTGAGCACTGGCAGAGGCTCTGGCAGGGGAGGCTCTTGGTAGCTTGCTACCCCGAAACCCCTCCGTTTGACTCCCTGCCCCCGCAAACGGCAGACTGGTACCTGCAAATGCAAAGCAGATATCACAAGACAGAGTTTGGGGACACTCACAGCCTTGAAAGCACCGATAGATTGCAACT
>CAKZQI010000198.1 GCA_937139515.1 uncultured Armatimonadota bacterium | reverse complement strand
GGGGGGAGCACAGCGCCTCTAAGCCCCCTCTCCGTTTACGGAGAGGGGGTTGGGGGTGAGGTCGATACAGATTTTTCGAACACCCTCAGTCTTAGTCTCTGCTTTTGTGTTGAAAAAGCCAAACTTCAGGCATGGGCAAGATGCCCAAGGTACCCTTCACGGGCAGGATGCCTGTGCCACGAAGGAGCTACCCCCTTCCAGATGCTGGGGAGAGAGGGGAAATTGGCTTCTGCCACGAGACAGTATCACTTACGACCCAGAGCCGCCAACGAAATGCTTGACCGTCACTAAAGACACCAAGCGTTAGCGGGTATACTCAGCCAACCCTCGCAAAGGGGGTGAGTTCCGATGACCTCCACCGCTGAGAAGGGGTTTTGGACGATTGAGGAGTGGCTTGACTCCGAAATGGAGCCACGCCACGAATATGAGCACGGGAGATTGGTGCCGATGGCTTCGCCCACTCGTACCCATCAATGCATCGTGGGACGCACATACAGCCTCCTTGACCGCTGGGCTACAGAGAAATGTCTCGGAAGCGTAGAACTGGAGCTGGATGTGTCGCTTCCGACAGGGGTAGGTTTTATTCCCGATATCGTCTTCGTGCGCGCAGAGCGAGAAGCCGAGCTATTTACCCCCTCTGGAAAGATCAGTGGCGTGCCCGACCTTGTGGTGGAGGTTATTTCCCCGAACACACGCACGCGCTATATGGGGCACAAACTGCGTGCCTACCACTCTGCAGGAGTCCCCTGCTACTGGCTGATTGACAGCGAGACCCTGACGGTCTACGAGTATCAATACACGCCCGAGGGCTATCTGCTACGCACGGTTGCTGAAGCAGGAGAGACCTTCCAATCCCACGCTCTGGAAGGCTTCTCGCTCAATCTCAAGGAGTTGTTGGGAGAGAGATAACAGGGGCGAATGCTCCACTGCCGTCCAGAGAACTTCCCTAACGATTTGGGGGGTCGTTGCCCCTTTACACCCCTTAGCCCAAATACCGCCAACAGCCCAACGCCAACGCAAACCAAAACAGCATCAGTCCGATAAATGCAGTCCTGTGCCACTTGGGTGGGATGAGACCCTCCCAGCCCAGCGCGTTGAACACGGCAATCGGCAGGAGTGCAGGGTAGAAGTAGCGTCCCTGAGCCTGGAAAAACACCCGAATAAACAGCCCAAAAGTCAACGCTACCAACCCCAAAGTCAACAAGCTGACCCACAGCCAGTCCCGCTGGCTTTGACTGAACCCTGCACGCCAGCGTAGCACCAAACCCACCAACACCAAAATCTGCCAACCTAACAGCCCTAAATACACACTGCTGGGTAAGAAGTTGGGCAAGCCCGTATTCGCCGTGCGGGGCGTGCCATAAGCGAACCAGAAGCTTCGGAAAGTCCAATCGGCTACCAGACGCAAGTACTCGCCGAAACTCATCCCTGCTTCCAGAAAGTTTTGGGCGCGCGCCGTGCCTGCGAACACCTCCACGAAAGTGCGCTGGAGCAGAGGGTCGTTGTATAGCAGAGCGTTCCGCACAAACCACCAGCCCCCAATTGCCAGAGCAATCCCCACAACCAATCCCGAAGCGCGCAGGGCACCCGACCAACCTGCCGAACCTCGCAGGGCGCTCAGGCTCAGCGCAACAACCGAGATGGGGAAGAGCAGAACCGCGGTCGCCTTCGTGAGGAGGGCTAACCCCACCACTGCTCCCAAGAAGAGAAGCGTACGAATTTGGGGTGGCTCAGCGAGCAACACCGCCACCAGATAGAGTGCACCAGCGAACAGCAAGTTCGTGAGCGCATCGTTGCCAACAGCGCTCCCGATAGCGATGTGCATCGGCAGGAACGCCGTGAACGCCATCGCTCCCAGCGCCAGCAGGGGACGCTCGGGGAACAGTCGTCGCATCGTGAGGTAGACCAGCGCCACCACCCCCAGCGAGCAGAGCGTGGAGAGCAAACGCACCCCCTTGCCCGAACCACCCGTCAAGTGATACACTACCGCAGAGAGAAAGTAGTAAAGCGGGGGCTGGTGTGCCTCGTAGCCGACCCCTTCGTAGCCTTCAAACACGGGCAACCGCCACTCTTTGGCGACATACTCCACATATTGGAAGTGGGCACCCTCGTCAGGGGTGTTCGCATAACCGTTGTTGCCGAACGGCGTCGCCCAGTTGTACAGCACCGCCAACCCCAAATGAAGCGCAAGGATTACGAGGGGCGCCCAGCGAAGCCACTGGGGAGGGGTTTGCAGTTCGGTAGGTATCGGCTTTGAAGGCGTGCGTGGCATAGGTTGGGTCTCCTCAGTCAGTGGTGGGTGGAATCTGCTCGTGACTCTCTACATAGGGGCTCCGCTTCTCGTACAACAAAGTCAGCTGTTGATGATAGAGCCGACTGATGGCGTAGTTTGCAATAAACAGTTCCTTACCCGCACGGGCAAACGGCTGTTTGTAGTTGTTCATACCGTACTGAAGTTCCCATTGCACGATGTAATAGTCGCTAAAACGCCTTCGGACTTCAGGACAATCGTCGTAGGTTATGAGCCACTTGTGAGTACAGTTCTGAACCGCTTTCGCAAAGCGCTCGTGGTCAAATTGGAGATGGAGCTCGCCTCGCCGTCCGTAAAGCCGAGATTGAGTGGCGGAGTAGTAGGGCGGGTCTAAGAAGATGAAGACCTCCTCTCCCGAAGCGTGGAGCAGTGTTTCATAATCTAAATTAGTGATTTCCACTCCTTTGAGAATCGCATCCGCTAACGCAAGGTTTCGGATGGCAGAGGGCGTGAATCGCCCACGAAAAGCCTGCTCTGAATAGCCTCCTGAATCGACCGTGCCTGAGAATGAGATGCGGTTCAGCACGAAAAATCGCACAGCGCGCTCGAACTCGTCTCCTATACCGTAGCGCTCCAGCATTTCATAGAACAAAGCACGCCCATCCTCGGCTGTCTTGTGTACGCGAGAGACCTCTGCGATGAGTGCCGAATTGTTCTGCTGACATATCTTCCAGAAACAGTACAGCTCATAGTTGATGTCGTTAATCCAGTATCGGCGTTCTGGGAACATCTGCTTGAGACGGAAGAAAACTGAGCCTCCGCCCACCATCGGTTCACGATACTCGCAAAAATGTGGAATGAGCGGAATAATCTGCTCCAGTGCCCTTGACTTCCCTCCTGGGAAACGGAGGGGACTCTTGATGTGCTCCTGCGAAATTTGCGCATCCGCCATAATCCTCATTCTACCTGCTCACCGACCGCTTTCTTGAGCGCGCGTACCTCCTCCTCCGTGAGATAGCGCCACTTGCCCAGAGGTAGGTCTTTCGGTAAACGCAACGGACCAAAACGCACGCGCACCAGACGCTGAACCCGATGCCCCACCGCAAGGCACATGCGCTTGATTTGGCGTTTGCGCCCCTCGTGCAAGGTGATTTCCAGAACCGATTGACGCCCTTCCTGCCGTAGGAGTCGCACCGAGGCGGGAGCGGTCTTCCCCTCTTCAAGCACCACCCCCTCACGCAGCTGGCGTAGAGCCTGCTCGCTGGGCACGCCCTGCACCCATACATGGTAGGTCTTAGCGACCTTGTGCCGAGGATGCAGGAGCCGATTGGCTAACTCGCCGTCGTTGGTGAACAACAAAAGCCCCTCCGAATCGGCATCCAAGCGCCCCACTGGGAACACGGGCACAGGCACGCCTTTCAGAAGTTCCATCACGGTGCGCTCGGCATGGGGGTCGTGGCGCGTCGTCACATAGCCCGGCGGCTTATGGAGCATCAGGTACAACACCTGAGGAGCGGGGCGAACGGGACGCCCATCAACCAGCACGGTATCCATTTCGGGATAGATACTCGTGCCCAGTTCGGCGGTCTTGCCGTTGACCTGCACCCGCCCCTGAGCGATGAGCGACTCACAGGCGCGCCGTGAGCCGTACCCACACCGCGCCAGCCACTTCTGAAGACGAACTGATGACTCTTTTCCCTCTGGTTTCTCGCTCATCGGTTCAGTTCACTGGAAGAGTCGGAGGAACCCCTCAAACGACTTCATCAGCAGGTGGAAACTGCCTCCCAGTAGGAACAGCAACACAACTGCGATGAGGTTGCCCGCTATGAGCAGATAGCCATCGTGGTTGATGAGACCTACCCCAATCAACAGCACCCCAAACGCAGGAAGCGTGTTGAGGAAGGGAAGCGGTGAGGACAGGATAAGCGCCATGTAAATCACCACCAAAGCGTTCCACCGCAAGAACAGCCCGTTATGCACCAGCCACCGCCCGCGCGGGAAGGTGAAGCGCTCTAACTTGCGCAGAAGCGCCACGCCCTGCGTTTGGAGGCGGTCAACGGTGTTGGGGGCTAACCGTCGCTGACGCCACCGATACGGAACCCACGGCTGGGTACGCCCGAACAACATCTGGAGCGCAATCAGGCTCATCAACAATCCCAGCACTCCCGAAGTGCCTGGCGGGAGCACCGGAATGAACGCAGGAATGGCTAAAATCACCAACAGGAACCCGTACCCTCGGTCACCCGCACGATCCAACACTTCACCTACCGAGACGGTCCCGTCCGCGTCAGTATCCAGCACCCCCGAAAACAGTTCTGAAAGACGCGCTTCTGGTGGTGGCCTCATCATAAGAATTGTACCCTTGATGGGGGCTGTACTCACTCAGAAAAAAATAGGGCTCGATACCGAGCCCTTGGCAGAGATGCTCTCTGGTCGAGAGCAGGACGACCCTTGCTGATGTATTGGACGGAGCTTCTCTGCCTGTGTTCTGAGGATTTTGAGTGAATTTTCAGTACTCTGCATCCATTTCGCCCCCGCGTCCGCCGCGTCCCATGCCTCCACCAGGACCACCCATCGGTCCAGGCCCGCCGATACTTCCCATCGTGGACTGTCCCATCCCCATGGGTGCGCTCATTGCGGCGGACATCGGGTCTTCAATCTTGCGTTGAACACCCGCCAGATCGGGCATGGAGGGGGGACTTAAGGGTTGGGGCATCATATTGTTGCTGAGAACCACGAGGATAATCAGCACCACAACGCCAAGGGCGATTACTCCGATTCCTATTGGGTCAACACCTTTTTGCATCGGTTTGCCTCCTGTTTTAGTTTCGTTCTCAGTGGGCAGGCTTCCTGCTACATTCGGCGTAGCATCTGGCGTAATTCGGAGTGGACGCCTGCATAGTTCATCGCTTCATCGGGCGTGATGAGCTGCTTCTGGACATACCTCAACAAGCACTGGTTCATGGTCATCATGCCCCAGTGTCCGCCTTCGCGGATGGCGTGATAAATCTCGCCGATGTGTCCATCTTCAATCATCTTCTCAACGGTGGGCGTGTTAATCATAATCTCCAAAGCGGCGATACGCCCCTTGCCCCCTGCGCGCGGCACCAGCTTCTGGGCAATAATCCCCCGCAGGGTGTTCGCTAAGCGCTGGAGGATGTGCTTCTTGTCTTGGGGCGGGAACATATTGACAATACGGTCCATCGTCTCGTAGGCGCTGGGCGTGTGAACGGTGGAGAATACCAAGTGCCCTGTCTCGGCTGCCTGCATACAGGCTTGCATCGTCTCCACATCGCGCATCTCACCGATGAGAATGATGTCGGGGCTTTCACGCACGACCGAGCGCATCGCATCGATGAACGATTCGGTATCAATCCCGACCTCACGCTGGCTCACGATACACTCTAAGTCTTGGTGGACGAACTCAATCGGGTCTTCAATCGTGACGATGTGCCCGCGCCGAGTGCGGTTGATGAGGTCAATCATTGCGGCGAGCGTTGTGGACTTACCCGAACCAGTCGGACCCGTCACCAGAATCAGCCCCTGTCGGTATTGGGTCAGCCCTGCCAGCACGCGTGGGATGTCTGGCTCTTCGGGCCACAGCTCATCTAACTTGTAGTGTTGGAGTGGGATAAGACGAAACACGCCTGCAACGGTTTGGCGCTGTTGGTAGACATTAGCGCGGATTCGGCACACATCGTCCACCGTGAACGCCATATCCAACGCAAGGCGATGCTCAAATTTGGCGACCTGTTCGTGGCTCATGGGGGTGAAGCATAGGTCGCGGGCTTGGCTGGGCGTGAGCGGTTCCAACACCTCTTCAAAGGGGGTGATTTTGCCGTGTAAGCGCATCACAGGGCGGGCGCCTGCCTTAATAAACACATCCGAGGCACGCAGTTCAAAAGCTTTTTTGAGCAGGTCGTTCAACTCGTAGTTCAGCATACGCGGTATCCTCCATCAGACAGTATCGTTTTTGACGGGAGCGCGCTCCGATTGTCGCCGTATCAGATTCGTCGTGAACCAGTAGATTCCTGCCCCGACTGCCAAAGCCAACACGGTCCAAAAAGCAATCAGCCATCCGAGCGGGCGCTTGGTTTGGCTGGGAGCCTCTGCCACTTGGGCAGGCGGGTCGGGCGGGCGTTTGAGCGGGATTTCCGAGAACAGCGCTTTCGGGTCGTTTACTACAACCAGCGTGCGCCACATCCGAGGCTCGGCGACCGTCCACATCGCCAGCTGGCTATTGGAGAATGTGTAGTAGCCTTTGTAGTCCACCGCACGCGGGAGCGCCACATAGACCTGGAGCGTCTGGACCTCTGGGAAGGTGCGCACAATCGGATTGAGGTCAATCGTACCCTCCACAAGGTTGACCAATCCCCCCGAAGCGAAGCTCACAACGGTCATCAGCTCGTCAGGTTTGGCGTTGCGCTTGAGGCTGTCGTCCCCGATTTCCAAGTTGGCAATCGTGCGCCCTGTCCATTGGGTAAAAGCTTCCACCTGCTGGCGTGCGCGGTCGTGAGGCACCCGACGGCTATAAGTCCAGGTCATGACATATCTGCCTTCGGGCTGGACGAACAGCATCACAATCACTTCGGGCTGGCGAGTCCAGTCGGGCTGGTTGGGTGTCGTTTGCGCGCCAACCCAAGCCATCAGAACTGCTATCCACCCAATTACCAGCGCACTTCGCACGATGAGAGATTGTACCTTAAGTATAATAGCGTCGCCATGAACCATCCGATTCCTGAAATCGTGGCGCGCTTGGAAACGCTGTATGGCGTCGCCGAATGGAAACCCCGCACGGAGCCTTTGGAGGAGCTCATCCACTGCATTTTGTCGCAACACACTTCCGATGCCAACTCGTTTCGCGCCTACCGCCTGCTGCGTGAGCGGTTCCCCACCTGGGAGGCGGTGGTCTCCGCCCCGACCGAGCAGGTGGCGGACGCTATTCGTTCCGGTGGGCTGGCGAACCAGAAGGCACCGCGCATTCAGGCGGTACTGAAGGCGATTTACGAGGCGAGGCGCGCCTACGACCTGAACTGGCTCGGGGAGACCCCCACCGAAGAGGCGCGCCGATTCTTGCTCAGCTTGCCGGGCATCGGTCCGAAATGCACGGCGATTGTGCTGTGCTTCTCGCTGGGGCGCCCCGTGATCCCGGTGGACACGCATGTGTTTCGCGTCTCGTGGCGATTGGGGCTGATTCCTCGTTCGCTGGGGGAGGCGAAAGCGCATGATGCCCTGGAAGCCCTCGTGCCTGAACCGCTGGTCTATCGGTTCCATGTGGCGCTGATCCAGCACGGGCGCGCCGTGTGCAAAGCACCCAACCCACGCTGTGCCCAGTGCCCTCTGACCGATCTGTGCAACTATTATCAGCAGGGACAGGCAGGCAAGGCGGTGGAAGCGAGCGTCTAAAAGCCTGTCTACTAACGGGGTATACTTGGAATACCGTGCTGACCCGAACCTATATCCATGTGCCAGGCGTTACCGAGGCGATGGAACGCAACCTCTGGTTTCAGGGAGCCACCGACTGGGAGACCTTCCTCCAGAACCCAAGCCGCTGGCAGGTAAACGAGCCGTATCGTTCGGCACTGCTCCACGAGTTGGGAAGCTCCCAAGAAGCGTTCTTGGACGAAGACCACGCCTATTTCGCAGGGCGTCTGCGTGTGGCGGAACACTGGCGCGCCTATGAGGAGTTCCGACACCGAACCGCCTACTTGGATATTGAAACGGACGGGGGCACGCTCATCACGGTCATCGGTGTCTACGATGGGCACGAAGTGCACCAGTTTGTGCAAGGCGAGAACTTGGACGAGTTCCCCGACTTCATTCAGGAGTTCGGGATGCTGGTGACCTTCAACGGATTGAGTTTTGACCTGCCGATGCTGGGGCGTGCGTTCCCCTCGCTGGCACTGGACCAACTGCATATGGACCTGTGCCCGACCCTTCGGCGACTGGGTCTGCGTGGGGGCTTGAAGCGTATTGAGCAGACGCTCGGTATCGCGCGCGACCCCGACCTGGATGGGATGGACGGCTGGGAAGCGGTGCGCTTGTGGCAAGCTTATCGGGCTGGCTTCAACAGCGCGTTGGAAACCCTCCTGCGCTACAACCGTGAGGACATCGTCAACCTCAAGCCCTTGGCGCGCTTAGCCTACACTCGGCTCAAGGAACGGCTTTGCCGAGGGCTATGAATTTGTCCTAACTCACAACCCTCTCGCTAACTGTGGATGCCGAATCCACTTGTGAATTTCCACCAACGCCACAACACTCAGCGCCATCGGCACGATTTGGATCCAGGTCTCTAAAGGCAAAGGCTGAACCCGCAAAATGAACTGAGTGAATGGAAGGTAGAGCGCTAAGGTGTGAATGCTTAGGGCGCTAATCGCTGCGATAAGCAGGAACGGGTTGCGCAGTGGGCTGAGCAGGAACGCCGAGCGGTACTCGGAGCGACTGTTGCCCACATGGAAGTTCTGAAAAAGCACAAGCGTGGTCAGTAGAGCGGTCTGGGCGTGGGTGATACCTTTCTCCAGCTCGGAGAAGAAAAGCCACACCGCTATCAGCGACATCCAAATGCCTACCAGCACCGTCCGCTCCCACAGCAGGCGCGAGATAACCCCTTCGTTTCGGGGGCGTGGCTTGCGGTACAGCACACTGCGGTCGCCCGGCTCAAATGCCAGCGCCACATCCTGCAAGCCGTTCGTCACGAGGTTGAGCCATAACAGTTGCGCTGGTAGAAGCGGGATGAGCGTCGCCTCAATACTCGGGCTGAGTGCGCCCACAAACAGTGTGATGAAGAAAATGAGGATGGAGGCGGCGCCCGTTGAAATCAGGAAAAAGGTGGCGTTGCGCACATTGTCAAACGCCACACGCCCCTCCTCCACAGCGTTGCGGATGCTGACGAAGTTGTCGTCCGCCAGCACAATATCGGCAGCTTCGCGGGCGACATCGGTTCCGCTTTTGCCCATTGCGACCCCCACATCCGCCGCTTTGAGGGCAGGCGCATCGTTCACCCCGTCCCCAGTGACCGCCACCACTTCGCCATTTGCCTGCAGGGCTTGCACAACCCGCAGTTTGTGTTCGGGAGTGACGCGCGCAAACACATTGACCGAGCGCACTTGCTCGCGCAGGGTCTCAGCGTCCATCGCCTCTAAATCGGCTCCCGTTAGCACAGGAGCGTCGGCGGGCGCAATCCCCAGTTGCGCGCCGATGGCACGCGCCGTTGCGGAGTGGTCGCCCGTAATCATCACCACACGAATGCCTGCCGTATGGCAATCGCGTATCGCCTCAGGTACGCCCTTTCGGGGTGGGTCCATCATCCCCACTAAGCCGATGAAGACCAGCTCAGACGGTTCAGGAACCCCACGCTGGGGGTCAATCGGTTGATGGAGACGCCGATACGCCAGCCCCAACACGCGCAAACCGCGCTCTGCCATCGCCAGCGCCTGCTGATGAATCTGGTGGCGCGCCTCGTCGGTCAAGGGGGCTTCGCCCTCAGGACTTATCCAAGCGTGGGAGAGGGAAAGGAGTCGTTCGGGCGCGCCTTTGACAAATACCCACTGCTGGTCGCCCCGCTCCCGCACACTGGCAGAGTACTGCAGTTCGGGTTCAAAGGGAATTTCGCCCACGACGGGATGGCGTTCGCGCACCGTGCGGTGATGGATTCCTGCCCGTAGCGCTGCGACCAACAGCGCCGCTTCGGTCGGGTCGCCGTGGAGCTCGTAGCCGTCTGGAGTCTCTTGGACATCCGCCTCGTTGGTCAGCACCGAGGTCAGAAGCGCCCGCACGAACGGATGCTCGTCGTCGGGCGAGAGGGGCTTATCCAGCTCATCGGGTCGGAACACCTCGCCCCCAATCCAGTACTCTTGGACGGTCATGCGGTTCTCGGTGAGGGTGCCCGTCTTGTCCGAGCCGATGACAGTGGTAGACCCCAGCGTTTCTACGGCAGGCAGGCGTCGCACAAGGGCGTTTCGTCGCGCCATCCGGTTCACGCTGAGCGCCAAGGTAATCGTCAGCACAATCGGTAGCCCTTCGGGAATTGCGGCGACCGCCACACCGACCGCCACTTTGAACATCTCTACGGGGGAGTAGCCCAGCAGTAAGCCCGCGGTGAAAATCACGGCACAGCTCACCCCCACCACAATCCCGACAATGTTGGCGAACTGGCGCATGCGCCGTTGGAGGGGCGTGTCGGGCGCCACCTGCTGGCGAATGGAACCTGCGATTTTGCCCAGCTCGGTCTGCGCGCCTGTCGCCACCACATACCCGCGCCCGCGCCCCGAAGTCACGATAGACCCCGTGTAGAGCATATTCACACGGTCGGCTAAAGGCGTCGCTTCGGGCACGGGTGCCACCTGCTTCATCACGGGCACCGACTCGCCTGTGAGGAGCGACTCATCCACGCGCAGGGCGGTGGCGCTCACAAGCCGAATATCGGCAGGCACCCGCACGCCCGACTCCACCAACACCAAATCGCCCGGCGCGAGGTCTTGGCTGGCTATGTCATATTCGCGCCCCTCCCGAATCACGCGGGCATGGGGGGCGGTCAGCTGTTTCAACGCACGGACGGAACGCTCCGCACGAAACTCCTGAATGAAGCCGATGGTGGCGTTGAGCAACAGCACCGCCATAATCACGCCGGTGTCGATGTAGTCTCCTAATAGGAAGGTGATGAGAGCGGAGATGAGTAGGATGTAAATCAGGGGGCTGGTGAACTGATGGAGGATAAGTCCGAAAATGCTGATGGGTTTCTCTTCCTCAAGGGTGTTAGGTCCGAACTGAGCGAGCCGTTGTTTTGCTTCAGATAGCCCAAGCCCTTCTGGCGTGGTTGCTAATTCACGAGCGACTTCGTCAGTTTGAAGCGTATGCCACGCTGGAGCCTGCCCCTCCGTAAGAACGCTCTTGAGCATTCTACCTCCCTGCCAGAGTATACCTATGATGCTTTGGGCTGGGGGCAGGGGGTGGATGGGAGTAAGGGGAGCCAAGTCCTTCGCTTCACTCAGAGTGACAGGGCGAAAGCGTTAGCAAGGCGTGAATCTTTTCGGCGGCGCAATGCCTCTAACCCTCTCGGAGGCAAAAGTGTATGATAGCGGATAACTTGAATGCGCCAACCCAGACCGCCACCACGACGGCGCACAAGAAAGGGCTACCCAGCTGGCTGGCCTGGGGAGGCATGATTGGGCTGGTTCAAATCTTTGCAATCGCAACAGTTCAACCGTTGGGCGTTTCCACCGCATATCCGCAACTGGTGGGCTATCTGGCGGATAAAATTGTGCCCGGTTTTGCGCAGTCCCACCCCTACCTGCAGAAAATCGGCGTCGGCATCGGCTGGGAGACGATGTTGATTCTCGGAATGGTGCTGGGGGCATTCCTTTCGCGAGTGACGCAACGGCGCTCGTCCTGTGGAGAGACGTGCGAGAATGTGCCCAGTCTGTTCCAGTCTTCCACAGCACGGGCGATTGGTGCGTTCGTGGGAGGCTTTCTGATATTATTCGGCGCGCGATTGGCGAACGGATGCACTTCGGGGCACATGCTCAGCGGCTTGGCGCAGTTGGCGCTGAGTGGGTTCCTGTTCGGAGCCTCTATGTTCGCTGCAGGTTTGCTCACAGTATGGATTGGGACGAAGCGCAGCCAAGCCTAAGCGGAGGTGAGAACTATGGATACAAAAATGATACTGGGATTAGGGACGGGTGTTCTCTTTGGCTTTGCTTTGCATCGGGCGGGCTTTAGCCGATGCGGGATTGTGATGCGTGGGCTGGCTCTGCGTGAGTTCACGATGCTCAAAGTGATGCTGACTGCGATTGCGGTCGGCATGGTCGGCGCTGCGGTTTTAGCGACATTCTTCCCCGATTACGCGCACCTCAAGGTCAAGCCCCTCTATGTGGGGGGCATCATCGTCGGTGGGCTGATTTTCGGGGTGGGAATGTCCATCGCGGGCTACTGCCCAGGCACGGCTCTGGTGGGGTTAGGAGGAGGCATACGCGATGGAGCACTGGCTGTGATGGGAGCCATGCTGGGTTCGTTTGCCTTCATCCTTGCCTACCCCACCTTAGAGCCGGTCCTAATCAAACCGATGGACTTCGGCAAGGTAACCCTTCACGAGGTCTTAGGCTTGCCTCATCTCATGGTTGCACTCGTGATGGCGAGTCTATTGATGGGACTGGTGTTCTGGTTGAACCGCTTAGACGCTCAACGAGGCACCTGACCTCTCTGTGCTTCTATCTCCACCTCCGACAGCCCCAGAGCGTGTGTGTCCCCGACGCGCTTTGGGGCTTCTTTGCAGGATATACCCTGTGAAGGGCGAACTCCCGATGTGGCATAATTAAGAGGGATGACCGGAATGTTTGCGTTGAACTTCTACACGGAACTTTACGAGGATATGCTGCGCACCCTGCGCAAGACCGCAACGATACGGTTGGGCGACAAGTCACGGAAATACAGTGCGGGACAAATCGTTTGGGTGACGGTCGGGCCGCGCTTCGGGCGCCGACGCCGACTGTTCACCGCTATTTTAGACCGCGTGGAGGTCAAACCTATCTCGGACCTCAGCCCACGCGATATTGAGCGAGAGAACCCCGAATTCCGCTCCACAGAGGATGTGATTGCCCTGTTGGAGCGCATCTACGACCGTCCTGTCTCGCCAGACGATTTGGTGACGGTCATCTACTTCTCACCCATAGACGAGTGAGCCGAGTTCACTCGTCCCGAAGGTAATCCAACACGCGTTCTGCCAGCTTGCGTGTCATCGTGGGCACCGAGGCTAGCTCTTCTACGCTGGCGGAGCGTATGCCCTCCAAAGAGCCGAACAGCCTCAGGAGCAGTTTGCGTCGTCGCGGTCCGATACCGGGGATTTCGTCCAGCGGGGAGCGTCGGGCGCGCTCGTCGCGCAGTTTGCGGTGGTAGCTCACGGCGAAGCGGTGCGCCTCATCGCGGATGCGCTGGAGCAGGTGGAGCGCCTTACTGTCACGAGGCAGTTCCAGCTCGTCGGGGCTGTCGGGCAAGATAATCAGCTCGTGGCGCTTCGCCAATCCAATCGCAGGGATTTCAAAGCCCAGCCCATGGATTGCCTTGAGCGCCGCGTTGAGCTGTCCTTTGCCTCCGTCTATCAGGATAAGGTCGGGCAAGTGCCGCCATTTCTTGTCCCCGTTCAGTGCCTCCTTCAATCGGCGGGTGAGCACCTCGTTCATCATCGCGAAGTCGTCGGGGCTTTCGGGATGCCAGCGAATGCGGAACCGCCGATAGTCCGACTTCTTGGGCATCCCGCCCTCAAACACCACCATACTGCCCACAGGCGCTGTGCCCTGAATGTTGGAGATATCGTACGCCTCAATGCGATGAGGGGGATGGGGCAAGTTCAGCACCTCTTGCAGTTCCAGCAGTGCCGACTCGGCGAGCGCCTCGCTCAGAGCCAGCTCTTGGCGCAGGCTCTGAAGCGCTAACTCGGCGTTGTGGGAAGCCATTTCCAAGAGCTGGGCGTCCTCGCCCCGATGGGGCACGCGTATCTCCACACTGCTCCCACGTTTTTGACGGAGCCACTGTGCAATAATCTGGGCCTCCGTGACCTCGTAGGGGAGCAGAATCCGCTGGGGCACTTCTACGGCGTCTTGGTAATACTGCTTCAAAAACTCGCTCATGATACCGTTGGGGGACTCCTCGGCGCCCTCACTGAGGAAGAAGTGGCGCTGTCCCAGCAAGCGTCCACCCCGAATGAAGAACATCTGCACGCAGGCACCCCGCTCATCCTTCACGAGCGCCACGACATCCTCGTCTGTGCCTTCGGGGTTGACCACCTTTTGGCGCTCCAGCACCGCTTTCAGGGCGAAGATGCGGTCGCGCAGGTATTGGGCGCGCTCAAACTCCAATCGCTCGGCAGATTCGTGCATCTCCTGTTCCAGTTTGCGGAGGAGGTCTTCGCCACGCCCTTCTAAAAACTGCACCACCTGCTCAACAATCTTGCGGTATTCGGTTGGGTCGGCATAGCCTGCGCAAGGAGCAAGGCACTGCCCCAGATGGTAGTACAGGCAGGGGCGCTGAACCGCCTCGCCCGACCACGACTTGCCACATGGGATGAGCGGGAAAGTGCGATGGAGCAGTTGATGGGTGGACCAGACCGCCGACGAGTTCGCAAACGGACCGAAGTAGCGCGAGCTGTCCCTGCGCACCTTGCGCGTGACCAGCAGGCGGGGGAACTCCTCGCCCAGCGTGAGGCACAGGTACGGGTAGGACTTGTCGTCCTTCATCAGCACATTGTATTTGGGCTTGTGCTTCTTGATGAGGTTCGCCTCTAAAATCAGTGCCTCCAGCTCGGTGTCGGTGACAATCCATTCCAAGTCGGTCGCTTCGCGGGTGAGCCGTTGCACTTTGGGCGGGTGATGGACAGACTTTTGGAAGTAGGAGCGCACCCGCTGGCGCAGGTTGACCGCTTTGCCGACATACAGCACTTTGCCCTGCGCATCCTTGAACAGATAACAGCCCGGTTGCTTGGGTAGGGAACTGAGTTTCGCCTTGAGCTCTGGAACCATCTGCTTCAATTATATCTGAGGGTGTTTGAAAAATACTGAGAGCGCGGGCGTCCTCAATCGTGGCATGGGCATCTTGCCCATGAGCCAATCGTAGCTTGGGCATCCTACCCATCCTGCCAAAACGAACCCCCTCCCTGTAGAGAGAGGGGGCATAAGAACCGATGAGGTGATGAGAGTTTGACTTCACACGCTTGTACCGAAGTTGAACAACACGGTCAACAGGTCCGCGTCGTCCACCGTGCCGTCGCCGTTGGTGTCGGAGCTGGCGTCGCTGGAGCCGAAGTTGAACAGCACCTGAAGCAGGTCGGCATCGTCAATCGTGCAGTCGCCGTTCACATTGCCTATCGTAATCGGCAACCCACCACCGTAGCCGAACCAATCGGCGTCGGAGATGCTGGCTCGGACAAACAAGAACTGGTTATTTTCGGGTGGGCAGAAGAGGTAGCCCTCCAAGCTCAGCTCGTTGAAAGCGTTGCCTCCTTCGTCATCGATGCGGAGGTGGACATTCTGACTGAGTTGACCGAGCGGGTCGGTTCCGCAGGTGATGCGGGTGACGCGCCCGCGCAGTTTGCCTTGCACATTCGTTACACGAATGGTGGTTTGAATAGGTTGGGTCACTTGGATACACTGGTTGGGTTGGATCTGTCCGCGCCAGTCAATCACTGCTGTGGTGCCATCGTCGGAAACTACTGTCGCAATCAGGTCAACCGTCACACTCAACCCGATGTCGGGGAGCAGTTGTCCCACATCCAGCGTGATGTCTAAGGCTAAGCCGTCGTTGTTGGCGTCTCGAAAGAAGAAAGCGACGGGGTTACTTGCAGAGACAGTGCCACTTGTGTTCAGGGCGCCGGATATCGCGTAATTACCGCCGTTGAATTTCCAGGAGAAGTTTCCACCGCGAGCGAGTTCTTGAGCAAGTTGCGCATGTACGCCTGCCAGCATCAGTGCGCTTAGTGCGCCGATTGTCAGTCCTTTCGTCATCATCGTTGACCTCCGTGAGCCTATTATACCTCAAGTTTTGGCTTCCTGCAGAAAAATGACCGTTCAGTCGATGATTCTCTGTGAGAACCTCGGCTTCCTTGTTTTGACGAGGGTACATCCAGAGAGTCGCTTTGCTTGCCTGCGTACCCCTTGTGTCAGAATGACAAAAGAGGGGTGTCAGAATGACAATCCTCCCACCCTGTCACCCTGAGCGAAGCGAAGGGTCTGTGCTTCGCTCAGAATGACAAAAAGGGGCAGGACTCTGGCTGGTTGGAGCGTATCAAAAGATTACTATGGTGAATGGACGCTTTGCTTGGGTGTTTCGGTGGGACGGCGCCAGCGAAGGCGTCGCCGATGTGCGCAAGGTGGTGGGGCTGGAACCGATTACTGCCGATGTCTATGTAGAAGCCCGCAAGGATGGGCATCTCTACCTCGGCAACCGACGAATCCGCTTCTGGGGCGTCAACTTCACGGCGGGAGCGAACTTCCTTCGCAAAAGTGATGCGCCCAAAGTGGCGGAACGGATTGCACGGGTCGGTTTCAACTGTGTGCGCTGGCATCATATGGACGCTTGGTGGTCCAACCCCTGCCTGATCGACCTCAACCGCCCCGACTCACGCCAGCTCAATCCAGAAGCGCTGGACAGCTTAGATTTCCTGTTTGCCGAGCTGAAAAAGCGTGGGGTCTACAGCAACTTCAACCTCTTAGTCAATCGGCAGTTCAAGCCAGGCGATGGGCTTCCCGCCGAGATTGCCCAGTTGGAGGATGTGAAGCAACAGCATGTGGTGGGCACCTTCTACCGCCCGATGATTGCGCTCCAGAAAGAGTTCGCTCGCCAACTGCTCACCCATCGCAATCCCTATACAGGACGCATATATGCTGAAGACCCTGCGCTGGCGATGGTGGAAATCAACAACGAGAACGGGCTTCTTCAAGGCTGGATGCTGGGCACGGTGGACCGCCTGCCCGAACTGTTTCGCGCCGACCTCCAACGCCAGTGGAACGAGTGGCTCCAGCGCAAGTACGCCCGAACCGAACGCCTACGCGAACGCTGGCGCGAGCGCTCGGAACCGCTGGGGCGCGAACTATTACGCGACCGACGGTTTGAGCAAGGGCTTGCTGAATGGGACTTAGAGCAACACGGCACAGCTCAAGCCGACGCGTCCGTGCAACCCGAGGGCGCCGTGCGTCTACGCATTCTGCGCCCGGGTTCAGCAGGTTGGCATGTGCAGTTTTGGCAGCAGGGTTTTTCCGTCGAGCGCGGTCAGATTTACACCGTGCGGTTCCGTGCTCGCGCCGACCAACCGCGAAGTGTGATGGTCATGATGGGCATGGCACAAGCGCCTTGGCAACCCGTCGGGCTATCACGCACTTTACAACTGACCCCAGAATGGCAAGAGTTTGAGTTCACCTTTGCGACCACGCACACCACGACCGCCCGTTTCGGCTTCACCGAGATAGGCACTCAGACGGGCGAGTTCTGGTTCGCCGACCTCTCGCTCCGGCGTGGGGGCACTCTGTTCGCGCTCCCTCAAGGCGACCTGCTCGCTCAAAAAACGGTGCCCCTAATGCGACGCGATGAGTGGGGTGTCTACCCCAGCGAGGTGCAAGCCGACTGGATACGCTTCCTCTGGGAGACCGAGCGCGCCTACTGGCTGGAGATGTATCGCTATATCAAGAACGACCTGCGTTTTCGTGGGGTGGTGTTCGGCACGATTGTCGCTTGCAGTACCCCGAACCTGATGGCGACGATGGATGTGGTGGACACCCACTCCTACTGGCAACACCCGGAGTTCCCCGGCGAAGGCTGGTCTAACACGAACTGGTATGTGCGCAATATCCCGATGGTCAGCTCCACCAGCTGGATGACCGTCACAGGGATTGCGCCGAAGCGTGTGGTCGGCAAGCCGTTTGCTTG
>CAKZQI010000197.1 GCA_937139515.1 uncultured Armatimonadota bacterium | reverse complement strand
TGCCGTGGTCGACGTGCCCGATGGTGCCGATGTTGACATGTGGTTTCGTTCGCTCAAACTTCTGTCGTGCCATTGCTTCTTCTCCTCGCTCTGTCCGTATTTATCTTATAAATGAATTCTGGAGCCCTCGACGGGAATCGAACCCGTGACCTCGTCTTTACCAAAGACGCGCTCTGCCCCTGAGCTACGAGGGCACATCCAATGGGCCCGGCAGGATTCGAACCTGCGACCAAGCGGTTATGAGCCGCCTGCTCTGCCGCTGAGCTACAGGCCCGCGCGGGCGCCTAATTATACCCCAGAGTTGTCTTCTTGCAAGTCCTGCTCCTCTTCAGCTGGTTCCGGAGCAAAAAGCAGTTCAGGACGGCTCAGCCGTTTCGCCAGCGTCTCTTGCGTCAGTGCCGACAGCACCACCTGACCACTACTGAGGAACACGACGCATCGCGTGCGACGCCCTTGTGTGGCGTCAATCAGCCGTGTCCCTTCACGGCGCAACTGCTGAACCAACCGCTTGATAGGCGCCGAGTCGATGCGCACCAGCGCCACCACTTTATCGGTCAGCACGAAGTTATAAAATCCGACATTCAGCAAGGGCGGGAGACCCGTCCCTCGTTCCTCGCTGGTCATGCCGTCAATAGTTCGGCAACGAAAGCGACTATCCTACCTCGTGTGAGTGCCCACACATCTGCTCGCGCATACGCGCCAGCGCCCGCGTATGGAGTTGGTAGACCCGCGACTCCGAGATGCCCATTACCTGACCGATCTCTTTGAAGGTCAGCCCATCGTAGTAGTAGAGCTGGATGACGGTCTGCTCGCGTTCCGAGAGGCTGTTGATGGCGTCTTGGAGGGCGCGTACCTGCTCACGCTCCTCCAGCTCAGCGAAGGGGTCTTCCGACGAGGCGAGCAGGTCGTAAAGAGCGGTGCTGTCCTCCTCGTCACCGTTGACAAGGCAACCCTCCAGCGAGGTCATATTGGTGCGGGCGTAATCGATGAGCAGTTGGCGATACTCATCCGGGCTGACCCCCAGCGCTTCGGCGGTCTCTTCATCGGTCGGGGGGCGTCCTAAAGCGGTTTCCAGGCGCACCCACACGCGCTCCAGTTGACGCAGTTTATCGCGTGCGGAGCGGGGCACCCAGTCCTCAGAGCGGAGCGCTTCCAAAACGGCTCCGCGCACCAAAGCGATAGCGTAAGTCTCAAACTTCACATTGCGTGTGGGGTCGTACATGTCCACGGCACGGATTAGCCCGATGACGCCATAACTGTACAGGTCCTCCCACTCCATCCCAGCGGGTGGATAAGGCACAATCCGCCCAACGGTCAGCTTGACCAAGTGAGCGTATTGCCGTATCAGAAACTCACGGCTCTCTTGGTCGCCATAGACTTTGAACCGTTTCCACGCCTCTTGGATTAAGTTAATCTCCACGATGACCTCCCTTGTGTGTTAGGATGCGTCTTTAGGCGGCAGTCGCTTCCTCTTCCGCCTCGGCGGTCTCCTCCTGAGGGGGTTCGGCGGCTTCGCTTTGGGGTGCGGGGTTCGGCGCTTCTTGGGTGGGCGGTTCGGGGGGCATCAACTGGCTCATCATAAACGCCCAGAGCGCCCCCGCAATCCAACCGACCATTCCACCAATCAGCCCGCGCACCGTGCAGAGCAGGGGATCGATGCCCGTCGCAATCCCCAGCACTAGCACCAGCATACAGCCTAACCCACCCGTTATTCGGGGCACGACTGTCCAGTTCATCGGGTCTCATCGTACGCCTCCAGGAGGGACTGGCACCGCCTGAATCCCTCCCTATCGAGCGGGTGCAAAGCCCTGCGTGCGTGCTTGGATAGCACGCGTGTACAAGGCGACATAAGCCTGCGCCGAACGACGCCACGACCAGTCTTCCTGTATCACGCGGCGCACGAACGCCTTCCACGCCGAAGCGTCCTCAAAAGCCGAAACGGCGCTGGCGACCGCCTCGTACAGGGCGCTCGGCTTGTAGGGCGTGAAGACGAAGCCGTTGCCCGTGCCCTTCTGCGCATCGTAGGGGCGAATACTATCTGCCAAGCCACCCGTCTGGCGTACTATCGGGATTGTTCCATACCGCAGGCTAATCATCTGCCCCAATCCGCAGGGTTCAAACCGTGAAGGCATCAGAAACAGGTCAGAACCCGCATAGATACGGTGAGCCAGCGCATTATCAAAGCCGATAGTGGCATGCACTTTGGCACGGTGGCGCTTGTGAAGGGAACGGAAGTAGCGCTCGTAGGTCGGGTCGCCTGTGCCCAACAGCACCAACTGCACTGGCAACTGTAGGATTTTCGCCCCAATCGCCTTGATCAGGTCCAAGCCCTTCTGGTCGGTTAGACGAGAGACCAACCCAATCACCGCTTTGGACGGGTCGGGTTGCCAACCACATTCCGACTGGAGCGCCGCTTTGCAATGCGCCTTGCCCGATAGGTCGTCTGCCGTGTAGGGCGCGGGAAGGTGCGGGTCGGTGGCGGGGTTCCACTCCTCGTAGTCGATCCCGTTGAGGATGCCGAGCAATCGCTCCTCACTGTAGAGCCGACGAAGCAGACCTTCCAACCGCTCGCCATATTCGGGGGTCTGAATCTCGTGGGCATAGGTCGGACTAACCGTATTGATATAATCGCTGTAAAGTAAAGCACCCTTCATCAGGTTGACCTTGCCGTAGAACTCCAGACCCTCAACATCAAACAGGTAATCGGGCAATCCCAGTTGCCCGAAGAATTCGGGTTCAAACACGCCTTGATAGGCGAGGTTATGGATGGTGAACACGGTGGCGATGGCACGCACGCTGTCGGGCGCCCCGTGACGCATATAGACTGGGATAAGCGCCGTGTGCCAATCGTTGCAGTGCACCACCTCTGGACCCCAATCGCTTCGTTCTAACCACGCCACCACCGCACGACAGAACGCTACATAACCGCGCGGGTCTACTGCGTAGAGGCTCGTTGAGCTCACGCACCCGTCAAACCATCCTCCAGGCTGGAACAGATAAACACATAGCCCGCTGGGAAGGTCTAACTGGTACACCTGCACGGTCTCGTGCCAGTCATCGCGAAGGGCAAGGTCAAAGGTCGTGAGGCGTTGGGTGGTGTAGCGCGTGTCGTTGAGAATCATCGGATAGGCGGGCATGGCAATCCGTACCTGATGCCCCTCCGCATTCAGGGCTTTGGGCAGGGCACCTGCCACATCCGCCAGCCCGCCCACTTTGGCTAAGGGAGCGACCTCAGCCGATACAAAGAGCGCACGAATCGCTTGACTATTCATAATTCCTCCCTCGTCTAAGATTTCGTTCCTGACCAGAAACACTGCATGTGTCCAAAAGCCGATAGTAGGCTCGCGATGCCGATGGCGTCTCCCGTCCTATCTGTTCGGCTGACCAGCACTTTAGAGGATACCTGGATTGCGCCCAAAGCGTGAGGCGTTGGAGAGGGGCAGGTCCTAACCCTGCAAAAATTATCGGCTTTTCGGGGAAGTTTCTGCAGTGCCATTCCAGGATCTGTCGGAGTTCTTGGAGGCGGTTCGCTCCCGCTGTCAGCCAAAGCCACACCAAGTCGGCATACTCTACCATCGTCAGCCCGCCCAGTATCAGATGCCAATCGCGGTGGAGCATCCGCCACTGATTGAGTTCCATCGGGTGGAACTGGTTTGGAGTGCCCACCACATGCAAGCGAGCTTGTAAGTCCCAGCCCACCGCGGGGCGGGATGCCATACGCCAATGCCAAATCAAACCTGACTTTGGCACAGGTGGACGCATTTCTTGACACGCAGGCAGGTGAGCGTGCAGGACAGGCACCGCAATAGAAACAGGCACACGCCGATGGAGCGAGACAGCTTCCCGTAAACCGCTGGCTTGATCAACCGGCTTCTGTGGACTGGTCATGACTGCCTAATAATTCGGCTAACGCCCCGTATTTTTGCAGGGGGCTGAGGTCCTTGTCGCCCTCACCCCCTGTCCTTCTCACGACGCTGCGAGAGAGGAGAGTGCTTAGCTCCCCCTGGTACCTCAGTGGGAGGTTTGGCGTGCTGAAAAGGATAGAATGGTTGAGTTCCATTTTGCAAAACACCTACCACTTTTAGATGCAGGCGGTAGCACCCAACAGCGAGCTTCAGTTCAACCTGAAAAGCCCACCCTGTCACCCTGAGCGTCAGCGAAGGGTCTCTGCTTCGGGTGGCACCGAGATTCTTCGCTTCGCTCAGAATGACACACAGGGCGCAGGGGCTAACGAAAGGGCGTCAAAGTAGGGGCAGGTTGGTGTGGTTTTGAACTCAAGCGATGTACCCTTGTCAGGTCTTTAACTCCCCTCCGCGAGATTCCCCCACACAAGCGTGGGCAGCCATCGGACTAGGTTCCTCTCTCGCCCAAAACCTTAGGAAAGGGAGGTCAGGGGATGCTAAGAACCCT
>CAKZQI010000196.1 GCA_937139515.1 uncultured Armatimonadota bacterium | reverse complement strand
CAGCGCAGAGGCACTGGCACGCGTGGGCTTGCGTGGGCGCGCCTACCAAGAGGTGTTCGGAATTGAACCCGAACCCGACGACGCCACTCTTCTGCGCGCGCTCAACGCGAAACTGGAGACGCTCCAGAGTGTCCTACAAAAATATGAAGCGAGCCATCGGGTGGGTATTGGCGTTTCGCCTCACGCAGTGTACACCGTGCGCGATAGCCTGCTGAAAGCGGTGGTGCAGTTCGCCCGCGAAGGGTCGCTCCCGCTGAGTATGCACGCTTCGGAGTCGTCGGAGGAGGTTGCCCTGACGCGTTCGGGGTCTGGTTCGTTCGCCGAGATGTTCATAGAGCGCAAGATACGCTATCTGCATCCGCGCGTGCCCCCGGTGGAGTACCTGCATCAGGCGGACGTGTTGTCGCCTGCGATGCAGTTGGTGCATTGTGTTCGGGTGGAGCCACGCGAGATGGAGTACATCGCCCGTTCGGGGGCGATGGTCGCACACTGCCCGCGCTCCAACGCCCGCCTGCTCACGGGCATCGCGCCCATCTATGCGATGCGACGGCTGGGCATCCCCGTCGTGCTTGGCACCGACAGCGCGGTCAGCGCAGGCAGTTTAGACCTGTGGGAGGAGGTACGTGTGGGCGCGCTGATGCAACGCGCCAGCACCTACTCTGCCCAACCGAGTTGGCGCGACTGGGTAGGAATGCTCACGCTGGAGGGCGCGAAGGCGTTCGGCGTTGCTGACCAAGTCGGCTCGTTGGAGGTGGGCAAGCGTGCCGATGTGATTGCGGTGCGCACGCAACGGCTCGCCTACCCAAGTATGCCCGACCCCTACAGCGCGCTGGTGCTGATTGCCCGCTCGGACGATGTGGCGCTCACGATGGTGGAGGGACAAATCCTCTATCAAGATGGCAAGTGGCACACGGTAGACCCCACTCACGCCCAAAAGACACTTCTGCCGATTTTAGGAGCGAATCTGACCCCCAAGTAGCAGGAATTCGCTCGAGAAATGTTGCTACAACAGCACAATTTCCCGATTCCCTGAACGCTACCGGTAATTTGATTTGGGACTCAGGGGACTTGAACTATGGAACCATCACGACCGGCGGTATCTATCTTCTGACTGCCTCGGTGCCAGATGTAGTTGTGTCTAAAGCGACTTACATCTCGTTCACTATCAGCGGGTTACCTGCGAACAGTGGCGTGTTGATTGCCCACTCCTCTCCGGGCAATGTGTACATGACTCCATCGCGCGGTGATTTCCGACGCAAAACCCCCGCAGGGCGGTTTGGATTTGCCACTGCGGTTCAGGGAAGCTTCTACTTGAATCTGCTAGGTACCCACAACTTTGTGGGGCAGCTGGACCTCAGTGCCCTCAACAGCCGTGCGCAACCGAAAGACCCTGCAAATGCCCAGTTTGATGGTGACAACGACGGCGCGGAAGACGCTCTCAGGCGCAATCTTGTGGATGTGGAATATAACTCCACTTTCACTCCTCTATCGGGCACACCTTCCACTTTCACAACGCGCTTCACAACCTACCTCGATGAAAACGGTCAGTTCACCCTTCCCGCAAGCGATGCCACACTCACATCAGGTACGGTCACTTTGGACTCTATCACCGTTCGCCGATGGGACAACGGGCTGGCAGTGACCTTCACTCGCCCCGCAGGCGGCTGGAGCACCGATGTGTGCAACCCCAGCACGGCTTCAGCACCTGTCATCTTCGGCGATGTGAACGGCGATGGCATCATCGATGACGCCGACCTGCTGTCGGTGCTGTTCGGATTCGGTTCTTCCGAGTAACTATTCCAACGATGAGAATACTGCCCCCTGCCCACGCGGTAGGGGGCTTTTTTGTTCGCTTCAGGTACAATACGCCCAGATTCGCCCTCTGGGGCACAACCGTGGGCATTCGCTATGGATACGAACTATGACTGTTGTGTTGAACCGCATGCGCTTTTGGACGCTTTAGACCGTCGAGCGCCCAGCATGCCTCTGCTGGCGCTGGGGCAGACGGTGTTTTGGGATGAGCCGATGAAGGCGGTTCTGCTCACCGCCCTGCGCGAGCGCACCCCGCCCCGCCCCGTCTACTTCGGCATCCATGATACCGACTACTTCGCACGCCTGACCCTGCGCACCCTGCCCAGCAGTTGGTGTGTGGCGGAAGGCTTCGCACTTGTGCCCCACAACGACGGCACGACGCGCGCCCTGTGGTCGGCTGCGGGCGAAATCTCTCAACTGTTCGGCAGTGAGTGCATCCCCACACGCGCCAAGTTCCACTCGGCAGGCGCCCAGTTGGAACGCGTGGCGCAACACCATCCCGAAGGGCGTACGCGCTTTATCGACCAGATAACCGAAGCGTGGGGCTGGCGCGGGTTGGTCTCGCTGGAGGAGCATCCGCGCCCTGTGTGTGAGGTGTCGCTCTCTGCGGTGCGTCCCGCGCTCCATGCCCTGCTGGAGTGGGGCATGCACGCCACCTGCCAACGGCTCGCAGACCCCCACCTGCGCCAACAGGCGTGCGAACGCTATGAAGGCTTGCTTAGACGCATCGACCAGATTGCCGACGCCTTGCCCGAAGGCAACTTGGCAGACCTCTATCGCTACCTCTATCGCGATATGCTGGTGGGATTGGTGGGCGAAGTGCCTGAGTTTGTCGGCTTCACACGAACCACCGAACTCCTGCAGTTCAACGCCGACACCGCCTCCAAACTGCGATTTCGGCTGGTAGATGCCTTTTTGAACCCTGCGACTCGTGCGCTGTGCGAGCGCGCTTACAACAGTGCGGTAGAAGGCACCGAAGTGTACACGCTGGACGAGTTCGGGGAGGGCGCCCTGCCATTTGACCTGCTGGTGCCCCAGCGCGGGCGAGGCACGCTCCTGCTCACTGACCGCTACCTGACGGTGATGACCCCTGAACCTATCATCCTCCGCCTGCCTAAGCCTGTTCACGATGTGCAGTCCCTCGCTGAGGTGGTGGAGCGCCATCTGGGACGCCACTGCGCGCTGGTGGGCAAAGCCATCACGCTCGTCACGATGCTGGCGCACGAGTTTGTGTTCGTGTTCAGCGAGCGCGGTTCGCCCTACACTCAGCGCACGCACGCCATGAATCGCGCCCTGATAGAGAGCGGCATCGACCTGCCGATTAGCCCCATCGTGCGTGTGCGCTACCCCACTTGGGACGCGCTGTACGAGGCGAAGTCGTTCCTCATCGAACTGCCTGAGCATTTGGCGGAGGCGTTCGGGACACCCACGCTCGATTCCCAGCAATTAGCGCGGTCGTGGCGCTCGGTGGTGCAGGCGCAGGCGGACCTGCTCCAGCGTCTGGCGAGCCTTCAAAGCCCCCGCGACCTGATGCGTTTCTTCACTGAGCAGGGCGAAAGCCACTGGCAGTCCCTGCTGGATGAGTACGAGGCGCTCCACGAGGCACTGCGCGCCGTGGGTCAGCACGCGGTCGCGCTGCGCTGTCAAGCGCACCAACTGCACGCCCAGCGACGCGCCCTCATCCAGCAGATGCTCCAAGAGCCGAAACGCGCCCGCGAGATACAAACCCAAATCCAGACGCTAAAGCACGCCATACGACGGCTCAA
Source organism: uncultured Armatimonadota bacterium (assembly GCA_937139515.1). Taxonomy (GTDB): domain Bacteria; phylum Armatimonadota; class Fimbriimonadia; order Fimbriimonadales; family GBS-DC; genus CAKZQI01. Next base: position 2,809 of record CAKZQI010000196.1, on the reverse strand, counting down.
TCAGGAGCGGGTGCAGTTGGGACGCACCGACGAGGTGCGCGCCCTACGCCAGCGGGCACAGGCGATTGAGCTGGAGGCAGAGCGCGAGCGCATCCAGAAGGTGCGCCATGCCCTGCTGACCGCAGAGGGACTGATGCAGACCCAAGCGCGCCCCTCCGCATGGTGGTTCTTGCTGATAGGACTCGACTGGTTCTCGGCGTGTGCCCAGCGCACCCAGCTCGCTGTTGAAGAGATAGCGGGTACAATTTAGCACGCCTGCTGGTTGGGGGGGCGCCCTGCGATGAGCGGGGAGGAAAGTCCGGGCTCCATAGGAGGCTGTGCCAGGTAACGCCTGGGCGCCCGACAGGGCGACGGAAAGTGCCACAGAAACGCAGACCGCCCCACGCGGGCAAGGGTGAAACGGTGCGGTAAGAGCGCACCAGCGTGCGCGCAAGCGCTCGGCTGGGCAAACCCCACAGGGAGCAAGGTCATATAGGGAGGGGATGACGCGCTCCGCCGACCCTCCGGGTCGACCGCTGGAGGCTTCGCGCAAGCGAACGTCCCAGATAGATGACCCCCACGAACCGAACCCGGCTTACTCACCAGCAGGCGGGTATACTCCCTTCTGATGAGACTGCGCACGGCTATCTTGGACGCTCTGGGCGTGCTGGCGTTCGCAGTGGTGGGCGTCTACTCGCATCACCACACGATACCCTCCTTCAGCCACCTGATGGGGGTCTATCTGCCGTTCCTTGCGGGCTGGATGGGGGTGGCGCTCCTGAGCCGACTCTATAGCGCCCAACCACCTCGCTGGGCGTACCTCGCCACATGGTTGGTGGGCACCCTGCTGGGCGTGATGCTCTACTCGTGGGTGGTGCAGGGGCGCGATGTGAGCTTGCAGAGCCTTAGCCCCATCTTCTGGCTCATCTCCACCGTGGCGGTGGGGCTGTTCACGGGGCTTCTGCGCGCGCTGAACACCCTGCTGACACGCAAGCGCACAGGGCTTGCAGGGCGGTGAGAGAGTGCGCCAACGCTGGCTTTGGGCCCTGGGCGCGCTGGGGCTACTCCTACTATTAGCGGGGGGCGCGCTCGGAATCTGGTTCTATCGTGAGACGCGCCCGCTCAGTGCCCGCTTCGAGCCAAAACTGATACGCCTGCGCGAAGCCAGCACGCCCGAAGCGATTGCCCAGCACCTCAGCGAACGCAAACTGATACGCAATCCCCAACTCCTGCGCTGGTGGCTCCAACGCAAAGGCAAGACCACCATCGCGCAGGGCGACTACGAGTTCAGCCCCGACATGAGCCTGTTTGAGATTGCCGACATCCTCATCCACGAACGCTTCACACGCAACTGGGTGACCTTCCCCGAAGGCTGGACAATACGACGAATGGCAGAGCGCCTGCAGGAGCGGGAGATAGCCGATTCGGAAGAGTTTCTTCGGCTCTGCGAACAGCCCCAGCGCTTTGCCGATATCGGCATCCCCCTGCCCGAAAACCTTTCGTTAGAAGGCTACCTGTTCCCCAGCACCTATCGGATGCCCCCAAGCACAGGCGCGGAGCAAGTGATTCGCATGATGCTCCAGACCACCTACCGCGAGGTGTACCTCAAGCACAAGGCGCAGATGGAATCGCGGGGTCTGAGCCTGCACGAACTGCTCACGATTGCCTCGATGGTAGAGAAGGAGGTGCTCCACGACGACGAGCGCCCGAAGGTCGCCTCCGTCATCTTCAACCGCCTCAAGCAGGGGATGCCCCTGCAGATAGACGCCACGGTGCTTTATGGGATGGGCGTTTGGAAAGACCGCGTGCTGTACCGCGACCTGCGCCACCCCTCACCCTATAACACCTATCTGCGTCGCGGGTTGCCCCCTGGTCCGATTGCCAATCCGGGGATGGCGAGCATCCGCGCCGTGTTGGAACCCGCCGAGACCGACTACCTGTTCTATGTGGCTCAGGCGGACGGCTACCACCGCTTCTCCCGCACCTACGAGGAGCATTTGCGCACCATTCGCGAGATACGCGGGGGGCGGTGAGCTGACAAGGGTGCATTCAAAAAAAAGTAATGCCAACCCACCCCGACTTTGACGCCCCTTCGTTAGCTCCTTCACCCTCAATGTCATTCTGAGCGCAGCGAAGAATCTCAAGAAACCCGAAGTGGAGACCCTTCGCTGACGCTCAGGATGACAGGGTAGGGAGTTTGGGTTGAAGCGAAGTTCACGGCTCAGGGTACCTACTTGCGCCCATAAGTGGGCAGGCGTTCTGGAAAACTGCACTCCACAAATGAACCTTAGTCAGGGGGGTGGGGGTGAGTTCAGCACAGATTTTTCACACACCCTTACTGCCCCACTGAATGCGCCTGAGCCTCTGACAAGACACAGGTATAATTCCCGCCATACAGGAGGGTCTATAAAAGGATGAACCGAACACTGATTTTCGTCAAGCCCGACGGAGTCCGACGCGGACTGGTCGGCGAGATTATCTCCCGCTTTGAAAAACGAGGTATTCGTATTGTAGGACTGAAAATGCTCCACCCCACCCGCGAGTTAGCCGAACAGCACTACGCGGTCCACCGCGAGAAGCCCTTTTTTGAGAGCGTTGTGAACTTCATCACTTCAGGACCTGTGGTGGTGATGGTCTTGGAGTGTCCGAACGCGATCGAGGTGACCCGCCAGATGATGGGTGCCACCAACCCCATCAATGCGGCACCGGGCACCGTTCGTGGGGACTTCGGGCTGGACATCGAGTAGAACATCATCCACGGCTCATCTGACCCCGAAGCGGCGGAGTACGAACTCAACCTGTGGTTCTCACCTGAGGAATTGATAGACTG
>CAKZQI010000195.1 GCA_937139515.1 uncultured Armatimonadota bacterium | reverse complement strand
CGAGATTCTTCGCTTCGCTCAGAATGACAAAAGAGGAGGGCAGAATGACAATCCCCACCTTGTCACCCTGAGCGTTAGCGAAGGGTCTGAGCTTTGGGCTTTCGAGATTCTTCGCTTCGCTCAGAATGACAGAAGGGATGCAAAGAGAGGGTAGCGTGAATCGGGTGCGACAGGTGCGGTTTTGACTTTAGCAAGCAACCCTCCCCCCAAATGCAGGGGGAGGGAGCCATAACTCGTGCATAATTATTTGGCGCGCGTGCCGTATCCATGTGTGAGTATCCTTCGGCACCCAATTGGATTACGAGAGACGAAAATGCTGAGACGACTCACCCACAGAGTGGCATTCGGACTGTTGTTGCTGTGTCTTGGGCACACAGGTGCGCTTGCGCAATACATCGGGCACTTCACTCCCAACGACTTCGCAACACGGCTGTTCGGTTGGAGCGGTCAGAATGGCGTATCGGGGTTCAACACGAACCCAAGCAATGTGTTGGGCTACCCCGCTAGGGGATTCACTCCGACCACGCCCGATAACTCCAAGTTGTTTTCGTTCGGGTGGGGTGGCTATGTGGAGGTGGGTTTCGCACGACCGATTGCGAACCTGCCCGCTGGCGTCGACCCACACAACCCCGACGGTTACGACTTGATTGTGTTCGGCAATCCGTTTTATGTTGGAGGCAACCTTTGCCAAGCTTTCGTGGAACCAGGCTATGTGGAAGTCGGTGTAGACCGCTCTGGTTCGGGCACGCCTGACGAGCAAACCGAGTGGTACCTACTGCTCCCGCTGAACCCCGCCCCCCGCGATGCGAACGGCATCCCCCGATTTCCGCTGCCGTCCCAGTGGTTTGGCAACATCCCCGTCTGCCCACCGATTGTGGGGTACGCCGATGTGACCCCGATCACTAATCAGGGGCATCCGCTGATGCCCGATGACCCCTACACGCCTGGTATTCAGGGCATTTCGGCAGGGGGCGACCCCTTCAAGCTGGAATGGGCAGTGGATTGGGCTACTGGTCAGCCGGTGCAACTGGCGGAGGCGCATTTCGTGCGAGTGGTGCATGCGGGCAACACTGTGATGGGTATCTTCGGGCGCTCATCCACCGAGATTACGGCGATTGCGCTCGTGCGACGCTACGGCGACACCAACGCCGACGGCTGTGTGGACGACGCCGACCTGTTGACTGTGCTCTTCCAGTTCGGACAAGCGGGCGATGCGCTCGCTGGCGATGTGAACCGTGATGCGCTTGTGGACGACGCCGACCTATTGACGGTGCTGTTTCAGTTTGGTCAGGAGTGCAATCCGTAGGAACATCGCTCTGCCTGCGGTATCCAATAGGGTATGAACTGCAGAGCGTTATTCAGTCTATTGTCTCTGTTGCTTATTGGAACGGTTGTCTTCGCGCAGTTGCCTGAGCCTCAGGTGGAGCCGATTGTGGGCGCGCGGGTGCCTGCGCTCAGCCCCGATGGCAAACGGATTGCGTTTGTGTATCGCGGTGATATTTGGGTTGCGCCCGCCGAAGGAGGGCGTGCGATGCCCCTGACGCGCCATGTGGCTTACGATGCCAACCCGCTCTGGTCGCCCGACGGCAAGTGGATTGCTTTCGGGAGCATACGCAACGGCAACTGGGATGTGTTCGTGGTGCCCGCTGAGGGGGGCGCCACCCGCCAACTCACCTTCCACGCCCAACCCGAAATCGCCAGCAGCTGGAGCCGAGACGGGCGCTTCCTGTACTACTCCGCCCCGTATGACTCCGACGAACCCTCGGTTGTGGAGCTGGAGGTGGCGACGGGGCGTTTCCGACGCGTGTTAGAAGACTATCAGCCCCTCAACAGCCCCCAGATTGCACCCGATGGGCAGAGCCTCATCTATGGGCGCAACGGCTTCCCCTGGTGGCGCCCGCGCTATATGGGGGCGGGCGCGATGCAGATTTGGCACTACAACCTACGCACGGGCGAACGGCGCGCCCTCACCAACGACCAACGCCAACACCTCTGGACGCTCTGGATGCCCGACGGACGCACCCTGCTCACGGTCACGATTGGTGAGAAGACCCCCGACTCGCCCCGCTTGGGCGAGAAACTGCCCGTGTTCCAAGACAACGCCCGACGCACGCCCAACCTGTGGATGGTAGACCTGCAAGGGCGCAAACGTCAACTGACGCAGTTCACGGGCGGTGCGGTACGCTATCCGACCGTCGCCTCCAACACAGGCGATATCGCTTTTGAGTACGAGGGGCACCTCTATCTGCTCAGGCAGGGCGCGCGCGAACCGCAACGGCTCGCCTTCACCGCCGTGCAAGACGATGTGGTCAACACCCGTGAGCGCGAAAGCCTCACCAGCGGGGTGGAGGAGGCGGAACCCTCGCCCGACGGCAAGCAGTTCGCCTTCCGTGTGCGGGGCGACATCTGGCTTATCGATGTGGAAAAGCCCAAATCCACACCCGAAAAGCGCAACGCCGAGTTTGCCAAACGACTCACCGACTGGGTGGGCGACGACTCCGACTTCGTCTGGTCCAAAGACGGCAAGACGCTCTACTTCACCTCCGACCGCAACTACCACCAACAGCTCTATGCGCTGAACTTGGAGACGCTGGAGGTCACGCGCTTGTACGACCGCCCCGCCGATGTCACGCGCCTTAAGCTCTCGCCCGATGGCAAGTTCTTGGGCTTCTGGGTCTCTGGAGGCGACGGCGGGCTGTTCACGCTCAACTTGGAGACCAACGAGGTCAAGAAAGTCCTCCACGAGCCGGGCACGCACTGGTACGGTCTCGGTGGCGGAGACTTCGCCTGGTCGCCTGATATGCGCTGGCTGTGTGTTCAGCGTGTGAGCTTGAACCGAGGCGCCCGCAACCTTTGGGTACTGCCTGCCGACGGCTCAGGCGAACCCGTCAACATCACCCGCCTGAACGCCTTTCACGGGCTACCTGCGTGGTCGCCCGATGGCAAGTACCTGTTCTTCGTCAGCAACCGTGAAGGCAGTGCCCTGTATGTGGTTCCGCTCACGCGCGAGACCGCACGCACCCAAGACACCGACATCAAGTTTGAAAAGCCCAAAGAAGGCGAACCGCTGGAGGTCAAGATAGATTTTGAGGGTATCGACCAGCGCATTCGTCGCCACTCGGGTCAAGCGCCTCAAGCTGACCTGACCGTCGCCTCCGACGGCAAAATCTACTTCCTCTCGGAGGGCGACATTTGGCAGGTGAGCTACAACGGCGACGAGTCAAAACGGCTCACCAGTGGGGGTGGGCACTACGCTTTGAGGGTCGCACCCGATACGAAGAAGCTGTTCTATGCGCGCTACGGGGAGCTCTATGTGATGAACCTGCAGGCGAACAACCGCGTGGATAAGGTGGAGTTCCGTGCGGAGTACGAAGCCGACTCCAACGCCCTGCGCGAGGCGGCGTTCGTGCAGTTCTGGCGTGCCTATGAGCGTGGGTTCTACGACCCCGGCTTCCACGGGCGCGACTGGACAAAAGTCCGCGAACGCTATCGCCCCCTGCTTCAAGGCGTGGGCGTGCCTGAAGAGTTCGGAATCGTGCTTTCAATGATGGTGGGCGAGTTGGAAGCGTCCCACTCGGAGGTCTCTCCGCGCTCCAGCGGGGGGCGTTCGCCCAGCACGCCTCACTTGGGCTTCACGATCGACTACAGCCATCGTGGGCGCGGTCTCAAAGTCGCCAGTGTGCCCGAAGGCTCGCCCGCTTCCTTCCCCCAAACGCGCATCCGCCCCGGCGAGTATGTACTCAAAATCAACGGCGAACCCGTGCAAGCCGACCAGAACCTCTGGAAGCTCATCAACGACAAGGGCAACCGCACCTTTGAGTTCCTAGTTAACTCGGCGCCGGTGGAGGAGGGCGCACGCACCGTGCGCTATCAACCGCTCAGCGGGGGCGCATGGAGCGAACTGCACTACCAAAACCGCGTCAACCGCATGCGTCGCTATGTGGAACAGAAGAGCGGAGGACAGATAGGCTATGTGCACATTAGCGGAATGGGTGGGGGCGACCTCACACGCTTCGACCGCGAGTTCTACGAGTACGCACAGGGCAAGAAGGCGATGATTATCGATGTGCGCTTCAACGGCGGGGGCAATATCTCGGACACCCTCATCGACTGGCTGGAGCGCACCCAGTACGGCTTCTATCGGGCGCGCGATGGCGAAGCCTACTCGTGGCCTAGCAACGCCTTAGAGATGCCGATGGCGGTACTGATGAACGAGCGCAGTTTCAGCAACGCAGAGATGTTCTCCTACGCAGTCA
>CAKZQI010000194.1 GCA_937139515.1 uncultured Armatimonadota bacterium | reverse complement strand
ATTTGGCGTCTCGCTCAGCACCGTAAGGTACAGAGGCAGTAGCACTCGGAAAGTGCTTCCCACACGATATTCGCTCTCCACCTCCACACGCCCGCCGTGCGACTCGACGATATGTTTCACAATCGCCAGGCCCAGTCCTGTTCCGCCCGTGTCGCGGGAGCGGGTCTTGTCCACGCGGTAGAAGCGCTCGAAGATGCGGGGCAAATCTTCGCTGGGAATGCCAATCCCCGTATCGCTGACTTCTATCACCGCAAGATTCGGCTCACGCATATAGGCGCGCACAACAATAGTTCCTTCGGGTTTGTTGTAGCGGATGGCGTTCGTCAAAAGATTGAGAATGACCTGAATCATCTGGTCGGGGTTCGCCACCACGGGCAAGGCGGACTGGATTTCGGTGGTCAAGCTCACACCCCGCGATTGGGCTTCTGTACGCACTTGGTCGACCGCACGCTGAATGAGTAGGCTCAAGTCCACTTGCTCGCGCTGAGGGGGGAGCGACTCCGCCCGCGAGAGGAGCAGGAGGTCGTTCGCAATCCGCGTGAGGCGGTCGGTCTCTTGGATAATTAGGTTCAGGAACCGCTCACGGGTAGCACGCGGCATCGCTTCGTCCTGCAGAATCGTCTCGGCTAAGGAGCGAATCGAGGCGAGCGGGGTTCGGAACTCGTGCGACACATTCGCCACGAAATCGCGCCGAACCTGCTCCAACCGCACCAGCTCGCTCTTGTCCAGCAGGGCAATCGCGTAGCGTTCGCCCTCGTCGGTCTCCCCCAAGAACCAGATACTGGCGACGGTGTGGCGTTCCACGGGGAAACTGAAGCTCACCTCACTGACCACTTGAGAGCGCCTCTGAACCGCCGTTAGAAAAAGCACATAGAGGTCGTAGCTGAAGGTGAGTGCCAGAATCGACTTCCCAGTCAGTGAGCGGAACCCGAACCAGTCTAATGCGGTCTGGTTCGCGTAGCGCAAGATTGCCTCGCGGTCGCAGATGATAATCGGTATCGGCAACCCTTCCATAAGAAACTGCTGTTGACGCTCCAAACGCTTGAGCTGGAGCAGGGTGCGTTCGTGTTCTTCCGTGAGGTTGATGACCTGTTCTCGGGCTTGGTAGTAGCGATATTCACTGCGTCGCACCAAGTAGAGGGCGAACACAATCACTCCCAGCCCGAAGGCGGTGAGCACGGTTCGCCCCGGCTGTGCCACGAACACATCTGCCAGCGCAAACAGCACCGCACTGGCAGTCAGGGCAAAATAGAGCCACCGGAAACTCATTCCTCAAAACGATACCCACTGCCTCGTACGGTCAGAATGTGGCGGGGGTTTTGAGGATCCAACTCCAATTTAGAACGGAGCCAGCGGATATGCACATCCACCGTGCGCGGACTGACATAGGTGCCCAGTCCCCAGACATGGTCCAGCAGTTGGTCGCGTGTGAACACCTTGCCTGGGTGAGTGGCTAACAACGCCAACAGGGCGAACTCCTTCGGGGTCATCGGGACTTCCTCGCCGTCGCGATGGACCTTGTGGGCGGCGAGGTCTACGCTTACCGCACCGAATTGAAGCGTGTTGCGGGGAGCAGGTTGCACGCGCCTGAGGATGGAGCGGATGCGCGCAATCAGTTCCGCCGTGCTGAAGGGCTTGACGATATAGTCATCAGCACCCAGCTCAAAGCCCCGCACGCGGTCTTCCTCCGCTGTGCGCGCTGTCAGGAACAATATCGGCACACTGCTGTGCTGACGGATAATCCGACAGAGCTCAAACCCACTGCGGGCGGGCAACATCACATCTAAGATAACGAGGTCGGGCTGGTGGCGGTTAAAGGCTTGCAGGGCGTCTTCAGCGTTCTCAGCGATGACGACATCAAAGCGTTCGCGTTGGAGATTGTATTGCAGGGTTTCACTCAGCACCGGGTCATCTTCCACCAATAGCACGCGTGCTGGGCGCGTTGCCTCAGCGCCCTTTGTTGCCTCACCTTCTGCGGTTCCTATCATGGTTATCCCTCCGCGATGATTTCCACATTGGCACGCGGGACAACAGCCACCGTACCGTCGTCCAATCGCGCCCGCAGGACACGCGCGTGCGTGCCTGATTCGATCTCCATCAACTCTGGGGGCAACTCCGTCACCTGCCCGATGCGCCCGAAGTACGGTTCGCGGATGATACGCACCGAGGTGCCGATATCCAGCATCTGAACTTGTAGCGGAGGCGGCGACTCGGGCAGTTGCGAGGGGTCTTCCAACGGCACGATGATTTCAGGGCGGATGACCCCCGCACGGATTTGGGTTGCCCCGTTGATCGAGGCGATCTGACCCTGTAGACTCTGGAGCAATCGGAAGGTGCGGTTCGCCATCGCAATCTCCCCAAAGCCCTCCGTGACAATCAAGGTGAGGGGAATATCTTCCGACCCTGTAATCGCCACGCCGATATCGCGCCCCAAGTAAGCAATCAAGTCGGTGTCGCGAATACCGCCCGCCACAATCCCAACGGCGCCCAGGTCGCTCGCTTTGCGAAGGGCGTCCGCTTTCACTTCTGAGCCACCTACCAGAATCTTGCCTTGAACCATGCCCGAAATGCGGTCAGCGGTCAGTGGCTCGTTGGGGTTGTCCACAACGACTTGGAGCGCTCCACGCCGTTCACCGCCCACACCGAAGATACCTTGAATGAGCGCACCCTGCGTCTCGATCACGGCGCCTTCACCGGGTAGCACCCGCACCACTTTGCCCTGCACATAGGCGTTCACATCGATCGCGGTGGGCAGTTCGCGGATGCCCACATGCCCCGTCACCTCCGAGATGAGCTCCACCGTGCCTTTGGTGGTCGCTTTGGCAACTCCGCGAAATAGCCCCAAGAAGCCTTTCGTTTCGGCTATCATCTGGTCTTTTTCAACCGAATCGCCCTCCTTGACCTTCAACACCGAGCGCACCTGTTTCGGTTCAATTCCCAGTTGCTGGGCGACGCGCACGGTCTGCAGGATGCCAGGCAACAGCGCCCGCGCCACCACCGTGTCGGGCTGAACCGTCTCGCCCTCTTGCACCAGCACCTCGCCCTTGATGGGCAGACGGCGTGTCTTGAGTATCACCGTGTTCGCACTAACGGTCAATCCGGGTGTGTAAGCAGTTCCCATCGGTCGGTTGCTCCTTTACGATTCGGTTTGTCCGACGCGGAGCGTCTGTTGTTTGCGTCGCTTCTTCGTGATACGCGCCACCAGCGCAATACTGACAAAATACAGGAACACCATCGGGATACCGATTGCCAGCATCGAGAAAGCATCCCCAGAGGGTGTCAAGAGCGCTGAGAGAAGCCCAATGCCCACAATCGCATGGCGCCAGTAGCGCCACATGCTCTCAGGGGTTGCTATGCCAACCTGCGCCAGAAACATCAACACCACGGGCATCTGGAACCCCAGCCCGAAGGCGAACATCATCTTCACCACGAACATGATGTATTGCGCAGGGTTCTGGAACAGCTGGGCGTCGGGGTAGTCGTTGAGATAACTCAGGAAGAACCCAAATGCCTGCGGGAGGATGTAGTATCCCAAACTCACACCTGTGAAGAAGAGTAGGGTGCTGAACGGGGCAATCAGTAAAAGTGACCGTCGCTCCTGACGGGTCAGTCCGGGAGCGATAAAGCCCCACACTTCCCGCATAATCAGGGGCACTGTTAAAATCAACCCGATAATGAGCGAGAGCTTGAACTTCAGGAAGAACGGCTCGGTGGCGTGGGTAAACACGAAGCGTGCCCCTTCGGGCATGGTGCGGAGGATGGGGTTCGCCAGAAAGTGATACACATACGGTTGAATAGCGAACCCTACAACCCAGCCCAGCATAATGTAGATAAGCCCTCGGAAGATGCGTTTGCGCAGTTCTTCCAAATGCTCCATAAAGGTCGCCTTCGGCTCGTTGTCTCCGTAGCGCGTCTCGGGCGGTTCCAATCCTGCTGGGCTGGTCATAAGCGATTAGAGAATCCGATTGAGGCGCAGGTCTACCGTGGTAATCAGGCGCTGGATGGTCGCTTGGGAACCTGTACCGCCTGTGCCAAACTGACCTCGCCCACCGGGCTGACCGAAACCGGGCGGTGCGCCAGCTCCACCGGGCATGCCAGGACCTATCATTCCGCCCCCGCGAGGACCGCCACGGGCACCGCGTCCACCGCCGCCCCGCAGTTCACCCTCATCTTCGCCCATACCAAAGCCACCGCGTCCACCGAAACCCGGCTGACCGCCGAAACCGCCCATTCCACTGCCTGCCATCTGCTGGCGCTGGGTGGTCTCGGACTGTAAGGTGAGTGTCTGGCGAATCACCTGACCGATGTCGTAGGCGAAGTAGACCACTTGGTTAATCTTGACTTTGGGCTTTTCTAAGCGAACCGCGCCCAAGTCCAGCGTGCGATCAAGCGTGACCTCAATCTCGTAGACAATCTTGGCACACTTATAGCCCTGCTCCCATTCCAGTCGCTCCAGACGGGCGCGTACAGGAATAGACATGCTGGCAACATCTTCCGTTCCGCCCGAGCGGAGCGGGTTGAGCAGGCGAATGGAGTCGTTCCAAGTGTCGCCGGGCTTGAGACGGCGTGTAGGAAAGGCAGGCGGATCGCCCGTCCAGACATAGAACACCTCATATTGCTGGGAACCCCCCAAGCGCGACATCTGATAGCGCACTCTGCCTGTGGCGTCCACCTCTTGATAAACGGGTGCCATGTTATCGCCCTGAATCACCGACAACTGCCCCCCAATAGTCTGGAAGGCGGGCGGTACAATCGTCCACGAGATGAGTGCCAGCCCCCGCTCAAGGTCCATAATAGTCAGGTCACCTTTGAAATTCGCGTCTGCGAGGATGGTCTCTTCGGGAGCAATCCCGCTGTATTGCACCTCGTTGGTCTCTTTCTGGACAATGCTCACATCGTAGCGCACGGTTCTGCCTGGCGTCCAGCGATAGCGCAGGGCAATCCCATTCTCTGGGGCAGGGATACTGTTCTCCACATTCACGCGCACGGCGGTACGCGCCAAAATGCGCGAGCCTGCTTCCGCCCCACTGTAGAGGGTCAACTCAATCGTATGCTCGCCGTCAGGAACATTGAGCTTTTTGGTATCCCATTTGTACACATAGTGCCCGCGCTCTCGGTCGGTGTCCAGCGAGGCAGGGGCAATCGCTTCCACGAACTTGCCATCGATGGAGACCCCGATGAAGGCACCGGCGGGCACGCTTCGGATGGGGACGCGGATTTGCACCACCTCGCGCACGCGCGAGCCATCCACGGGACGCACGATGGTGAAGGGCGCTTGTGCCCACGCCACCGCAAACAGCATCAGAAACCCTATCGCCACACGAATCATCATAGTTCCTCCGCACCCTGATTGTACCCCATCCGTGCCGATTTTCCTGCCTTAGGTATGATTCCCCATCGTGAAGGTGCAAAGTCCCTTTTCGGCGCGTGTGGCGCTTGAGACGGCAGTCGTGACCCACGGACTGCCCCGACCGCATAACCGAACCTGCGCCAGCCAGATGAGCGAAGCGGTGCGTCGGGCGAGGGGCGAGCCAGTCATCATCGGCTATCTGGAGGGGCGCGCCATCGTCGGACTGAGCGAGGCACAGCTGGACTGGTTGGCGGACTATTCCGCTCCTGCCAAAATCGCCTTGCACAATATGGGTATTGCCAGCGCAATGGGGATGACCGGGGGCACCACGGTCTCGGCGACGGTCTGGCTGGCGCATCGGGCGGGCATTTCGGTGATGGCGACGGGCGGGATCGGGGGCATTCATCGGGGCGCGCTGAACGATGTGAGTGCCGACCTCCCTACGCTGGCACAAACGCCTGTCTTGGTGGTCTGCTCCGGCGCCAAAGTGATTTTGGACTTGCCCAACACCCGCGAATGGCTTGAGAGTTGGGGTATCCCGGTTGTCGGGTTCGGCACCGACGAGTTACCTGGCTTCTACACCCCTCGCACTGGCTTGCGCGTGGACGCCACCGTAGACAGTGTGGAGGCGTTACTATACTTGTGGCGCGCGCACCAGCCGATGGGGCGGGCGATGTTGGTGGTTCAGCCCCCACCTGAGGAGTTCGCCATCCCCCCTGACGAGATGGATGCGCTCCTCCAGCGTGCCCTACACGAATGCGAGCAGGCGGGAGTGAGAGGTTCGGGGATAACCCCGTGGCTTTTGGAGCGCCTCGGCACCTTGAGTGAGGGGCGCACCCTCAAAGTCAACTTAGCCCTGCTTGAGGCGAACGCTTCCCTTGCGGGCAGAATTGCCTATGCGCTGAGCGAATTATCGTAGCAAGTTTTTAGAGCAGAGATTCTTCGCTTCGCTCAGAATGACAAAGGGGACTTCGGCTCGTGAACACAGTTTCGTACCTCCTGCACCACAAAGAATCGAGTTTTCCCCTGTTGAATTCGTTAGTAGATCTTAGACTTCCAACACCGCTTCATCCAGAGGGTTCATTTTGGCGCCTCTCCAAATAGCGCTTGAAGATGTCCCCCACGCAGATGCCAGTTGCATTCCCATTTCTCAACGCTCTTTCCTTTGCGTGGTTAGTTGGAGTATAATTCTACTATGCGTCGTAGGGTGCTTCAGGTTTTGATAGGGCTGTTCTTGGTGGCAGTTGGGGCAATCCTTTTCTTCTCTATGCGCCCAGTTGGGACGCCCCCACCAACGCGCTCTTATCCGCCCAACAACGCCTACGACCAGCTCAAAGAGGTGGCAGGAAGATATGTCAAGTCTCACAAAAGGGACCCTGTGATGCGGAACATCGTCTTGCAACGCCTAAACGCCCCTTCGGGTGTTGAAGTAGTTCTCAGTGAAAGCGACTACCGACAGTTGACCCAGAAGTATGGTGTGTTCCTTCAGGAGTACGCCCGCCACCTTCAGACACCCTGTATCGCTGTTTTTGAATATAATTTTGAATATAATCCTAAATACCCGATGGAAGAACTTGTGTGGTTCCGCGACTTAGCCAGGCTGGAGGAATGGCTGATGCGCTACGAACTTCAGCAGGGGCGCGAACAGCAAGCCGTTCAGCGCTTCGTCCGACTGCTCCAATTCTCCAGTCAGATTAGCCAAGACGGAACCCTAATCCATCACTTGGTTGGAACTGCCATCCGCGCTCAGGCTCGGGCGCCTCTACTCGCCCACCAAGTACATCACCCTCAGTCCCTGCGGACCGTCCTGCAAGCCGTTCAGCAGTTCGAGTCCAACCGCATCCCCCTGATGAAGGCTTTTGAGCATGAGAGGCTCTTAGCCGAAGCCAACTATTATCGTTTACACCGAGCTACGTGGCGTGAGTTCAAAGCCGTTTTTAACCTTCAGGACGAATCCTTTCTCACTGTTCTACGCATGCGCCTATCCCTGCGACCCGCTTACCGAGAGTTCCAAACCTTAGCCGAAAAACCACTGAATGAGCTGCGCAAGCCTCTTTGGGAGCGCGATGTGAGCGCCCTGCCCCTGCCTCAGCATCCGCTGAACTCTGAGCACATATGGTTCAAGGACAACTCTTGGATTAATCGCGAGGCGGAGGATGTTGCCCATTTGCGTCTGTTAGGCGTGCTGTGTGCAGTTCGCTTGCACAAGCACCGCACAGGCAACTATCCTCGCACACTGGACGAACTCGGCTTGGGCGAGATGGTGATTGACCCCTACACGGGCAAGCCGTTCGTGTACCGCGTTGACCCGCTCAAGGGCTTTCAACTCTACTCGGTTGGCTCTAACCGAGTCGATGACGGGGGACGCATCCTCAAGCGCAGGCATTTCAATCAAGACCTTGGGGACATAGCCCCCTACATCTCGGGTCCGGGCATCTCTTCAGAGCCTCTGTCGGCACCCGTGTGGTTTCGGTAGGAAACGCCTGCCCGAGGTCGTAGAATAGCGCTGATGCGCTGGTTACCTCTTCCGCTGACAGGATTGGCGGTGGCGACGCTCAGCGGATGTTCGGGGCGGAACGAGACACCCTCTGGTGGGCGCATCCATCTGCGCGTGTGGAGCATGTGGAGCGGGGACGAGGGAGAGGTCTTCCAGAATGTGGTCGATGTTTTCAACCGCTCTCAGAAACGGCTCTATGTCCACAATCTCGGTGCGGTGGAGGACACGAAGACCCTCCGCGCGATTGTGGCGGGCGCGCCCCCCGACTTTTTCACTCTGCGTGAGCCAGGTTACCTTGCCCCGCTCGCTGCGAACAACGCTCTTCTACCTCTGGACGAGTGGTTCCGCGTGTCGGGCTTGAAAGAAGAGGACTTCATTCCTGCGTCGCTCCAACAGGGGCGATATCAGGGCAGGCAGTACGCGATGCCCTTCCTGCTGGATGCGGGCGGGCTGTTTTGGAACCCCGAGCTGTTTCGTCGGGCAGGTCTGCGCCCTGACCAACCCCCACGCACGGTGGAGCAAATGCTGGAGTATGCGAAACGGCTCACTCGGCGCGACGCTTGGGGTGAGATACGCGTGCTGGGCATCCGCCCCCCCGAACTGTGGGAGCTGATGGTGGTGTTCGGAGGGCAGGTGGTAGACCCCCGCACGGGTGCTGTCACCGCTGACCACCCCACGAACATAGAGGCAGGGCGATATCTGCACGCGCTGGTGGAGGCGATGGGCGGGGGCAAACGCGTCCAAGCGTTCACAGCAGGATTCGGCAACGAGCAGGGCACCAACAACCCCTTCTTCCTCGGCAAAATCGCGATGATGTTCAACGGGCAGTGGAATCCCTACTGGTTCCAGATTTACGCGCCCAGAGTACCGTATGATGTGGCGCCGTTTCCGCACCCTGCAAACCGCCCCGACCTCGCCCGCTCCACCTGGATTGGTCAGAACATGTTCTGCATCCCACGCGAGTCGCGCCATCCCCGTGAGGCGTGGGAGTTCTTCGTGTGGATGCAAACTGAATCTGCCCAACTGCTGTTTGCCGAGACGATGCACGGCATCCCCAACATTCGGAAGGTGCTGAAAGACCCGCGCCTACGCACTGCCAAAAATCCCGACGAGGTGTGGAAGCGTGGCTACGCCAAGTTTTTGGACTTCGTGGACAGCCCCAACGCTCGCTTCTTCCCGATTACCCCTGTGGCGACCCTCTACCTGCACGAGCTGAGTACTGCTCAGGAGTTCATCATCAGCGGGAATAAGACACCTGAGCAAGCCCTGAGCGATGTGCAACGGCGCGTGTCGGCAGAGATGAAACGCTGGAGCTGACTGGCGGGTATACTTTTGCTCGGCAAAAACCATACACCACCGACTTTAAGGAGGAGACCCAGAATTGAGTAAGATAGGAGTAGGAATCATCGGAACGGGCGGGATTGCACAAGGACAACATATGCCTGCCTATGCACGCCTGTCTGACCAAGTTCAGATTGTAGCGGTGGCGGACATCAACGAGGAGAGCGCTCGTGCCGCCGCAGAGAAGTTCAATGTGCCTCATGTCTACACCGATTTCCGCGAGATGCTGAAGCGGGACGACATCCATGCGGTCAGCGTCGCCACGCCCAACTTCCTTCACAAGGAGGCGACGATTGCTGCGCTGGAGGCGGGTAAGCATGTGCTGTGTGAGAAGCCCTTAGCGCGCAACGCCCAAGAAGCGCGCGAAATGGTGCAGTCCGCACGCCGTGCGAACCGCATCCTCCAAGTGGCGCTCCAGTGGCGCTTCACGGGGATTGGGCAGTTCTTGCACAAGTATATCCAAGAGGAGGGCAATCTGGGCGACATCTACTACGCCCGTGCCCACGCCCTGCGCCGACGCGGTATCCCCGGCTGGGGCGTCTTTATCGATAAGGAGAAGCAAGGGGGCGGACCGCTGATTGACATCGGCGTGCATATTCTGGACGCTACCCTGTGGCTGATGGGCTACCCGAAGCCCGTCTCGGCGTTTGGGGCGACCTATGCAAAGTTCGGACACCGACCCGATGTCGTGGGGCTGATGGGGCAGTGGGACCACACCCGTTTCACCGTCGAGGACTTCGCGGTGGGGTTGATTCGGCTGGAAAACGGCGCCACCGTCACCTTAGAGTCCAGCTTCTGCGCTAACATCGGCGAGGACGAGTTCAATACGCTGATACTGGGCGATAAGGGCGGCGTGTTCGCCAACCCGATTGGTAGCCCGTCGGTGCGCATCTTCACTGAACATAACCGCACCCTCTATAATGTTGAACCCGCCAACATCCCGAATGTGAACTCATACCACGCCGAAGTGGAGCATTTCATCGATGCTATCCAAAATAACAAGCCGTCGCCCGTGCCCGGCGAGCATGGCTTCTACCTCAACGCCATTATGGACGCTATCTACGAGTCGTCCGAGACGGGGCGTGAGGTAGTGATAGACACGAGCCTCTGATTTGTGAAGGTCTCATCAGCGTTCTGGGCGATTGTAATCATGGCGGGCTTCGCCGAGCTGGGCTATGTGACGCTCAACATATCGGCGATGCCCGTCTACCTCCGTGAGGAGATGGGGCTGGGTGAGGCGACCGTCACTGCGGTCGGCTCGGTCTTTCTGCTGACCGAAGCGCTCTTTCGCGCCCCGATGGGGATGCTCAGCGACCGTATCGGACGCCGTCGGCTGATTGTGCTGGGACCGCTGATTACGGTCTTCACTGCCGTAGCCACCCTTTTTGTACATCACCCCCTGTGGTTTCTGGGATTGCGCGCGTTGGACGGGCTGGGCGCAGCGATGCTGTGGCCCTCCGCCTACGCAGCGATTGGCGATACCGTTCCCAAAGAGCGTCGGTCGTGGGCGATGAGTTTCTTGAATATGACCTATATGGGCGGTGTGGCGCTGGGACCGCTGGCAGGGGGCTTAGCCAACGACCTCTCAGGCTCGCGCCAAGCCTCGTTCTACCTGGTGGCAGCGCTGTTTGCAACGGCGGTGGTAATTGCTTGGCGCTATTACCCTCGCGATGGGCGTACTCCCGACCCGAACGGCAACTCCGAGCCTGCGCCCACATTCTCGTTCGGGGCGTTTCTGGACGCCGTGAAGATTGTGCCGGGACACCTCATCGTGGGCTTTCTGGTGTTCTTCGGGATTGGGCTGGTGATGTTGTTGGTCAAGCTGTTCGCGATGGACGAGTATGGGATTAGTGAGACGGTGTTCGGCTTGGGGCTGGTCGTGCCCGCCTTGTTGATTGCAGGACTGAGTTTGCCATTGGGACGGTTTGCCGACCGTATCGGGCACATTCGGGGCGTGCAGTTGGGCTTGAGTTTGGGCGCGCTGGTGATGTGGAGCGTAGTGCTTCCTGCCAAGCCCCCGATGCTGTGGGTGGTGCTGGCTGCAGGACTGGGCGCGATCAGCTTCGTGTTGGCGTTTTCGGCGTGGATGGCGGAGCTCAGCGAGGTCTACCCGGAGCGTCGGGGTGTGGTGCTGGGCGCTTCGGGCGCGGCGCAGGGCATTGGCAGTATCTTGGGCGCGCTCATCGGCGGAGTGCTCTACGAGCATGGGGGCTTCACCATTGGCGAGTTTGTGATGCCCTCGCATCGTGTGCCGTTCTTGGGGTGTGCAATCATGCTTAGTTTGGGAGCGCTCCTGAGCCTGTTCGTGTTGCGGTCGCGAAGGGTTTCTCGTTCTCAATAGGGGCAAGTTTCCGCCTGTTTCCACTGCTCCCCTGCGTATTCGTTAGCCTCCCTCAACCGTTCGTCGTTCGGTCTGGCGTATTCGCTGGATAATCTGAGTGGTGGAGTAGCCCCCCTCCAGCGGGAGTATCACCACGAAACCCTCATCTTTGATGACCACCTCGGCTTCGGGCAGGTCGGCTTCGGTGTAGTCGCCTCCCTTCACATAGTAGTGGGGGCGCACGGTTTCCACAAGGCGCACGGCGTTCGGTTCCGAGAACACCACCACATAGTCCACGCACTCCAGCCCTGCCACCAGCTCGGCACGCGCTCCCTCAGGCAGAATGGGGCGCTCCGCTCCCTTGAGGGCGCGTACCGACTCGTCGCTATTGACCCCCACAACCAGCAGGTCGCCCATCTGACGCGCCCGCTCCAAATAGCGCAGGTGCCCCACATGCAGGAGGTCAAAACAGCCGTTCGTCAGCACAATCTGTTTGTTCTCGCTGTGCCAGGCTTGGGCAAGCGTGCCGAGCGCCTCTTGGGAAACTATCTTGGATTGGGCAGTGCGCATAGGTACACTGTTAGCGATGAATCGCTCCCATCCTGCCAGCGCTGGGGAGGCGATTGCCTCTGTTTGTGCCCTACTTCGCTCTGCCGACATCCCCGACGCCGAGCGCGAGGCGTTCCTGCTGGTCGCTCAGGTGCTGGGTGTAGAACGCTCCTACCTGATGGCGCATCCTGAGCTTCCCCTCTCGCCCCACCAGCAGAAACGATTGGCATGCTGGACTAAGCGACGCTGTGCCCGCGAGCCGTTGGCTTACATCACCCGTACGCGCTGGTTCTATGGTCTGGAGTTCACGGTGGCGCGGGGTGTGCTCGTGCCTCGTCCTGAAACCGAACTCTTAGTGGACACTTTCCTAAAATGGATACCAAACAAGCCGTCGGGGGTGTTGGTAGATGCAGGGGTCGGGGCGGGCGCGATTTTGTGTGCCTGCTTGCATTATGCTCCCGATTGGTGGGGAGTAGGGCTTGACCGCTCGTGGCGGGCGTTGCAGGTGGCGCACATCAATCGTCGTCGGCTCGGGTTGGAGGCGCGCTCGTTGCTGGGGCGTTCCGATTGGCTCCAGCCGTTGCGTGCTGAGAGCGTGGACGCCATTCTGAGCAACCCGCCTTATGTGTCGCCCGACGAACTCGCCACTTTAGAACCCGAAGTCGCTCGTTGGGAACCCCGCTCCGCGTTGGTAGACCCTTCTGGCAACCCGCTGCGTCCTTACAGGCGGATTGCACTTTCAGCGTGCAAGGTGTTGAAGCCGAGTGGTCTTCTGGCGTTTGAGGTCAGTCCTGCGCTTGCTGAACGCGTTCAGGCTTTGCTTGGCGACCTTGGGTACGGCGAGGTGAGTATTCGCCTCGATTTGGCGGGTCTGCCTCGTGTGGTGAGTGCGCTTCGCTGTGGGGGTTAGGGAGAGATTCTCACGAGGGTTGTGTCGGGTTTAGCTGTGCCCCCTGCAGAGGGCGCAAGAGACCCCCTCCCTAACCCCTGACAAGGGTACAAGCGTTAAGTACAAAAAAACGCGTTGTGAGGCATTTTTTCAGTATGAAAACCACAAACGCCCACAATGCGGTCAAAACACACCGCCTACAGCATACCAAATCCACAACACCCTCCAACACGCCTTACTGCACCTGCCACCGAACCAACAATACCTCCTCGCCTCCCTCGTCTTCGGACTACTCACCTGCCACACCCGCGCCCAAACTACCCTCTGCACCTGGCTCGCCCACACCACCCGCATCGCTCCCAACACCTGACGCCAACGGCTCAAACGCCTCCGCCAACACCCGTGGGACGCTCCCACCTGCTTCCAAACCCTCCTGCAAGCCGTCCTGCGATGGTGCCAACCCGACTGCCTCTGGCTTGCGCTGGACGCCCCCCCCCTGCGCCAACAGCATACCGTACTGGTGGTCAGCATGGTCCTCCACCAGACCGCGATCCCCATCGCGTGGCGTCTCCTCCCCACCACTCAGCCCCACGCGTGGCGTCCCGAA
>CAKZQI010000193.1 GCA_937139515.1 uncultured Armatimonadota bacterium | reverse complement strand
ACCTGAAAGGTCGTGCCGAAGTCAAGTTTTCGTCTCTGCTTTTGTGTTGAAAAAGCCAAACTTCAGTCTTGGGCAAGATGCCCGTGCTACGATTTTTCGAACACCCTCAGGTGGCGTTGAGATTCTTCGCTACGCTCAGAATGACAACAGGGGTTATCAGAATGACAGAAGAAGGTGTCAGAATGCAGTAGGGGTATCAGAATGACAGCGGGGAGCGTCAGAATGAAAGCAGGAGGGCGCAGGGACTGACAAAGGAGTTGCCAAAGTGTGGGCAGGTTGCTGTAATACCTCACTCAGGAAATCAACCCCTATCAGAGGGCACACACGGAGGTAAGGACATCTAACGGCTGGGCAGTGAGTGTGCGCAAGCGAGACGCCCTTGCTTTCACCATTTTCAATCTCCTTTACCCACACGGCGTTTGGCACAAAAGTTGCTACTCTTATCTTCAGCAGAAGAGATGCGGGGTAAGGGAATGCTATCATCGCGAGATTTCATAGGGTCTGCGGATTATCCAGTAAACGGCTCGGTAGACATAGAGCCTGATTTAGAGCAGAGTTTGAGTGGCACGGTGATCGACTCGATGTTCGGCAACATTTTGCGCCGTCCGCTCCTGACCTCGGAAGAAGAACAAGACCTCATCGAGCGCGCCAAAGCAGGCGATGAGGACGCCCAGACTCGGCTTGTAGAGTCCAACCTCCGCCTTGTGATTAGCGTGGCACGCCGTTATGTGCGACCGGGACTTCCCCTGGAAGACCTTGTTCAAGAGGGTGCGTTGGGGCTTATCAAGGCAATCCAGAACTTTGACCTGAGTCGCGGTTTGCGCTTCAGTACTTACGCCATCCACTGGGTACGCCAGAGCGTAGGGCGCGCCGCCGACTCCCACAGCAATATGATTCGCTTGCCGAACCACGCTGTGGACACCCTGCGCAAAATCGAGCGCACGCGCAACGAACTGCGCAACGAACTCGGCAAGGAACCGACCTCCGAAGAGATTGCCCACAAGTTGGGTATCCCCGTGAGCAAGGTGAACCGTCTTTCGCGCTATGCCCAGGCAAACCTCTCACTGGAACACAAACCCAGTGAAGACCACGGCACTGTGTTGGGCGCACTGATCAGTAGTCCTGAGGAGGCAGACCCCGAAGCCGTGGCGATTGAACGCGTCTGGCTCTCGGAAATCTTTGACCTGATGGAAACGGTGCTGACCCTGCGCGAGCGATGGGCAATCTACCGGATGCTGGGCTTGGATGTCAGCGACCTTCCGCCCGATGCGACCACGATGCCCTCGCGGGAACGGGTACGCCAACTGGAAAAGCAAGCGATCACCAAGCTGCGTGCCGCCGTGCGCGAGTATTACGCCGATAAATAACTTGTCAAACCGTCTCAAGGGTGTTTGAAAAAACCGTGGCACGGGCATCCTGCCCGTGAAGAAAAACAGGTGTGGGCTCGGTAAGCATTCTTGGGCAAGATGCCCAAGCCACGAGCGGGCGAGACGCCTGCGCTCCCAGCATTTTTCAAACACCCTCAACCGTCTCCAGCCACACCGTGCCGACTTGCTGGGGTAGGTCGTCCAGTGTGAACACCACCTCGCGCGCTCGGCGCCGTGTGAAGAGGATTTCGCGCTCTTCGCCCGGCGCACGGAAGATAGCCCGCTTCGGGTTCAGCCAACGCGGCAGGAAGATCAACACCTCTATCGCCTTCTGCGCCTTGAACCGATAGGCTTGGGGTGTCATCTCGTAGTCGTAGTTGGTGAGCCAGACCGCCAGCGCCCGCTCACCCACTAGCACGCTCACATCCAGCTTTTGGGGATTGGTGGCAGACACCACGCGCCCCCCGTTCGGTTGCCAATCCATCGTCAGCAGGCGCTCGCGTAGGGGCTGAAGGAACCGATTGAGGCGCGCCTGCTCTTCAAACGCTTCGCGCCCGTGCGCCACAAACTGTTCCACCAAGCGTGCGCGCTCGGCTTCGGGCAGGTGTTTGAACTGGGGCAGGTCTTCAGCTCGGGTGTAGTAGCGTCGGAACGCTGCTTCATCAAAGCCGATGAACCACAGCACGCCCTTCGCCCCGCGCCCCAACTGGAACCAGAGCTGGGTGCGAATCTCTTCAGGGGTGGGGCAGGCACGCCCTAACTGACCATCCACCCACACGCGCTCGTCCCAAGTGTGCGCGCCTTGTGCCCACACCCAAAACGGCAGCGGTTCGCAGTTGGCGCGCAGGTCTTCGGTATAGGTGCCTGCTAACTCCAGCCGATTGCCCCACTTATGGGGCGAGAGGTCGGGCATCGGTGCGCCCACACGGTAGGCGTCGTAGCAGGCGATGTCGGGTATCGTGGCGAACTCGCCAAACCGTCGCGAGCGCGCCAAGTTGAGGTACACGGGAGGTGTAATCGCTCGGTCGCGGAACACCTTCGCCACCCGCTCGCACAAAGTGGGCAAGTGCCAGCCATCAAACTGCTCTGGCTCTGCCCAGTCGGGCTCGTCTTTTATCATATAGGTAATGATGTGGGGGTTCTCCTTGTGGCGCTCGATGAACCGCGTGGCAGGGCGCGGGAAGCCCGAAAACACCAACGCTTTGACACCCTTCTGGGGGCAGGCCTGCTCAAAGGCGCGCCGTTCGGTCTCGGAGGGGTCGTTACTGGCGCTCATCACGAAGGTATCAAACCCGCGTGTGAGCCAGCGCTCCATCTCGTCGTTATCTTCCCACACTTGCGTGCGCCATGCGCCCAGCGGAAAGTGGCGCACGAGAGGGCGCACCAACCCCCCTGTCATGGTGGTCTGGCGTTCGGCGCGTGCGTCCACTTGCAGGGGCAGGCTCTGGTAAGGAAGCGGTTGCGTCGGCAAAGTGGCGGTGAGGAAGGTCAGCTCGCCCGGCTCCAGCAAAGTGAGAGGCGTGCGGAATCGAAGAGTGCGCCCAGAGATCCTCAGACGCTCTATCGTCCAAGCACGCTCTGGGTCATCGTTTCGCACGACCACCTTTAAAGTGCGCCCTTCCAAAAAGGCGTATGCCAAAGTCAGGGGCGAGGGTTCGGGCATAAGTTCATACACTACGCGCTCTTTGCCTGATAAGATGAGCTCCAAGCGCAGGGGCGCCCGTTGAAGTAGGCTCGCCTGAAGGTTGATAATCAGCAGGGTCAAGCCGTTGACGGGGATCGGCTCTGGCTCC
This sequence comes from uncultured Armatimonadota bacterium, assembly GCA_937139515.1. GTDB lineage: Bacteria > Armatimonadota > Fimbriimonadia > Fimbriimonadales > GBS-DC > CAKZQI01. The sequence goes on along the minus strand of CAKZQI010000193.1, from coordinate 10,384 downwards.
ACTCGGAACCAGTTGACCCCTCTGCCGTTGGACAGCGCTTCCAGCGGCTGGTTGTTGAGGCTGAGCGCGCTGATGTTTTCGGGGCGGCGTTTGGTGTTGTAGAGGTACACCCAGAAGGTTCCGCCCAGCTGACGCAGGGAAGGCGCCATCTCCAGGACTTTCGGGCTGGAGCGGTGGGGACGATAGTAAGACTCGATGCGCATACCGTCCCTATTCGCCACAGGTGCAGGCGTTCCTGCTTCTATTCAGGGTCGCGCCAGACGCCATCGGCTTGCAGCAGGGCAACCAGCTCCTCCACGCCTTTTTCGGAGGGGATGTCGTTTTTGACCAGTTGCCCTTGGCGGTAGAGGGCGATTTTGCCTCCACTACGCCCGACATAACCGTAGTCCGCATCTGCCATCTCGCCTGGACCGTTCACGATACAGCCCATCACGGCGATGTCCAGCCCCACCAGATGTTTGGTCGCTTCACGCACCTGGTTCAGCACGGTTGGGAGGTCAAACTTCGTGCGTCCGCAGGAGGGGCAGGCGATGTACTCCACCTTCGTTTTGCGCAAGCCCAGCGCTTGCAGGATGTCGTAGCAGACCTCTATCTCGTTGACCGGGTCTTCCGCCAACGAGACGCGTATCGTGTCGCCGATGCCCTCGGCTAACAGTGTGCCAATCCCGATGGCGCTTTTGATACGGGCGTACATCCCGTCGCCCGCCTCGGTCACGCCCAAGTGGAGAGGATAGTCCATGCCCTCCTGTTCCATGCGTTGCACCATCAGGCGGTTCGCCGAGAGCATGACCGGCACACGGCTCGCCTTCAGCGAGATGACGAGATTCTTGAAGCCGTGCGCCTCGCAAATCCGAATGTACTCCATCGCCGACTCGACCATGCCTGTGGGCGAGTCGCCGTACATGACTTTGATGCGCTCGGAGAGCGAGCCGTGGTTCACGCCGATGCGCATCGCCAGTCCCCGATCTCGGCAGGCGCGTATCACGGGCAGGAACGCCTGTTCGATCGCCTCTAACTCTTGTTGGATTTCGCTTTCGGTGTACTCGGTTCGGCTGGGGTCGGGCTTGCGGAACACGAACAAACCGGGGTTGATGCGCACCTTGTCCACATGTTTGGTGCATTCCAGGGCGATGTCCATCCCCTGATGGTGGACATCGGCGACGAGGGGGATATGTTCGTAGCCTCGGCGTTTGAGTTCGGCGCGGATTTCGCCGAGGTTTTGCGCCTCGCGCAGGTTGGGCGCCGTCACGCGCACGATTTCACAGCCCGCCTCGTACAGTTGGGTAATCTGCTCCACGGAGGCGGGGGTATTCATCGTCTCGGCGGTAATCATGGATTGCACGCGCACGGGGTTGTTGCCGCCAATGCCAGTATTGCCGACTTTGACTTCACGGGTGCGCCGACGCGGTTTCGCCAACGGCAACTGCACCGAGGTAAGCGGTATGACTGGGCTTGCCATAACATAAAGATTATACCTGTGGGGAGGAGGGCAACTTGAGAACCTCTCCCCCCTGCCACCCTGATAAGGATACAGGCGTTGAGTACAAAATCACACCGAACCCACCCCATTTCAAAGCATGCATCGACGAACCGTTGCGCCCCCACCTGTCATTCCGAACGAAGTGAGGAGACTCTTCGCTACCGCTCAGGGTGACAAAGGGGAATCGGAGCGTGCGGGAGGGGTTGCTTGGCGTTCGCCGAGATTCTTCGCTTCGCTCAGAATGACAGGGAGGGGATTGGGAATGACAGGGAGGGGACTGCGAATGACAGTTGGGGTTTTGGGGTTGGAAGAGGGATTTGAAAATTAGGTGGGGAGTAAGGATGTTGAACCTAAACAATGTACCCTTGTCAGGGGCAGGGGAGGGTTTTTTTTGCTCCCCGCCGTCAGGTTCCCCCCGCAAGCGTGGGGAACCGTGACTAGCCCCGAACCTCTTCCAGTGTGTCGCGTATCCAGCGCTCAATCCAACCGTCGCACACCACCGCTTCCGAGGCGTTGCGGATTACTTCTATTTCTTCGGCGATGTGGCGCAGGTTCAACGCATCCTCCTGCACCTGCTCCAACAGCTCCAGCGCCAGTTTGCTGATGTTCTCCAATCGCCAGAGCCACGGCTCAATCTCCTCCAGAAGCTCTCGGTCGTGAAGCACTTGGCGCAGAGTGGCGGGCAGGCGTGCCAATCGGCGCAGTTCCTGCTCCAACGGTTCTGCCTCGCCCGTGGTCTGCCAGAACTCAATCGCTTGGGCGATGGGAGGTGGTTCCGCGCTCCAATGTCGGCTCCACAGGTTTTGCTGGCAGAAATAGGCGAACGCCTCTTCCGCTTCCTCGCCCACCAAGTGCCGAATAGAGGCATGCCAACTGCGTTGGGGGTCATAGGCGGTTGGGTTCCACAACAGGTCGGCATAGGTGCCCAACGCCACCTTGGACGCCTCGGCTTGGTTCATCGGGTTAGAAACCAGCGTCTCCAGATGCTGAAGCGCTTCGGCAGAGCGTTGGGTAATCGGTCCCATGAGCAATCGGCTCGGCTCGTAGTCATTGACGGGGTAGTTGTCCCACACGAAGGGCTTACGCCGTATTGCCGAGCGGAACAGCTCGGCGTCTTCGTAGGTGATTTCCCGCGAGACCACCTTCGCGCCCGTCCACATAATAGAAATGTCGTGATGGGTACGCTCCCCGAGCTCTCGTACATACGGCGGTTCACCCCGATTGTGGTAGAAAGTGGGGCACACAATCAGCCAGCTGTCGGGGTCGCGCTCGTTGAGCCAAGTGTGGAGGCGGTTCGCAAGGTCGGCGTGAGCGTGCGCCAGCGAGGTATAGGTCTGCTTGTCCGCCTCGTGCTGGAGCGTTTCGGGAATATCGTCTACCAGTAGCCCGAAAGTGCGTACCCCGTGTTGGCGCACCGCCTCAATCTTCGCGGTCAGCCTCTCGAACTCGGCAGGGTCGGAATAGACCATCGACAAGCCGGGGCTGATGCAGAACACGAACTCGATGAAGTTCTGTTTCGCCCGTTGGATGAGCTCCACGAGCCGTTCCATCTCCGATTCGGGATAGGGGTCGCGCCAGCGTTCGCGGTGGAAGGGGTCATCTTTGGGAGCGTACAGGTAGAGGTTCATCTTGTACTTGCCCATCCAGTCCAGCATTTTCAGGCGCGCCGAGTGCTTCCACGGCTTGCCGTAGAACCCCTCCACAATCCCGCGCCAAGCGAGGAACGGCTCATCCTGCACCTCAAGCAGGGGGAGCGATTTGCCGTCCCAAGCGTTCAGAACCGTCTGGCAGGCGTAGAACGCCCCGCGCGGAGTGCCCGACTGGATGACGATGCGCCCATTCTGCACCGTGAGGCGGTAGGCGTCCCCAGCGAGGCTCTCATCACGCTCCACGAAACAGGTCCACCCACCAAACGAGTCGCCCAACTCGCGCAAGGGGCGCACGCTGGCTTCCCAGCCTAGCGGATGTTTGATGGCGTGACAGCCTGCGAAAGGATAGCGCTCTGATTGAACCGTGACCGAACGGGGTAGTGGAAGCCAGTCCATCGTTCACCTCAAAGCAGGGCATGCACTGCCGACAGTGCTGACTCGTAGCTAGGGTGGCTGGCAATTTCGGGCACATACTCCACATAGCGCAAGACCCCTTGCGGGTCTACCACGAACACGGCGCGGCTGGAGATGCGCAGCTCCTTGACGAGCGTGCCGTAGGCTTGGGCAAAAGACGCCTCACGGTGGTCGGATAGCACCTCTATTTTATCGATGTGTTCCGCCCCGCAAAACCGCGCTTGGGCGAACGGCAAATCCATACTGACCGTAACAACCCGCACCGAGTCGGGCAGTTGGCTTGCTTCTTCGTTGAACTTCTTCGTCTGCGCGCTACAGATGCCCGTGTCGATAGAGGGCACTGCACTAATCAGCAAAACTTTACCCATATAATCTTTTAGGTTTACCGTGCGCAGGTCTTGCGTGATGAGTGTGGCATCGGGTGCAGGGTCTCCAACCTTTAGCTCGTTTCCAACCAATGTGAGGGGATTTCCCTTGAAAGTAACCGCATTAGGACGCTCCATCGATATGCTCCTCCTGAACCAGAGTATACCTGCCGAGAGGGTGCTCTTTGAGTTCCCTTTGAAAACGCCCGCCTACTTTTAGACACAGGCGGTACCCCCCAACCGTGAGCTTCAGGTCAACCCGAAAGCCTCCTCCTGTCACCCTGAGCGTCAGCGAAGGGGCTACTCCCCGCTCCCGCAGCGTCGGGAGAGGGGCAATCGGTGAGAGCAAGCCTAAAGGGCGCGGGCACCCTGGTCGCCCAGCTGGTCATAGGTGCAGTTGGCGTAGGGGGGCACCAAGCGTGTGATTTCCTGCATCACCTCGCGGGCGTTGAAGGGCGGCACTTTGCCCAGCGCCTTGAGCCAGAGGTCTGCGAAGATGACCCAATCGGGCTTGCTCTCGCCCAGCGGCTCATGAGCGCGCCAGAACCGTTGCACGCGTCGCTCCCAGTTGGTGTAGGTGCCTTCGCTCTCGGTGAAGGGGCAGGCGGGCAGGAGCAGGTCGGCGTACTGCGCGCTCTCGGTCATCAGCACATCCTGCACCACGACGAAATCGGTCGCACGCAAAGCACGCTCGGCGAGGGTGGGGTCGTAGTGGTCTACGACGGGGTTCGCCCCTGCAAGGTAAAGCAGGCGCACCTCGCCCGACAAGCACGCCTGATAGATGCCGTCGGTGCTCAGCCCTTCGGTGGTGGGCAAGGAGACGCCCCAAGCCGACTCGAACGCCGTGCGTGTGTCCTCGTCCGCCACAGAGCGATAGCCCGGCAGATGGCTTGGCAAGACGCCCATATCGCGTGCGCCCTGCTCGTTCGTGCCGAGGGGCATCAGGTTCAGCCCGCCCTCCTCGCGCAGGTGATTGCCCGTCAGTTGGGTCAGCGTGACCAGAGCCTCCACCACCTCGCTGGCGTTCGGGTGGTTCCAGACCTTCTCGCCCGCAAGTATCAGCATACTGGGCGATTCGGCAATCTGGCGTGCGGCGGCGAGCAGGGTGTCGGCAGACACTCCTGTGGCGTCCTGCGTGGCGGTGGGGGTAGCATCCGCCACAAGTGCGCGAAGCCACTCCGCCTCGCGGTACTCTGCTAACCGCTCGGCAGGCAAGAAGTCCAGCAAACAGTTCAGCAGACCTCTTATCAGGGCAAGCTCACCGCCCGGCTGATAGCGCAGGCTGTGGGTGGCGAACTCCTCCACGGCGTTGGGCACGGGAGATGCCACCATCGCATTCACCCCATACTGGCGATGGGCTTTACGCGTGCGCAGGAAGACCATCGGCTGTTCCTCCACAAGGTCGCTCCCGAACACAAACACCAGCGAGGTCGCCTCTAAGTCGCGGTACTCGTTGGCGGTGGCGGGTTTGCCCAACTTTGCCGAGACCTGCGCCTGCAAGTCGCCCTGGTAGCGCGTGAGGCGATGGTCAATGTGGTTGGTCTGGAACGCCCCCCGCAGGAGCTTTTGGAACATATAGAGCGCCTCATTGCTGAGCCGATGCCCCGCGATGCCTGCGACGGCGCCTTGCGCCTCGCTAACCTTGCTCAAGAGCAGTTCGTATGCATCGCTCCAGCGAATCGGCTCCCACTCTTTGCCACGCCGTACCATCGGCTGAGTGAGGCGGTTCGGCGCGTGCATATAGCTCTGCTCAAACTTGCCTTTGTCGCAAGTCCAGGTCTCATTCACGGCGGGGTTCTCGCGGGCGTTGATACGCACCATCTTGCCCGAACGGCTGTCCAGATAGAGGTTGCACCCATTGGGACACATCGAGCAGATAGTCTTTTGCGTCACGATGTCCCACGGGCGGGCGCGGAAGCGGTAGGTGCGGCTGGTCAGCGCCCCCACGGGGCAGATTTCAATCACATTCCCGCTGAACCGACTGGTGAACTCGGTCAGTTGGAAGGTATGGGGTTGCATCTGCGCACCACGGAACAGGAATGCGAGCTGAGCATCGCCCGATACCTCTTCGGTGAAGCGCACACAACGCCCACACTGAATGCACCGCTCCAGGTCCAGCGCCACATACTTTGAAAGCGGGAACGCTTTGGGCAGGTGTCGCTTGATTTCAATGTACCGACTGGTGGAGGGACCGTAGAACTGGGTGTTGTTTTGCAGAGGGCACTCACCCCCACGGTCGCAAATCGGGCAGTCCAGCGGGTGATTGATGAGCAGGAACTCCAGCACAGCTCGGCGGTCTTTGACCAGTTGCTCGGTCTCAGTCCAGACGACCAGCCCCTCCGTACAGGGGAGTGTGCAGGAGGCTTGGGGTTTGGGCATCTTGCGCACGGTTCCGTCGGGCATCTTGGTGCCGACCTCCACAAGGCACATTCGGCACATTCCGACGGGCTTCATGTACTTGTGGTAGCAAAAGATGGGGATGTCTATGTCCAAGCGCTTTGCCGCTTCCACGAGCAGTTCTCCTTCGGGCACTTGGAGGGGAATGCCGTTGATTTCAATAGTCACCAGATTCGGTTCAACATTCTTCGGCTTTGGCATAGAGCGACCTCCGAACAGCGAGAGTATTGTACCTGTTCGGGTACCGACTTGGTGCTTGCTGAGTGCGGTCAGAACGCTCCTTCACTTCAACCACACTGGGGGATGCAAATCGTTGGCTCCCTGAGGTTGATTGGGGGGTCGCCTTCGGTACAGTGGGGTTATGTCTCCCCGATCGAAGGCTCCCCAATCCCCAGACGAATGAGGTAAGCTTCAGCCCGCGCCAAGGTTCGAAGCGGGGCGAGTTCTGGAAATCCATAGTTGACATCCGCCCGTCCACAACCCGATGCTGCCAAGGCTGGTTCACCTTGCCGGCGCTTGCCATCGGTCCGAAGCCAGCGGAGCGCATCCCCAGAGGCTCAAACAGCATTCGGCGTGCTAACTGCTCCCAATCTTGTTGGTGGAGTTGCTCTAACACCGCACCCAGCACCACATAGCCTGTGTTGGAATACTGCGCCCGTTGTCCTGGCACGAAGTCAGGTTGTCGGGTGAGCACCGCCTGGAGGTACTGGCGTCTTTGTTGGCGGGGCGACCCGCTGAGACTGTACCAGTTGACCCCTGCAGGATAACTGCGCTCGGGCGAGGGCATGCCAGCCCGATGGCGAAGCAGTTGCTCAATCGTGATCGCTTTACAGTCCGAATGAAGAGCGATGTCGGGGAATATTTCGCTGAGGGATGTCGCCCAGCGCAGTTTGCCCTGCTCTACTTGCAAGGCAATCATTGTGGCGGTCATCGTCTTCGTGCAGGAACCGAGGTGAAACTTATCCCTAAGAGTGGCGCGGGTGGGGTCGCCTGCCTTCCGAAACCCTGTCACGGCGGTGAGGGTTTGCCCCCGATTTATCACCGATGCTCCCAGCGCGGGCAAGTCGTGTTTGGTACGAAGGGCTTCCAGAACCTCAGCCAACTTGCGTTCGTTCATAGTGGGAGAAGTTTACCGTTTGGCTTGGCGGGCAAGTGGTTTCCCTCACCCCTTGCCCCTATGGAGAGGGTTGCTTGCCCCCCTCCGTAAGGTTCCCCCCGAAAGCGTGGGGAACCGCTAATGGCTCCCTCCCTCGCCCACAGCGTGGGAGCAGGAACCATCAGGTATACTCTCGCTGTTATAGGAGGCAACTATGGCAAAGGCAATTACACAGAGCGAATGGCAATCGGAAGTCTTGAACTCGCCGACGCCAGTTTTGGTGGATTTCTGGGCAGTCTGGTGCGGACCCTGCCGACTGATTGCGCCCATCGTAGAAGAGCTGGCAACCCAATACGAAGGCAAACTGAAAGTGTTCAAAGTGGATGTAGACCAAGAGCAAGGTTTGGCGATGCAATACGGGATTATGAGCATTCCTACGCTCTTATTGTTCAAAGATGGGCGCGTGGTGGAGCAGATTGTAGGCGCGCTCCCCAAAGGCGCCATCGAACAGAAAATAGCCAAGCACTTGGGCTAAACTTCTTCACTCCTACCCATCGTCCTGATCCCTTCTAATAGACGCCCTGCACCGTATCTGACTGGGTCGGTGCAGGGCAATTTTGTTTCGGCTTCGGTCTGCGCAATCGCCTCCTGAGCTTCTCGCTCGCTCAGGTGAGCCGTATTGAGCGCAAGCCCCGCAACTTTGGAGGGATAGAACGACCCCCCAGCGGAAGCAACCCGCTCGTACAGGTCAATCACCACAGGGAGCGGAGGGATGGGCACATCAGGGAAGGTACGAATACAGGTCTGTCCTGCCCGATGAACCAGAATGAGATGGGTTGGCTGAGCGCCCCTCAGAAGCGGCAAGGTCGCCGTAGAGGCAGGGTTGAACAAAGCGCCTTGCCCCTCCACCCACACGACATCGGCGTCCTGTCCGAACTCCATCACGAACTTTTCTACCGCACCGCTGGCATAGTCCACCCGAACGGCGTCCAGTGCGACGCCTTCGCCCGCAATCATGATGCCCGTCTGCCCCGTCGCCAAGAATCGGGAGCGCATCCCCGCTTGCAGGGCTGACCGATGGAGTTCCAGCGAGGCGGTCATCTTGCCCACCGCCATATCGGTGCCGACTGTGAGCACGCGCAAACAGTTCAGGGAGCGCGCCGCCCCTGTGCCGATGGAGAGGTTCGGCGGCTCTTTGCGTATGTCCCAAATCCACTGACAGCCGTGCAGGAGGGGCTCCAGTTCGGGGTGGTGGGCGAGCGGTTGATGAAGTCCGTTCACGAGGTTCCAGCCCGCCATCACCGCTTGGCGCACCTCACTCCAGAGGTCCGATGCCAACAGCCCCCCACTGGGCGCAATGCCAATCACCAGCGTGTCCGGTTCGTGGGGCACTGCATCTAACACCGACGCTACAATCGGCACTTCGCGCTCAATCCCAGTCAGCCCCTTCAGCGATTGTCCTGCGCATTCGCGGTCAATGACGGCGACAATCGGGTGGGAACTGTAGCGTAGCAGACCCAGCCCCGTCTTACCGAACTTGCCACGAATGCCTTCGTGCATCAAAATCGCCAAGCGGTTCTGCGCGGTCAACATAGCCTAAGACTCTACCTCAAAACGCCTGCCTTAGGTACAATATCGCTGTCATGGTAATTGGTGTCCCGAAGGAGATTAAGCCCGACGAGTACCGAGTGGCGATGGTGCCCTCAGGCGTTGAGATTCTCACCCAGCATGGGCACACGGTTTTAGTGGAACGCGGCGCAGGCGACGGCACGGGCATTCCCGACGAAGAGTACGAGAAGGCAGGCGCCACTTTGGTGGACGACGCGTGCGATGTCTGGTCCCAAGCGGAGTTGATTGTGAAGGTCAAGGAGCCGATGCGCTCAGAGTACCCATTCATCCGCCCCAAGCAGGCAGTGTTCACCTTCTTCCACTTTGCAGCAAGTGAAGAGTTGACCCACGCGATGGTTCAAAGTGGCGCCGTCTGTATCGCCTATGAGACGATTCAGACCCCCGAAGGTGGACACCCCATCCTGCTCCCGATGAGCGAGATTGCGGGGCGGATGGCAGTGCAGGTGGGCGCGTGGTGTCTGGAGCGTCCGATGGGGGGGCGTGGAGTGCTTCTATCCGGCGTGCCGGGCGTGCGTCCGGGCGTTGTAGTGGTGATTGGAGCGGGCGTCGTCGGGGCGAACGCCGCGCGCATTGCCGCAGGCTTTGGGGCGTCCGTCGTGATTTTGGATGTGAATGTGAACCGATTGCGCGCCTTAGAGGACATCCTGCCTGCGAATGTGGATACCCTCTACTCGAACCCAGCGAACCTGCGGGAGGCGATTCAGCAGGCAGACCTGATTGTGGGCGCCATCTATGTCACAGGGGGGCGCACGCCCGTGCTCATCAAGCGTGAAATGCTCAGCACTATCAAGAACGGCGCCGTGCTGGTCGATGTGTCGGTCGATCAGGGGGGCTTAGCGGAGACGATTCGCCCCACGACCCACCGCGAGCCGACCTATGTGGTGGATGGGGTCATCCACTACGCAGTGAGCAATATGCCTGGTGCTGTGGCGCGCACTTCCACCTATGCGCTCACCAATATTACGACACCGTATGTGTTGCGCTTGGCGGAGCTGGGCTGGCAGGAGGCGTGCCGTCAAGACCCTGCCCTGCGCTTGGGGCTGAATGTGGTGGAGGGCAAGGTCACGCTCGCACCGATTGCCGAGCAGTTCGGCTACAATTACCACCCCGCCGAGAGCGTGCTTTGAGGGTGTCGGGGAGCATTTAGGGTGGGGTTTTATTGCCCCCTCCCTATCCCTCCCCCTAATGCAGGGGGAGGGAACCTGCTACTCCCCTCTCCCACAGCGTCGGGAGAGAGGGCGGGGGTGAGGGCAACAACTGATTTTTCAAACACCCTCAGTGCTACCCTCCGCATCTAAAAAGTGAGGGATGTTTCTGAAACTTGAACTCAAGGAGGACCCTTGTCAGTGTGCAT
>CAKZQI010000192.1 GCA_937139515.1 uncultured Armatimonadota bacterium | reverse complement strand
CCTCCCCCTAACGCAGGGGGAGGGTGAAATGGGCTCCCCCTCTCCGTTTACGGAGAGGGGGCAAGGGGGTGAGGTTCAGTCTCAAACCTCTCCACTCGGAGCAGGAAGCCTATCCCCCATCCGCCTCTTTCGGGGCAACCTCGGAGGCGGGTTCGTGTGGGATGCTCAACGGTTCGCGCTCATCACCGACGCCGAACTGTTTGAACGCTCACGCCTGAGACTGCCCCCCCGACGGTTCAACGAAGGCGTGCCCATCACCTCCATCATGGACCTCAAGCCGGGCGACTATGTGGTGCATATCTATCACGGCATCGGTATCTTCAGGGGGCTGACGACGCTAGAGCGTGAAGGTGCTACACGCGAGTACCTGCTTATTGAGTATGCCCACCCCGACAAAATCTTCGTGCCCACCGACCAGCTCGACCGCATTCAGAAGTACCTCGGCCCTGACGACAAACCGCCCGAAATCCGTCGGCTGAACAGCTCCAGCTGGGCGAAGACCGTTGCCCAAGCCCGAAAAAAAGCGAAAGAGGTCGCGGAGGAGCTCATCCAGCTCTACGCCCTCCGCGAGAAGGCAACCCGCCCTGAACTCGGCGCCGATACCCCTTGGCAAGCCGAGATGGAGTCGGCGTTCCCCTACATAGAGACGCCCGGACAGCTCAAGGCGATTGAAGAGACCAAACGCGATTTGGAATCACCCCACCCGATGGATCGGCTTCTGGTGGGCGATGTCGGCTTCGGCAAGACCGAGGTCGCTATCCGCACGGCGTTCAAAGTGCTTATGGCAGACCGCCAAGTCGCCCTGTTGTGCCCGACTACAGTGCTTGCCTATCAGCACTGGCAGAACTTCAAGGAGCGCTTTGAGCCGTTCGGGGCACGGGTGGAACTGCTCAGCCGTCTCATCCCGCCCGCCGAGCAGAAGCGCATCCTGCACGGTCTCAAGACGGGCGCAGTGGATATGGTCATCGGCACGCACCGCCTGCTCTCGGGCGATGTGCAGTTCAAGAACTTGGGGCTGGTGATTATTGACGAAGAACAGCGCTTCGGTGTGATGCAGAAGGAGCGCTTCAAGAAACTGCGCGGGACGGTGGATGTGCTTTCTATGAGCGCCACGCCCATCCCGCGCACGCTGTATATGGCGCTGACCGAAATCCGCGACATGAGCATTATCACCGACCCACCGCCCGGACGCCTGCCCATCCGAACCTTCGTGATGCCCTACACCGATTGGACAGTGCGCGAGGCGATACTGCGCGAGCTCCAGCGTGATGGACAGGTGTTCTATGTGGTGCCCCACGTGCAGGGGATTGAGCATGTCGCCGAGCGTTTGAAAAAACTGGTGCCCCACGCACGAACAGCCATCGCTCACGGACAGATGGCGCCTAGCCAAATGGAGGCGATTGTGTTGGACTTCTACCAGCGTGCTTACGACATCCTCGTCTGCACCACGATTATTGAGAACGGGCTGGACATGCCGAATGTGAACACGCTGATTGTGGAGAACGCCGAGCGGTTCGGGTTGGGGCAGCTCTACCAGTTGCGGGGGCGTGTGGGGCGCTCCGACCGACAGGCGTATGCCTACTTCTTGTTCAGGGCAGGGCAACTCGGCGAGAAGGCGGAAGAACGACTTGAGGCGCTCAAAGAGTTCTCTCATCTCGGCTCGGGCTTTGCTCTGGCGATGCGCGATTTGGAGATACGCGGGGCAGGCAACCTACTTGGCACGGAACAGCACGGGGCGATGCGCGCGGTTGGCTTTGAACTCTATCAGGCGATGCTCCGTGATGCTATCCGCCACCTGCGCAAGGGCGAGACCAGTTGGTCGCTCGAATCGCCCATAGAGGTGGAGCTCCCTCCTGCCAATCTGCCCGTCAACGCCTACATCCCGAACGAATATATCACCGATACCGCCCAACGCTTGGGCTACTACAAGCGCATCGCTGGCAGTCGCACGCGCGAGGAGCTCAAGTCGTTGGTTCGGGAGCTGCGCGACCGCTACGGCGAGTTGCCCCTCCCCCTCAAGAACCTCCTGCGCACGATGGAAATCCGTATCATGGCGCATCAAGCAGGCGCAGAGAGCCTTCAATACGAGAATGGCGTCCTGCTCATCAAGTTCCGTCCAGACCGCCTACTCAAGGCGCGCTGGCAGTTGGGCTTGATGGAACAGTTCCGAGGCATCCATACGCAACCCGACGAAATCCGCTACAAAATGGGCAAACATCTGTTGGAGTCGGCGCTGGAGGTGCTGAAAGCGCTGTTGCAGATGCAGTCCGAGTGAGGTATACCCTATTCAAACAGCGAGGCGACGGTCAGACGAAACTCTGGCAACACAGGCGCCCCTGTCAGCACATCGGAACCGCTTAGAACCTGCACCGACCCATCTGAAGTGTAGACCTCAATGCACCGCCGCTTCGGGTCTACCACCCACACCAACGCGACACCCGCTTGAAGCCAGTCCTCTATCTTGAGGCGTAGGTCTTGATACGAGTCGTTGGGTGAGGCAACCTCCACAACCAAGTCTGGCGCAAGCCTTAGAAACCCCTCTGGCATAGGCTCTGGCAGACGCTCTTTACGGACGAACGCAACATCGGGGGCGCGCACGCTCTCACCTTCTGGGGTGTTTAGGACGAAGCCAGTCTCTGCTGCGAACACCTTGCCGAGGTTGAACCGTCGTACATGCTGAGCAATCTCGTAGCCGATATTGGCAGTAATCTCCCCGTGTCGTCCACCTGCAGGCATATACTCGCGTACCTCCCCGCGCACCAGTTCGGCGCGTTTGCCCAAGTAGGCTTGCTCAAATGCCTCCGCGCTCATCTTCTCGGTCTGAGGCAACAGTTTCGCCATCCTGACCACCTGTGTGGATTGTACCTTGCGATTGTGTAGAGCTGGTTCCAAACTTCCTCTCCCTACCTCCTGATGAGCGGACATTCGTTGAGTCCAGTTGCTACAACGCCTGCCCACTGTTGGAAGCGGGCGGTAGCCCCGAACAGCGAACTTCGTCTTAATCCGAAAAGCCCACCCTGTCACCCTGAGCGCCAGCGAAGGGTCTCAACAGGGTGTACGCAGGGATGAGTCTTATAACAGGAGTCGTGTGGGGGCCCCCCCCTGTGCCTGTCCTTTCAGAGATTCTTCGCTTCGCTCAGAATGACGGAAAGGGGTGTCCGAATGACAGTTCCTGCCTTGTCACCCTGAGCGAAGCGAAGGGTCTGTGGTGGTGCTTCTTTGAGGTTCTTCGCTTCGCTCAGAATGACAGAAAGGGGGTGTCAGAATGACAGAGGGGGGTGCGGGGCTACTGAAGGGGCGTCAAAACAGGGGCGGGTTGGTGAATTTCCAAAGACCAAAAATTCTGCGCAGTTGTGCCATAATTCAGGCACTCTGCTTGAAGGTGGTCAGAACGATGTGGTTCAGTGAGTGCGTGAACGGACAGCACATGGGAGGGTGACAAGAAAATGGTGTTCCATTATACCGAATCTACTAAAGGTTGGTGGATACCGATTGTCGTGATGTTTATTGTGGGGTTCATTCTCCCGCTAATTCAGTACTACCTGAAGAACCGCAACTACTGGGACGGTTAGCTGGGAAGAGGAGTGTTTGAAAGGAACGCCCTGCTGAGGGAACACCAAGCGGTGGACATTTATTCAGGGGGCCCCCCCATAGTAGGGAGTTCTCCCTGCTTATTGAATCGAGGGCCCGTGAATCGTTGGGTTATCCCGATTGTTTTGGCAGTCACGGTCTTCGTACATTACATCGACCGCAACAACTTGGCGATTGCGCTCCCTCAGATTGCGCAGGAGTTCGGGTGGAGCGACCGTGAGATTGGTGCGCGGGGCAATCTCTTGCTGGGGGCGTTCTATCTCACCTTCGGGCTGGCACAGGTTGCGCTCAGCCCGTTTGCCGAACGGTTCGGGGTCAAGCGCAGTCTGGTGCTGTCGGTGCTGGGTTTCTCGGTCTGCGCGATTTTGGTTTATCCACTGGGTGGCTCGCTGGCGGGGCTGATTGCGCTCCGACTGATGTTGGGGGTCGCCGAGAGCGTGCATATGCCGATGAACAGTGCGCTGGTGAGCCGATGGTTCCCTCCACACGAGCGGGGTCGGGCGAACTCGGTGTATGTGGCGGGCATCTTGATTGCACTGGCACTCGCCCCGTGGCTGATTATCCCCGTGGTGGAGCGTTTCGGGTGGCGATTGGGGTTTGCCTTGTTGGGTCTGGCAGGGCTGGCGATTGCTTTGCCGTTGGTGTTGGTGTTCATCAACGACCGTCCTCCCAGCTGGCAACCTGCACCGCCGTCCCAGCAGGTGAGGTTCGCTCGGCAGGGATGGCTCTGGCTGTACATCACAGCGGGAGCGTTCAACGCCTTTTGCGTGTTCGGCGTGCTTAACTGGCTCCCGACCTACCTGAACCGCACGAAGGGGATTGAGTTCGGCGCGCTGAGCCTGCCCCTGTTTCTGGTGTTCGTGGCAGGGATTGTGGGGGTCTTCTTGTGGGCGTTTCTCGGCGACCGCACGGGTAGGCGCATCGCCTTAGCGAGCGGGGGGCTGTTCATCGCGGGGTGGATGGTGCTGGCGACGGGGTGGGTGCAGAACTCGACGCTGGTCGTGATGCTGTTTGCGCTGGGCGTGTTTTTCCAGAGTGCGTACAACGCCCAAGAGTTCGCCACTCTCCAGCGCATGCTCCCTCAGGGACAGGTGGGGGCGGGCACGGGACTCTACAACGGGCTGACCGTGCTGATAGGGGGCGTCGGTGGCTCGCTCATTCCGGGCACGATAGTGAGCCTCACAAGCAGTTTTCAGGCAGGCATCTTGAGCGTGGTGGTCGGTGCGTGGCTGGTGGCGGGACTGATGGCACTGCTGGGCAAGCGTTTGGGAGGCGAGTTGAACGGTCGTTTTGATGAGGTTGAGCCCCACGCTGGCTGAAGTATCCCTGAAAATTCCCAACAGCAAAAGTATTCTGTGGTATAACAGGGTGGAGGTAAATCGTGTCAAGGAAATGGATTCTCTTGGGAGGCAGTCTGTTGCTGAATCTGGTTCTTGTGGGAGCGTTGGTAGTGCGCGCTCAAAGCGAACGCCCTGTTGCTACGCCTGAGTCGGTTGCCCAAATCCTCACCCTTGAACCACCGTTTGAGACTCAACAGGGCGCCTGTCCCTACTGCGATAGTAGCACAAGCTACTTCCACTTTGCGAGCTGTCCCTTAGAAAAACTCAAGAAAAATGTGGACGACACGAAACGTTCCCTTCGCACCTGGGCACAGAGCG
>CAKZQI010000191.1 GCA_937139515.1 uncultured Armatimonadota bacterium | reverse complement strand
GAGAACCGCTTGGTGAGGGATGCCCATGCCACGGATGCGGGCGGGACGCCCGCGATCCCAGTGATTTTGGTGAGGGATGCCTATGCCACGATTTTTCAAACACCTTCCCACTTCCTTGACGCCCCTTCGTCAGCCTCCTCCCCCCGCTGTCATTCTGACATCCCCTTCTGTCATTCTGAGCGCAGCGAAGAATCTCCAGGCAACCCAAAACCCAGACCCTTCGCTGCGCTCAGGGTGACAGGGTGGGCTTTTCGGGTGGAACCGAATCTCTCTACGCAGGGCTACTTGCTTGCGTCTAACAGTGGGGAGGCGTCCAGGAAAATTGAACTCAACGAGTGTCCCCTTGTCAGGGATTGGGAAGGGGGTTTCAGCCGCCCCCTCCTTAAAGTTCCCCCAGCAAGCGTGGGGAACCGTGAGCTTGGTTTCCATTCCACTACCTTAAAGGGACTGATTGTCGTTCTCACTATTCTTCGGGGCTACGCGCCGAACTTTTCCTGAACGCCCATCAGTTGGGTCAAGATCGGCACGAGGTCGCCCCCGCGCAGGCGTCCCATCCCGCCACGCGCACAGGCGTATTCGTGATACTTCAGCACCTCGTCCCCACGCAGGTCGGGTCCGTAAAGAAGCAGAGGCACGGGGTCGCCCGAATGGTCGCGCACCGAGCAGGGCGTAGAATGGTCTGCGGTCACCATCAGATAGAACGGCTCGGCATACAGTTCCAGCAGGCGCGCCACCAGCGTATCAAATCGCTCTATGACCTGCGCCTTGAGCCGAGCGTTGCCGTCGTGTCCGCACAGGTCGGGCGCTTTCACATTACACAGCACGAAATCGTAGCGACGAAGCGCCTCGGCAAGGGTCTCCGCTATGCTGAGCATATCGGTATCAACACCACCTGTGGCGCGGGGCGCATCCATCGTGTCCATCCCGACGAAGCGCGCGATACCGCGGATTAGCCCCGTCTCCACTACGGCAACAGCGCTGACGCCGTGCCGTTCGGGAAACGGCTGGAGCACCGGCGCAATTCCCGCTCCACGCGGGAGGATGATATTGGCTGGGGGTAACCCCTGCGCTCGGCGTTCTTGGTTCACGGGATGGTCTTTGAACCGCTCGTAGGAGAGTTTGACGAACGCATTCACCACGCGGGCAGTTCGTATGGCGTTCGGGTCGTTGGGGTCTAAGGCGTGCGACTCGTGGATAGGCTCCCCTTCGGCGTGTGGGTCAACATCGGAGATGTGCGGGCTGAGGTTCTCGCCCCGAAGCACCAGCGCGCCCCGATGAGCCACCGATTCTTTGAAATAGCACTGCACACCCTCAATTTCTATGCCATTTACCGCCTCCGCAAGCGCACGGGTGCCTTCGGTAATGCGTCCTGCACGGCGGTCAACCACCCGAAGGCTCTCGTCCACCGTACTGAAGTTGCATCGGAGCGCAATATCGCCTCCACGCACCTCCATCCCGATACCGAGCGCCTCAAACGGACCGCGCCCCTGATAGACCTTGTAGGGGTCGTAGCCTAAAATCGCCAAGTGAGCGGTGTCGGAGCCTGCACGAATGCCGGGCGCAATCGGGTCCATCAGCCCACATTCACCTTCGCGTGCGAGGCGGTCCAGGGTGGGCGTGCTGGCATATTCTAAGGGGGTTTTACTGTCCAGTTCGGGCACGGGACGGTCGCCCATACCGTCGGCAATCAACAGCAGAGCTTTATAGCGCGCCTTGCTCATAGCACCGAGTATACCTGTTGGAGATTTTCGGCTAAAATAATTGGCAGGATGGCGACCTTTCGGTATGTGGCGCAGACGACGGATGGGCGTGAGGTTCGGGGTACGATTGAAGCCAAGTCGCGTCTGGAGGCGAGCGACACCCTGCGTCGGCAAGGCTACTGGCTTCTGGAACTGTACGCCGAGCCAGAGGCACGCACGCCCCTAAACCAAGCGAACCAGAAGGTGGTACGCCCCCTGTTCGGTGGTGTCCCACTCAAGGCGCAGGCGATTTTCTTCCGCCAGCTTTCGGCAATGATTGGTGCGGGCGTGCCCCTCTACCAAGCGCTGGATACCCTCTCCAACCAGCGTGTTCATCCCCGCTTGCGGCGCACGCTCCAAGAAATTCGCACCAGCCTGCTGGCGGGCGAACGGCTGAGCGATGCGTTTGACCGATACCCTCACATCTTCTCGCCGATTGTGCGCTCCATGATACGCGTGGGCGAAACGGGGGGCGCGTTGGAGGAAGTTCTGCGCCGAATTGCCAAGTACATGGAAGACGAGCTGGAACTGCGACGCCTGCTGAGCCGAGTGACCTTCTACCCCAAGATGGTGCTGTTCTTTGCGATTTTGATACCGGGGCTTATCCCTGCGCTCGTCACGATGGTGGGCGGACAGGGCGGTCAGCCCGTGGGGGCGGTGCTGGCGAACATCGTCTGGACCTATGCCCGCTTGTTGGGTTTTGTTTTCTTGGTATGGGCGAGTTTCAAGTTGGCGATGCAAAGCCAGACCCTGCGCTACGGGTGGGGCGTGTTTCTGGTGTCGCTTCCGTGGATCGGTTTCACCTATCGCCAGCTGGCGCTCGCTCGGTTTGCGCGGGCGCTGAGCGCCCTCTATGAAGCGGGGCTACCTCTGTCACAAGCCATTCGCTACGCCGCCGACGCCTGCGCCAACGATTATCTGACCCAACGGCTCAAACCGACCGCCGACCAGTTGGAAGCGGGGCGTGGGATTGCCGAAAGCCTGAGGCAATCGGGAGTTCTGCCCCCGATGGTGCTGGATATGGTCGCCACAGGCGAGAACACGGGCGCTATCGGGCAGATGATGGAAAAGGTCGCCGAATACTACGAGGAAGAGGGGAAACTACGCTCCATTCAAGCGGGTTATGTGTTGGGTGTGGTGCTTTTTCTTGGGGTGGCAATTTATGTTGCTATAATTATCGTGCAGTTCTACGCAGGCTACTTCAGCGGGATTATGGGTGAGGCGGGTCCGTGATGAAGACGCATTACGAGGTGCTGGGCGTGCCGATGGGAGCGACCGCCGAGCAGATACGCAAGCGGTACCGCGAACTGGTGCGTCGCTATCACCCCGATGTGAACCCCTCCCCCGAAGCGAAGGAGCGGTTCCTACAAATCCAAGAGGCTTATCAAGTGCTTTCCGACCCGGAGCGCCGTCGCCATTACGATGCGCTGTTGCGCTTGGGAGGGCGTCCGACCTCGCCTACGCCCTCAACCCCTCCGCCGAATGAACCCAAACCTCGGAGCCAACCGAACCGACCACGCCAAACCGCTTCGCCCGACGCATTGCGTCCCGAAACGCGCGAGGCGATTATGCAAGCGGAGCGCGCTTTCATTCAGGGCAGACTGATGGACGCGCTCCACTGGGCGCGCCAAGCGCGTCGGCTCCAGCCGCGCCATCCCAAGAGCCACGAGATTCTGGGCGACATCTACACGCGCCAAGGGCTATACGATGACGCACTCAACGCCTACACCTATGCCCTGCAGTTAGACCCGAATAATCCCCATCTCCAGCAAAAGTTTGACCGCCTTGTGGAACACACCGAGCGCCAGCGAGCTTCGGCGCCTGCCCCCAGCGTGCGCCACCTGCCTGTAATCCCCCTGCCTGCCGAGTGGAAACAGTTCGCAGGTCAGTCGGTCGGTTGGGGAACCGTGCTGTTCCTGCTGATGATGGCGTGGGCGGTGCCGGGCGAACCTCTGCGCGCTTTGGCAACTTTCGGCTGGAGCGTCAACCTGTTGCTCTACTTTTTGCTGTCGGGGCTGCTGGTCGGATTCTTGATGAAGATTAGCCAGTGGCTCCTCCCGCTTGCCGATGCGTTCCCGTGGGGGCGTTCGGGACATTGGGTGTCGGCAGGCGCGATGATGGTGGGGTTGAGTTTGGTCAGTTTCCCCCTCTCTGCGCTGTTGTACCTGCTGTTGACGCTGGTTCAGGGTGGATTGAACGCTTCGGTCTCGCGCGTGTTCGGGGTAGTGGGCGTGATGACAGCGTTGTTTGCCTTGCTCTATCCCTACGATTGGCTTTATACCCTGCTGTTCGGGGGCAACTTGGTCTTTTTGGCGCTTTTGGGCGGATGGAAGTTGGCGGATTTGATGAGTTAGTGGGAGGGCTAAAGGTAAATTTTAATCGTGCTGAGCCACCTGCGCATTGAGAACTTGGCAATCATCGACACGGTTGAGATAGAGTTCGCCCCGAAATTGAATGTGCTGACGGGCGAGACGGGCGCAGGCAAGTCCATCTTGCTGGACGCTTTGGGGCTGGTGCTGGGGGAACGCGCCGACCCGACGATGGTGCGCACGGGAGCAGAACGCTTACGCGTGAGCGCGGTGTTCCAAGTCCCACCCAGCTTGAACGAGAGCCTCTACGAACTGGGCATAGAACCCGAAGAAGGGCAACTCTACCTGATGCGTGAGGTGCAAGCAAGCGGGCGCTCCACTGCACGCGTCAACGGGCAACCCGTGCCCCTGTCCACTCTCAAATCGCTTGGCGAACGACTGGTGGATTTGCACGGACAGCACGAGCATCAGTCGCTCCTCAAGTCCAGTAGCCATTTGGATTTTCTGGACCGCTGGTTGGGCGAGCCTGCGCTAAGCCTGCGCCAGCAGGTGGCAGAGACCGTCTCGGCGCTGAACCGTGCCCGCACTGAACTCCAAGACATCACCGAGCGCGCCCGTGAGCGCGAGCAGATGCGCGACCTGTACCAGTTCCAACTCCAAGAGATACGCCAAGCGAACCTCCTGCCCAACGAGGAAGAGACGCTTTTGACCGAAGAGCGACGGCTCACCCACGCGGAACGCCTGCTTGCGCTCGCCAGCGAAGCCTACGAGCGACTGATGGGCGAGGAGAGCGCATATGACCGCATCGCCCAAGCCAGCCGTGCCCTCACCGAAATCGCACGCATCGACCCCTCTACCAGCGCTTGGCAAGAGACGCTGGAAGGCGCGCTCGCCCAAGTGGAGGAGGTTGCCTACCACCTGCGCACCTACTCCGAGAGCGTAGAGTACGACCCCGAACGGCTGGAGCAGGTCATCCAACGGTTGGAACTCATCAAACGGCTCAAGCGCAAGTATGGCGACACGATAGAGGCGGTGCTCGCTTACGCCGACGAAACAGAAGGCAAACTGCACGCTTTGGAGCACCAATCGGAACAGCGTGAGGCGCTGGAAGCACAGATTGCCGAGTTGGAAACCCAAGCGAGTACGCTGTGTGCCGAGCTGAGCGCACTTCGCCAGCAAGGGGCACACCAGTTCTCCGAGCGTGTCCAAGCCCACCTGCGCGACTTGGCGATGGCACAGGCGCAGTTCTTGGTGAGCGTTCAGCCCAAGCCAATGGACAGCACGGGCGCCGATGCGGTGGAGTTTCTGTTCTCGGCGAACCCCGGCGAACCGCCCCGCCCACTCACCAAGATTGCCTCGGGGGGAGAGATGTCGCGCGTGATGCTGGCGCTCAAGACCGTCTTAGCCCACGCCTCGCCTGTGCCCACCCTCGTGTTTGATGAGATTGATGCGGGCTTAGGCGGGCGCACGGCGCAATCGGTGGCAGAGAAGCTGGGTCAGCTTGCTCAGCAGTTTCAGGTGCTGTGTGTCACGCACCTGCCCCAGATTGCCAGCCGAGGGAATTACCACCTGCAGATTGAGAAGCAGGTGGTGGACAGCACCACCCGCGTGTCGGTGAGCCCACTCAACGACGAAGACCGTATCCGAGAGATTGCACGCATGCTGGCAGGCGAGCCGAGCGAAACGGCGCTCCAACACGCCCGCGAACTGCTCCTCGCAAGCCGATAGGGGAACCGCCTGCCTGCTCAGCAGACGCCGTCAGGTACACTCTTAGCGAGGACACACGAGGCTACTGATGGAGGCTAACCTGAATGGCAATCAAAACTTATCGTGAAGCACTCCGCGAGGCGCTCATTGAGGAGTTAGACCGCGATGAGCGCGTGTTTTTGATGGGAGAAGATATTGGGCGTTATCAAGGCACTTTCCGAGTCACCGAAGGACTATTCCAAAAATACGGACCGCACCGCGTGTGGGACACCCCCATTTCCGAGCCGGGTTTCATCTCCATCGCGATTGGCGCCGCGATTGAGGGTCTACGCCCCGTCGTGGAGGTGATGACCTGGAGCTTCGCCTTCTTGGCGATGGATGCTATCGTCAACCACGCAGCAAAGATACTCTACAAGTCGGGTGGCGCATGCCGTGTGCCGATGGTCATCCGTGGTCCTGCAGGTCCTGGTAAGCAGTTGGCGTCTCAGCACTCACACAGCATCGAGCTGTGGCTGGCGCATTCGCCCGGCTTGAAGGTCGCCATCCCCAGTACGCCTGCCGATGCGAAAGGCTTGCTCAAAACTGCCATCCGCGACGAGAACCCCGTGATGTTCATTGAGCATCCCCAGCTCTACCTCACGAAGGGCGAAGTGCCTGAAGGCGAGTACACCCTGCCGTTCGGGCGGGCGAATGTGGTGCGTGAGGGAACCGATGTGACAATCATCACCTACTCGCGGGGCGTGGTGTTAGCCCAGCAGTCCGCCGAGCGCCTCAAGGAAGAGGGGATTGAAGTGGAGATAATTGACCTGCGCACGCTCGTGCCCTGCGATTGGGAGACGGTGTTCCAGTCCATTCGCAAGACCCACCGTGCGATTGCCGTCCACGACGATTGGCGTTATGCGGGCTTCGGCGCCGAGATTGTGGCGCAAATCCAAGAGCACGCCTTTGACGAACTGGATGCTCCCGTCCTGCGGGTGGCAGGCGCCGATGTCCCGATGCCCTACAACAAGTACCTTGAGCGCCACGCTGTGCCCCAAGTGGACGACATCGTGGCGGCGGTCAAGCAAGTGATTGCCTAAGGGAGGAACTGCGATGCATACGATTATTATGCCGAAGATGGGCGACGCTATGGAAGAAGGCACGCTCGTGCGGTGGCTCAAAGCGGAGGGCGATAGCGTCAAAGAGGGCGAACCCATCGCCGAAATCGCTACCGATAAAGCCACCATAGAGATCGAAGCGCCCGGCGCGGGTGTTCTGAAGGGCATTCGTGTCCAGGAAGGGCAGGTCGTGCCGATTAGTACCCCCTTAGCCTACATCTTGGCGGAGGGCGAAAGCCTCCCCACCGAAACGGACGGGGGGGCGCCCGCCCCGAAAGCCGAAGCGGTAGCCCCGCCCCCCGCATCGGCTCCTGTGCCCACGCCCAGCGTGGACAAGGGAACGGCAGGGCGCGTGAAAGCCTCGCCCTTGGCGCGCAAAATCGCCCAAGAACACGGGATTGACCTAAGTCTCATCACGGGCACGGGTCCACAAGGGCGTATCGTGGAGCGTGATGTGTTAGCCTACTTAGAGAGCCAGAAGGCACCTGCCCCGGCAGTGGTAGCACCGGCACCTGTGCCTGCGCCTGCTCCTGTGGCGGTTCCTGCGCCCGCCCCGCCTGCAGTGGGCGAGCATAGCGAAACGCTCAACCGCCTGCGCCAAATCACCGCCCAGCGCACCAC
Organism: uncultured Armatimonadota bacterium; assembly: GCA_937139515.1. GTDB lineage: Bacteria > Armatimonadota > Fimbriimonadia > Fimbriimonadales > GBS-DC > CAKZQI01. The sequence continues at coordinate 11,341 of CAKZQI010000191.1, read as the reverse complement.
CGAAGCGAAGCAGACCATCCCCCACTTTTACCTCACGATGGAAATCGATATGGAGAACGCGCTGGCACTGCGTGCGCAAGTGAACCAAGCCGACGAGAGCGTGAAGGTCAGCGTGAACGATATGATTGTGAAGGCGTGTGCGGTGGCTCTGGAGCGCTACCCGATTGCCCACGCTCGCTATGAGGGCAACCAGATTGTCTATCCCAACGGGGCACATATCGGGATTGCTGTGGCGGTGGAGGAGGGACTGCTGGTGGCGGTCGTGCGCCACTGCGAGCAGAAATCGCTCCGCCGAATCGCTCAAGAGTCGCAGACCCTCATCCACAAGGCGCGGGAAGGCAAACTCCTGCCCGACGAGATGACGGGCAACACCTTCACAGTGTCCAACTTGGGCATGTTCGGGATAGAGGAGTTCTCGGCGATTATCAACCCGCCCGCGCCTGCGATACTGGCGGTGGGCGCAGTGAAGAAAGTGCCTGTTGTGCTGGAAGACGGCACGATAGAGCCGCGCTCGCGCATGAAGGTCACCCTCTCGTGCGACCATCGTGTGCTGGACGGGGCGACGGGCGCGCGCTTCCTGCAAGAATTCAAACGCATTCTGGAGAACCCTGTGCTGATGGTGTAGCTAAATATCCCCCTCTCTGCTTTCGGGGAGGGGGCACCCCACTTATCCGATCGCCCGCTTGTAAAGCCAGACCGCCACGACCGCCATCGCGATGGCAATCCCGTACAACAGGAGCACTGTCTGGCGCTGAGATAGCCCCCGCTCCAACAGTTGGTGATGGAGGTGGCGCTTGTCGGGTTTGTAGATTGGTTGACCGCTGAGGGCGCGCCGAATGACCACATTCACCGCATCCAGCAAGGGCAATCCGAACACGAGCAGGGGCACGAGAATGGCGAAGGCGGTCGCCGTTTTGAACGCCCCAATCACCGACAGCCCCGCCAGCATGAAACCGAGGAACTGTGCGCCTCCTGTGCCCATGAAGATGCGTGCAGGGTTGAAATTGTAGCGCAGGAACCCGCCCGCCGCGCCTGCGATTGCCGCGGCACTAATCGCAATCAACCAGTTGGGATAGGGCTGGTCTAACATATCCGCCGCTTGGAGCGCCATCAGCGCCAACGCCAACGCAGCGATAGCACTCACCCCCGCCGCCAAACCGTCCAAGCCGTCAATCGTGTCCATCGTCTTGCTGATGACGAACATCCAGAGCGCGGTGGCGGGGATTGCCCACACGCCCAAAGGCACCCAGTGAGCTGTATCAAACTTGCCCCCAATCGGCGCGGCGAAACCCTCAATCTGAACGCCAAACAGTTGAACCACCAGCCCTGCCAGCAGCAAGAATCCCGCCTGAATGACCGCCGAGAACCCTTTGCGGTCGTCCCACATCCCCACAAGCAACACACCAGTGCCCACCAAGATTAGCCCCACAAACGGCACGGCGCGCTGCCAGAAGATGCCATCGTTGGGTGCCAGCAGATACAGCCGAGTCAACCCCGCCAGCATGCCCACCAGCGTCGCCAAGTAGATGGCTAACCCACCCCAGCGAGGGATTGGCTCGGTATGCACACGGCGTGCGTCGGGGATATCCATCACGCCCCAACGAATCGCCAACTGTCGCACCCACGGGGTCAGCAGGTACGACACGCTCAGCGCAATCAGAAAAACGGCGGTAATCGTCTTCATCGGTCTGGACGATAGGGAGTGAGGTCTACAGGCTCCAACTTGCCATCCACGAAGCGGTCTAAAACCACGCCCGCCTCGGCGAACAGCTCCAGCGCGAACGGGTCAGGGTAATCCCCTTGAAACACGACTCGCTCGATCCCAGCGTTGATAATCATCTTGGCGCAGTGATTGCACGGCTGGCAGGTCACATAGATGGTCGCATCCCGCGTGGAGACGCCGTTGAGCGCCGCTTGGAGGATGGCGTTCTGTTCGGCGTGGAGCGCACGAATACAGTGTCCCGCCACGATGTGGCATCCGACCTCGGTACAGTGTGCCAATCCGCGTGGAGCGCCGTTGTAGCCTGTGGCTAAGATGCGCTTGTCGTGGACAATCACCGCCCCCACACTTCGCCGAGGGCAGGTGGCACGGGTCGCCACCACAAACGCCACCTGCATAAAGTACTCATCCCAACTGGGGCGTTCCATACTACACCTTCGGCGGTTTGAAAGCGCGGAAGGTCTGCTCGTTGAAGGGCACGACCAGTTTGCCTTGGGCGATCATCGTTTCCAAGCGTCGCACGCGAGCCATTAGGGCAGGTGGCACATCGTTTTTGGTGAAACGCATCGGGCTAAGCCCCACACCTCGTTCCTTCACGCCATACACAATAGTGCCCGCCTTGAACTGCCCTTGCATCACCCGACGACAGGTATCAAAGACGGCGTTATCCACGCGCTTCATCATGCTGGTCAGCACATGTCCGGGGGCGAGGTGGTCTTGGTCGCTGTCCACACCGATGGCGTAGAAGCCTTTGCCCTTTTGTTGGGCGGCGCGAATGACGCCGATTCCACAGCGCCCCGCCGCATGGAAAATGATGTCCGCCCCTTGATTGAACTGGGTGAGCGCCAGTTCGCGCCCTTTGTTCACATCGTCCCAGTTGCCCGTGTAGCCTGCCAAGATTTGGGCGTTGGGGCGTATTGTAATCACGCCCGCCCGATAACCGTATTCAAACTTTTTGATGAGCGGGATATTCATACCGCCCACGAAGCCCAGCTTGCCTGTGCGGGTCATCCCTCCAGCGAGCGCACCCACCAAGAACGAGCCTTCCTGCTCGTTGAAAATCAACGAGACGCAGTTCGGTAGATTGGGTGCGCTCCCGTCCACTATCCCGAAATAGGTTTTCGGGAAGCGGGGTGCCACCCGTGCCAGTGCATCCTGCATCAGAAACCCGATTGCAAACACCACAGTATAGCCCTGACGCGCCAGTGCGGTCAAGTTGCGGGCGTAATCGGCTGCGGTGCGCGATTCCAAGTACCGCACCTCGGCGCCCAGCTCGCTCTGGGCACGCTGTAGCCCGCGCCAAGCCGACGCGTTGAACGACTCGTCGCCTATCCCGCTGGTATCGGTGACCATCGCTGCTCGGAGTTTCGCCATTCAGACCTCCCTGTCTTAACAATTGTACCTGAGGATGTTCGAGAAATGCTGGGAGCGCGGGCGTCTCGCCCGCTCGTGCTTAGGCATCTTGCCCAAGAATGCTTACCGTGTCCGCCTCTGTCTTTGCTCACGGGCAGGATGCCCGTGCTACACTGCGTGGCTTGGGCATCCTTGCCCAAGAGACTCGACGGGTGCAGGCGAGACGCCTGCGTTCCAGCGGACACATCCTATCCTCCCTCGTGGCTTGCGTGCTTTGCTCACGGGCAGGATGCGCGTGCCACGATTTTTTCAAACACCCTTATTGTACCTAAAAGTTGCTCCTGCCTTGTGGAATAACGCCCACGAGGTGATATGCGATGAGACGACTGATGAGCCTGTTTGTAGGCACTGGACTGCTGGGAGTGCTGAGCGCGTACGCTATCCCAGAGACGGTGGTCTTTATGCCAACAGCGAACTTGAACTCGCCCCGTTCGGTCTTCCTTGCCACAGAACAGTTTGGAGTCCCGCGTTATTATAACGAGACCCGCACGCGCTGTCTATACACCCAGCTGATGGTCACAGAACGCTTTGACTTCGGTCTGGACTTTGTTGGGGTTGATAAGCCCAGCACGCGCCAAGAGATATTCAACGCGCGATGGGTGGTCAGCCCAGAGAACAATCGGTTGCCAGGCTTCTCGATGGGCGTGCTGAATGTGGGGGACGGCTTAGCCCCTATCTACTACGGCGTTAGCTCACGCACCACGAACATCGGGCGGTTCTCTGTGGGGAGTTATCAGCAGAGTGGTCGTTGGGGCTTTAGCGCAGCGTGGCAGACTTCGCTGGGTGGCTTTGATTTCGCTGTGGAGCATTTTCGCTACCCCGATACCACCACCTACACCAGTTTCGGCTTGGGGCGCGCCCTGAACGACACAGTCTACCTGTATACCTACTATTCTCGCCACAACGAGACCCGCGACGCCGACCTGTTTGGTGTGTATCTTGCTTTCACGCCGTTTCGGTTGTTCTAGTTGAGTAGGGGGTAGACAAAGGGGTCTACCCCTCCACCCAAACTCCCCCTCTGTCATTCTGAGCTTAGCGAAGAATGACAGTGGGGGGGCGGAATGCCAATCCCCACCTTGTCACCCCGAGCTTCAGCGAAGGGTCTGTACTTTGGGTTTTGTTGAGATTCTTCGCTTCGCTCAGAATGACAGAAAGGGGGGTGTCAGAATAACAGTGAGGGACGAGAGGGCTAACAAAGGGGGAGTCAAAGTAGGGGCAGGTTGGTGTGGTTTTGAACTCAAGCGATGTATCCTTGCAGGGGTTGGGGAGGAGGTATTCTGCCCCCCTCCTTTAGGTTCCCCCCGCAAGCGTGGGGAACCGTGGGTTTGGCTTCCACCTCGCTCAGGGCTTGGGAGGGTGAGGGTGTGATGAGCAAGAGGCTCTAGCCACAACCCCATTTTTCAAACGTCTTCTGGTATCCTTAATTCACCATGCGAGTGCTGGCGAGCGATACGGTTTCTGAGGAAGGGTTAGCGGTGTTGCGGGAGGCAGGGCTGGAGGTGGATTATCGCCCCGGCGTCGCCCGCGACGAGTTATTGAGCCTCATCCCCCACTACGACGCGCTTTTGGTGCGCTCCCAAACGAAGGTGGATGCCGAGGTGCTCCGGGCAGGGACACGCCTGAAGGTGGTGGGGCGCGCAGGCGTCGGCGTAGACAATATTGATGTTCCCACCGCCACCGAGCGCGGGATTGTGGTGGTCAACTCACCCGAAGGCAACACGATTGCGGCAGCAGAGTTGACCTTCGCGCTCATCTTGGCGCTGGCACGCAAAATCCCGCAAGCCGACCGTTCGCTTCGGGCAGGTGAGTGGAAGCGCACGCAGTTTATGGGCACGGAGCTCTCGCGCAAGACGCTGGGCGTGGTCGGCATCGGCAAAATCGGGCGTGAAGTGGCGCGTCGGGCGCGAGCGTTCGGAATGCGCGTGCTGGCATATGACCCCCATATGCCCACCGCCACCATCCAACAGCTTGGCGCGGAGCCTGCTGACCTAGAGACCCTACTGAGCGAGAGCGACTTCATCACCCTGCACGCACCGCTCACACCCGAAACGCGCCAGATGCTCAATCGCGAAAGCCTCGCCAAAACGAAGCCCGGCGTGCGTATCATCAACTGCGCACGAGGCGAACTGATAGACCTGGATGCGCTCGCCGAGCTCGTGGAAGCAGGGCATGTGGCGGGCTGTGCGCTGGATGTGTTCCCCGAAGAGCCACCCCCCAGCGACCTGAAAGTACTTCAACAGCCCCAGAATGTGTTGACCCCCCACTTAGGCGCATCCACCGAGGAGGCGCAGGTCAAAGTCGCTATTGATGTCGCCGAGCAGATTGTGGCGGTGCTGACGGATGGTGTGCCCCGTAGCCCGGTGAACTTGCCTCCCATCCCCGCTGAGCAGATGGAGCGAGTCGCCCCCTACCTGCGCCTACTGGAGCGAATGGGGAGCCTGCACGCCCAACTGCTGGGCGTCCCGGTGGAAGGCGTGCGCGTGCAGTTTCAGGGCGAGTGGGAGGGTCTCCCGCTGGAGGTGATGGCGCGCGCTGTGTTAGTCGGGCTGTTCGGAAGCACGAGCGCCGACCCCGTGAACCTCGTCAACGCCCCGCTCATCGCACGCCAGCGCGGGGTCAAACTGGAATGGAGCGCCACACCCGAAACCGACCTCTATCCCGACACCATCCACACGACCGTGATTGCCAACACCACCGAGCAACGGCTCACGGGAACCGTGTTCGGGCGCCACGACCTGCGCATCACCCACTTGGACGGGCTGTTTGTGGATATCAAACCCGAAGGCATCCTGCTGTTCACCGAACACCAAGACCGTCCGGGCATCATCGGGCGGGTGGGCACTCTGCTCGGAACGAACCAAGTGAACATCGCAGGCATGCATGTCGGGCGCGAGCAAGTGGGCGGACGCGCGATTATGATCCTGCAGGTGGACGACCCGATTGCCCCCGAGCTCCTAAGCCAAATCCAAGCGATGGACGGCGTGGAGAGCGCCCGCGTGGTGGTCTTTTAGCCCCGAACCGCTCGCTGGATTAGCACCAGCGCAGCGAAGTCATCGTAAGGCTCAGGGGGCACGCGGAACCCCTTGGGCAGAAGCCTCTGCCACCAACGAGGTGGACAATATTGGAAATAGAGTGCCCGCGCCTCCATCGTTGTGTTGCGCTCTTCCACCACCTGCCACGCCACCTCAGGCAAGGTGGTCTTGAGGGTGTCCAGCAGTCGCTGGGAGCCTGTGCCCGCCCCCACCAAGCACACATCGGGGCGATAAGTGCTCACCAGAGAGGGGAGTTGCGTCATAAGTTCATCAATCGGCATGATTGCCCGAAAGAGCAGTTGCAGGGGCTTGTTGGGGGCTACCGTCTCCGCTATCGCTATGCCCGCCTTGTGGGTGCCGGGATCAATTGCCAGATAGCGCATTAGCCCAGATGAAGCGCTCGCACGACTGCGTCGTAGTCAGCGGGAATGGTCTGAGGTGCGTAGTGGCACGCTTTCAAAGCAATATCGGGGTCTTTCAGCCCGTGCCCTGTGAGCGTGACGGTGACGGTACAGGGCGCTGTGAAGTAGCCTGCACGCGCCAGCTTAATCAGCCCTGCGATTGGCGCGGCGCACGCGGGTTCCGCGAAGACCCCCTCCGAAGTGGCTAACAAGCGGTACGCCTCCAAGATTTCCTCGTCCGAGACGCACTCAAACAGACCGCCCGACTCGCGCTGGGCACTCCACGCCTCGTTCCAAGCGGCAGGGTTGCCGATACGAATGGCGGTCGCAATCGTCTCGGGGTTGGGGATGGGGTGTCCGACGATGAACGGTGCGGCGCCCTCCGCCTGGAAGCCGAGCATCTTGGGCAAGCGGGTCGTTTTGCCCTGCACATGATATTCTTTGTAGCCCTGCCAGTACGAGGCGATATTTCGGGCGTTGCCCACGGGGATGGCGTGGTAGTCGGGTGCGTCGCCCAGCTCGTCGCAGATTTCAAAAGCTGCCGTCTTCTGACCCTCTGCTCGGTACGGGTTCAGCGAGTTCACCAGCGTAATCGGGTAATGCTCGCTGATGGTGCGCACCAGCTGGAGCGCCTCATCAAAGTTGCCCTCTATCTGGAGGATGGTGGCGCCGTGAATGACCGCCTGCGTCAGCTTGCCGAGAGCGACCTTACCGTGGGGCAGAAGCACATAGCACCGAATGCCTGCCCGCGCCGAATAGGCAGCAGCCGAAGCCGAAGTGTTGCCTGTGGAGGCGCAAATCACGGCGCGTGAGCCTGCCTCCAACGCTTTGGAGATCGCCAAAGTCATCCCGCGGTCCTTGAACGACCCCGTCGGGTTCACCCCCTCGTATTTGAGGAACAGGCGCATCGCAGGATGGATATGCTGAGCCAGCCGAGGGGCTTCAATCAGCGGGGTCTCGCCCTCGCCGAGCGTCACGATGGGCGTCTGCTGGCTCACGGGCAGATAGGCGCGATAGCGTTCAATAATCCCCTTGCGCATACGGCTCTCCCTCACGATTTTCCAAACGGCTCAATCAGTTGGAGCGCCAACTCCTTCATAAAGAAGTGGCAGTCCGTCACGATGGGGAAGGTCTGGTGAGTGCCGCGGTCGGTGAGCTTGATGACCGTGTCGGCGTCGCTGTCCACACAGAACACGCGCACGCTGGCGGGGAGCATATTGCCTGTAGCGACCGAGTGGAGCGTGGTGGCGACCATGATGGCGACACCCAAGCCGGGCACATGGGCGCGCATCGCATCCTGAGCGTCCAGCACATCGGTAATCACATCGGGCAGGGGACCGTCGTCGCGAATACTGCCCGCCAGCACATACGGAACCCCATGCTTGACACAGGTGCACATCACGCCTTTGGTCAGGATGCCTTGCTCCACCGCCTCTTTGATGCCCCCTGCCATTCGGATACGGTTGATGGCGCGGATATGGTGTTGGTGTCCATGGCGCACGGGCGAGCCGAGCTCCAGCGAGACGCCCAACGAAGTGCCGTAGAGTGCCGACTCGATATCGTGCGCGGCGAGCGCGTTGCCTGCAAACAGCACATCAATCCACCCGTTGCGTATCAGCTGTTCCAGATACCCGCCCGCGCCCGTGTGGATAATCGCGGGTCCGCCCACGAACAACACTTTTTCACCTTTCGCCTTCGCCTTGCGCACCTCTTCGGCGACCCCGCGCACGGCGCGCTCCTTGGGCTTTTCGGAGGAGACATCGCTTCCCATGAAGGCGAACACGCTGGTCGGGTCGCGCCGCTCGGGGGGTGTAACGCGGATGCCCTCGTGTCCTACCACAATCAGGTCGCCCTGCTTCACCCGCGCCATCGGAATCGTTCGGGCGTGCCACTGATGGTCATCGTGCCACACGACGACCCCACAGTCCATCTCAATGTTCTCCACAGGGAGCCAGCGATTGTGTACCCGAACGAAGGTCTCCAAGTTCGTCGTGGAGTAGAAATCTTCGGGGAACACACCATCTTTGGGCGCAGGCACTAAGTGGGCGTTTTTGTGCGAGAAGTTCGCCCCGTGAAGTTGCACTTCTTCCAGAACCTGCTCCAGCAGCTCTTCCGTCTCCGCCTGAACCAAGATTTCAAACTTGCTAATCTCCTCACGGGTGTGCCCTATCTTCGCGTGGCGCACCTCATAGCGAACACCTTCGTAAGAAGAAAGGATATCCAACACCTTTGAAAGCACGAGCGAATCGATGACATGCCCTTCCAGGTGTATCATTTCGGACAGCATAGTCAGGTCAGCCTCCTGTGGTATTGTACCTGAGGGGCAGTGGGGGGCGTGCTGTTTAGAGCCTTCGCTGACACTCAGGGTGACAGGGGGGTGTCATTCTGCTCCCTTTTGTCATTCTGAGCGAAGCGAAGAATCTCTCAAAGCCGAACCACCTCAGCCTAAGTTTCAAGCTCAGTCAGCGCATAAGATGCCCAAGCCACGAACAGTAGCACGGGCATCCTGCCCGTGAAGAGTATCTTGGGCATCTTGCCCATGCCACAAGCGGGCGAGACGCCCGCAATCCTAGGGATTTTTCGAACACCTGCAGCACCACTTCTAACCACAAAGCCCCAACTGTCATTCTGAACGAAGCGAAGAGTCTCAACGAACCCCTCTCAGCACAGACCCCTCACTCACACGCAGTGCGACGAATGCGATTCCTCACTTCGTTCGAAATGACAGCGCAGGAGCCTGCGGGATAGTGAAGGGGCTGTGCTGAGAGGGGGGGGCGGGATTCCTCGCCTTCGGCTCGGAATGACCAAGAGAGGGCGCGAGGAGTAGTAAAGGGGGGCGTTGAAATAGGGCGGGTTGGGTACGATTTCGTACCCAACACCTGTGCCCTTGGCAGGGGTTCGGGTGGGGGTCAACCCCCCCTCCGTGAGGTTCCCCCCGCAAGCGTGGGGAACCATTTTACCCCCTGTCTTAGGGGGAGGGCTACAAAATCAGGTTCCCAAAAACACACTAACTCCTCATCTGTGCCCAGACCGACTGATACAGGTCGCTCATCGGTGTTAGGTGGAAGGATGGGGCAGGCTCGTCCATCAGGTCGGTCCACCAGCTGAGGAGTTGGCGCTTGACTCCCTCGTGATAGTGAGCGACCAGCGCATGGTGCAGGGGGTGGTTCGTCTGTTGGGCGCGCAGGGCGGCGGAGTCGAGCAGGTAAAGCGCTATCAGCGCGTCCGCCAACGGCTCCACTATCGCTTGAGGCACCTCTGGAACCGTCTCCAAGCGCACCAGAGTCTCACCTGTGAGGTAGCGCAAGGTCTGGAGCGTCTCGGCTATCGTGTCGCCGCCGAGCGCAACTTTCGCTCGCTGGGATGTCCAAGCGCCTTGACGCCGTGCGTGAAGCAACCGCTCCACCAGATTGAGGCGGTTGATTTCGTTGGTGCCCTCGTAGATACGGTTCACGCGCGTGTCGCGATAAAACTGGGCAATCGGATACTCTTCCGAAAAGCCGTACCCGCCGTGAATTTGGAGCGCATCGTCCACCACTTGGTGCAGGTTTTCGGTGGAGGCGACTTTGATGAGGGCGCATTCCGCTGCAAAGCGTGCCGACGCCTGACGCCAGCCTGCTTGACGATTTTCATTCGGTTGTTTGAAAGCCTGTTCCAAATCACCTGCCAACCGATAGAGCGCACTCTCCACGGCGTAGGTCTGCACCGAGTTGCGTACCAGCTTGCGCCACACGAGGTCGTACGCCACAATCGGCTTGCCGAACTGCTTGCGCTCGTGGGCATACTCCCATCCGATGCGAAACACCTCTTTGGCGACGCCGTTCGCCGCGGCGGCGATTTTGAATCGCCCAATATTGAGCGTGTACAAGGCGACATACGCGCCCTGACCCTCCGCACCCAGTCGGCGGTTGACAGGCACGGGAACCCCCTCGTACACCACACGACAGGTGGAGGAGCCGTGTAGTCCCAGTTTGTGCTCCTCGCGTTCCACAATCAGCCCCGGTGCCCGCTCCACCAAGAAGGCGGTGAACCGCTCGCCATCCACCTTCGCGAAAGTCACGAACAGGTCTGCGAACCCGGCGTTCGTAATCCAGATTTTGTTGCCCGTGAGGTAGTAGGTGTCCCCTCGAAGCTCGGCACGGGTGCGTGCGGCGAGCGCATCGGAACCCGACTCCGGCTCGGTCAGGGCATAGGCTCCGATGTACTCGCCTGAGGTTAATTTGGGCAGGCAGTGCTGTGCTTGCTCCTCTGTGCCGAAGAGGAGGATAGGCAGGCTCCCCACGCTGGTATGCACGGCATGTGCCACAGCGAACGAGGGCTGGAGGGCGGTCTTCTCGGTGATGAGGGCGGAGGTGGTCTTCGGGAGTCCCAGCCCGCCATATTCGGTCGGCACATCGATTCCCAGCAGTCCCAGCATCGCCGACTCGATGAGGATGTCGCGCATCTGGCGCGGTTCGCCGTGTTCCAACCGCTTGACGAAAGGCATCACCTGTTCGCGCACGAAGCGTTCGGTCGCTTCGCCCATCTTGCGCTCGTCAGGAGTGAACTGTTCGGGGGAGAAGATAGTAGCGGGTGTCCCCTCCAAAAACGCTCCGCTTGTTGGGGTCGGTTGCGTCGTTGCATCCATGTCGGCATTATACCTGAGGTTGGATGAGGAAGAAGGAGGTGTTTGAGAAATCACTGGGAGCGCGGGCGTCTCGCCCGCTCGTGGCTTGGGCATTTTGCCTAAGCGTGCTTAGCGTGTCCGTTCCAGTTTGGCTTCACGGGCAGGATGC
>CAKZQI010000190.1 GCA_937139515.1 uncultured Armatimonadota bacterium | reverse complement strand
CTTGATGCCTGTTCGTTAGCCCCTCGCCCCCAACTGTCATTCTGAGCGAAGCGAAGAATCTCAGTGCCACGCTAAGCGAGACCCTTCGCTTCGCTCAGGGTGACAGGGTGGGCTTTTCAGGTTGACCCGAAACTCGCTGTTGGGTATTACCACCCGATGTCAATCCCAAAGATAGCTTCAAGAATGTTGATAATCACAAGGGTGACAATCATCACAGCAATCCCCTAGAGTAGATAGTTCACTTTCTTCTGGCTCTCGTTCATCGGGTTCCTTCTTAAAATAAAGGCTTGAGCGTAGGATAGAGTTGGCGGTAGCGGATGTAAACCTGCTCGTAGGCTTGGACAAGGTGCGGTTCGGGTTCCGTACGCTCGGCGATTTGGAGGGTCTGCTCGCAGGCTTCGGGCACACTCCGCCAAACCCCTGTGCCGACACCTGCCAAGAGCGCCACACCATACGCGGGTCCCTCCTCTGCCGTGAGGGTGTGAACGGCTTGTCCAAAAGTGTTCGCGATAATCTGGCGCCACAGCGCACTGCGTGCCCCTCCGCCCGTGAGCCTCAGCTCGGCGAGCGGAAGCCCCACCGCCTTGAGGATTTCCAACGAGTCGCGTAGCCCACAGGCGACTGCCTCCAACACGGCGCGGGTGAAGTGAGCGCGCTTGTGGGCAAGGGTCATCCCCACAAAAGCCCCCCGCGCATTCGGGTCAGGATAGGGTGTACGCTCGCCCGACAGATAAGGCAAGCACATCAGTCCCTCTGCTCCCGAAGGAACGGTCGCCGATTCCTCAATCAGCGTCTCGTAAGGGGTGTCGGGTGCAAAAGTGTCGTGATACCACTGGAGCGCACCGCCTGCCATCAGCATCACTCCCATCACATGCCAGGCACCGGGCACGGCGTGGCAGAAGGTGTGGGTACGGTATTGGGGGTCTACGCGCGGCTCGTTGAGATGCGCGAACACGACCCCGCTGGTTCCAAGCGCAACTGAGGCAATCCCTTCGCGCACCACGCCCGTTCCGACGGCGCCCGCCGCTTGGTCGCCTCCGCCTCCCACAACAGGCGTGCCCTCTGCCAGCCCCGTGGCTTGGGACGCCTGAGCATGTACACGCCCCGTGACTTCGGGCGACTCGTACACTTTTGGGAACCACTCACGAGGCAGTTCCAGCGTGTCCAATATCTCATATGCCCAGTCGCGCTGGGGCACATCGAACAGCGCTGTGCCCGAAGCGTCCGAGACCTCCGTCGCATACTCGCCGGTCAAGCGGTAGCGGATGTAGTCCTTCGGTAAAAGCACTTGGCACAGGCGAGCATAGGCAGAAGGCTCGTGGTTCCTCAGCCAGAGGATTTTGCCCGCTTGGAACCCTGTCAGCACGGGGTTGAGCGTGGTCTGGAGCACTTTCGCCTCGCCCACACGCTCGGTCATCCAGGCGCACTCCTCAGCGGTGCGCTGGTCGCACCACAGGAGGGCAGGGCGTATCACCTCGCCCCGCTCATCTAAGAAGACCGAGCCGTGCATCTGTCCGCTTAGCCCCACCCCCCTAATCGCTTCCGGAGCGACCCCGCTGGTAGCCAGCAGGGTTTGGAGGGCTTTGCAAGTCGCATTCCACCAGTCGTCGGGATTCTGCTCTGCCCAGAGCGGTTTGGGCGTGTGTAGGGGGTACGACTCGCTCGCCGAGGCACGCACCTGCCCCCCGGAGTCGATTAACACCGCTTTGACACCCGATGTGCCGACATCAATCCCCAGCAGATACATAGCAGGGTTGAATTTGCGCTTTCAATCGGCTATTCCTGCCTTGAAATAACCCCTCTCGTGGTTCTGGAGTGTTAAAACTGGGCTATAATAGGGGCGGTGATTGTAGAGGATGATTCTATGGCATGAAGGCGGCAGAGATGTCTACGAGCTCGTCGGCTTGGCACAGCAGGGCGATGATTACGCTGCGGAGTGCCTCCTTCAGTTGTATCGCCCACTGGTGCAGAATGTGGTGCGCGGGTTCTACCTTCCGGGGGGCGAGACCGAAGACCTCCAGCAGATAGGGATGCTGGCTTTATGGAGCGCTATCTTGCGCTACGATGCGACTCGCAACGCCTCGTTCAGCACTTTTGCTCGGTTGTGTGTGCGCCGTCAGATTCTATCGGCTCTCAAGCGCGCTCAGCGTATTCCCCCGCTCATCTTCGCCCCCATCGGTGATGGCGATTACCCGAAAGACGATTGGCTGGAACAGATTGGCGACCCATCGCCCCACCCGTTGGAGTTAATAATCCAGCGGGAACAGAACCTCACTTTGGATGAAGCGTTCTACGCGCAGCTCAGCCCGATGGAGACGCAAGTCCTGCACCTGTTCGCCCAGCAGATGTCCTACCGTCAGATAGCCAGCGCGCTTGGCTGCTCGTTCAAGGCGGTGGATAATGCGATGGTACGAATACGCAAAAAGGCGCGCCGTTATCTTAGGAATCAGCAAGGAATTTAGCGGGCTCACGCTCGGAGGGGCAGACACGGCGGTCTGCCCCTAGATAACGCTACCTTAGACCCACGCTACTGCAAAGCGGTTTTGGGGCTTACCCGTAGTTGGGATAACAGCACTTTTTGTACTTCTTACCGCTTCCGCAGGGGCAGGGGTCGTTGCGCCCGACCTTACCTGTTGCAGTGGGTGCGCTGGCGGTCGCCGAAGCCTCTTCCTCGTCGCCGATACGCTGAACGCCTGCGCTGGGACGCATCGCCATCGGCGAGTTGGTGTCGCCTCCCACACGCACTACTTGGCGCGGTTGCGGGGGCACGACCTGCGCATGGAACAGGAACATCACCACATCGTTGCGCATCGCATCTAGCGTGTCCGCGAAGACTTTGGACGCCTCCTGCTTGTAGGCGACCAGCGGGTCAATCTGCCCGTATCCGCGCAATCCGATACCCTCACGCAGGTAGTCCATCGAGGCGAGATGCTCCACCCATCGGCGGGTAATCACCTGATGCATAAAGTAGCGTTCCAGTTCGCGCATCACTTCGGGGGTCAGCTGTTCCTCACGCAGGGCGTAGGCTTGGAGCGCCCACTCCTCCACCTGCTCCACCAGATGGTCGTGGCGGGTGAAGGCGAAGTCGTCAGGCTTGACGAACAGTTCCAGCGGGAAGATGGCGTTGAGGCGCTGGTAGAGTCCCTGCATATCCCACTCAGTGGGTGGCAAGTTGCGTGGGGCGTATTCGTCCACGACATCGCGCACCATCTCCAGCACGAACTGGGTCGCTTGCTCGCGGGTGTCCTTGCCTTCCAAAATCTGGCGACGCAGGCTGTAGATTTGGATGCGCTGTTTGTTCAGCACATCGTCATACTGAAGCACATGCTTACGGATTGAGAAGTGGTGCAGTTCAATGCGTTTCTGGGCGCCCTCTATCGCTCTGGTGAGCATTTTGGCTTCCAGCGGTTCGTCGTCGGGCCAGGTTTTCAGGAGCGGGCTGTTGCGCAGGTTCTCACCGAACAGGCGCACCAGCTCGTCATCCAACGAGAGGAAGAAGCGCGACTCGCCGGGGTCGCCCTGACGCCCTGCGCGTCCGCGCAGCTGGTTGTCCACGCGTCGGCTTTCGTGGCGTTCGGTGCCCAACACGAACAGCCCTCCTAACTTGCGCACCTCTTCTGCGGCGACCGAACGCTCCTGTTCCGAGAGGGGTAGAGGGGGTGCGGCGCGCTCTTTTCCGCCCCGTCGGAACGACATCAGCTCGGGCGCTTCCGAGCTGGCGTCCGCTTGCTCGTTCGGGTTCTCTTCGGTTTTGGCGACGGAACCGCCCAGCAGGATGTCCACACCACGCCCTGCCATGTTGGTCGCAATCGTCACGGCGCCTTTGCGTCCCGCCTCGGCGATGATACGCGCCTCCTTCTCGTGGAACTTGGCGTTCAGTACATTGTGGGGGATGCCGTGTTCCATCGCCTCAATAAAATGCTCGGCGTTCTCTTGGGGCAGCTCAAAATGCTCCAAGTACCAGTTCACGATGGCGGGGTCAGTGGCGCTGGTGGGCAAGTTCAAAGCGCGCAGGATGGGCGTAATCTGGCGCATCGAGAGCGCGTTGATCGGCATTCTCAGGGTCTTGAGCCACTCCTCTTTTTGCTTCTTATCCGCCTCTTTGGAGTTCTCCATCTCGCGGCGGGCGCGCTCAATCAGCACCAGCAGTTGGAGCTTGTCAAAAGTGAGTCGCGAGGAGACCACCTCCGACATCTCTATGGAGCGTGTGCCGACCAGCACTGGTTGCTGTTTGGTGTAGAGGCGCAGGATTTCCATCGCAATCCCGCGCAGTTTCACCTCCATATTCTTGTAAACGACATCCGGCTGGTCCACACGAACCATCGGGCGGTGAGTGGGGATACACACCACATCCATCCCGTAGATTTTGCGGAACTCTTCCTCTTCGGTTTTGGCGGTGCCGGTCATCCCTGCGAGTTTCTTGTAGAGGCGGAAATAGTTCTGGAAGGTCACCACCGCTATCGTCTGGCTCTCTTGCTTGATGGCGACGCCCTCTTTCGCCTCAATCGCTTGGTGGATACCGTCGCTGAGCCGTCTGCCGTGCATCAGTCGCCCCGTGAACTCGTCCACCAAGATAATCTCGCCCCCACGCACCACATAGTGGATGTCTTTTTTGAAGTAGCCGTGTGCCTTGAGCGAGGCGTTGATGTAGGGCATTAGCTCCACCTCGTCAGCGAGGTTGCTCACCCCCATCATCTGTTCTAAGCGGTCGATCCCCTCTTCGGTGAGCGTGACGGCGTGGTGCTTCTCGTCCACCTTGTAGTCGCGCTCGGGTTGGAGCCGACGCACGAACGAGTCGACCTTGTAGTAGACGCTCAGGTCCTCGTCAATCTGCCCTGAGATGATGTGGGGCGTGCGCGCCTCGTCGATGAGGATGCTGTCCACCTCGTCGATAATCGCGAAGTTGAGCTCGCGCTGAGAGGTGTCTTCCATGCGGAAGACCATATTGTCGCGTAGGTAGTCAAAAGCGAACTCGTGGTTCGTGCCGTAGGTGATGTCGGCGGCGTAGGCTTCACGACGCGTGACCTCGCGCAGGTGCAGGTAGCGCGGGTCGGGGTGGACATAGCCCGGCTCATAGATGTAAGAACCTCCGCGCTCGTCGCTCTCGGCGCTCTGACCTTGAATGACGCCGACGGTCAGCCCGAGCAGGTGGTAGATGGGTGCCATCCAGACGGCGTCGCGTCGGGCGAGGTAATCGTTCACTGTGACGAGGTGAACGCCCTTGCCCTCCAGCGCGTTCAGGTAGAGAGGCAAGGTTGCGACCAGCGTTTTGCCTTCACCCGTGCGCATCTCGGCGATACGCCCTTGATGGAGCACCATCCCGCCGAGCAGCTGAACATCAAAGTGGCGCATATTGAGGGTGCGTCGCCCTGCTTCCCGGCACACGGCGAACGCTTCAGGAAGAATGTCATCTAAGGTTTCGCCCTCTTGAAGTCGTTTTCGGAATTCGTCGGTTTTCGCTCTGAGTTGTTCATCACTAAGGGCTTGCATCTGGGGTTCCAGCGCGTTGATTTTGGCAACCACGGGTTGCAGGCGTTTGACATCGCGCTCGGTCGTGTCTAATAGTTTCTTTAACCACTCTCTCACTAACATTGTCTCCTCCGCACTTGGGGCAGATAAGATGATACCCGATAGGACTCTATCGGCGGGCTACAACTATTGCTGGAGCCTTGAGAAAGCCTCCCCCTTCTTACAAGCCACAAGGGGGTGTTTGAAAAATTGTGGATCGGGCATCCTGCCCGTGTAGCGAAGCACGCAAACCACGAGGTGGGACAGGATGTGTTCGCTGGGAACGCAGGCGTCTCGCCTGCACCGTTGTTCAGAACCTTGGGCAAGGATGCCCAAGCCACGAGCGGGCGCGACGCCCGCGCACCCAGCATTTTTCAAACACCTTACAAGCCACGAAAGCCAACATGGGCAAGGATGCCCATGCCACGTCGGACAGTTCGCAAATACCCCAGAAAATCGGCAGGAGTCCCCCCCTGACCGCACGAACCTTACCCCTGCTATATATTGGGAGGTTATGCATGGAAGCAGGCTTTGTACACCTACATTTACACACAGAGTATAGTTTATTAGACGGGGCGACTCGTATCCCCGAACTGGTCAAAACGGTTGCTAACTACGACATGCCCGCCGTCGCCATCTCAGACCACGGGGCGATGTACGGCGCGATTGAGTTCTACAAAGCATGCACTCAGGCGGGCATCAAACCGATTATCGGGTGCGAACTGTATGTCTCACCGCGCTCTATCCAAGAACGCTCGCGACAGAACCAAAGCTACTATCACCTCCTGGTGCTCGCCAAAGATGAAGTGGGCTACCGCAACTTGCTCAAGCTCACCACAATCGCCCATCTGGAGGGCTTTTACTACAAGCCCCGTGTGGACAAGCAAATTTTGCGTCAACATGCGCAAGGACTCATCGCTACCTCGTCCTGCCTTTCGGGCGAGATACCCGATGCCCTGTTCAAGGGCGATATGGAGAAGGCGCGCCAACTGCTGGAAGAGTACCTGGATATCTTCGGGCGCGATAACTTCTACATCGAGTTGCAAGACCATGGGCTACCCCAACAGCGTCAGGTGAACGAAGGCTTGCTGGAGCTCGCTCGGCGGTATCGGCTCCCGCTGATTGCGACCAACGACGCCCACTACCTCAATCGCGACGACGCCGAAACCCACGATGTGCTCCTCTGTGTGCAGACGGGCAAGACCATCAACGACCCGAACCGTATGAAGTTTGATACGCAAGAGTTCTATGTGAAGTCGCCCCAAGAGATGTATGAACTGTTCCGAGAGCATCCCGAGTCGTTGGCGAACACGGTGGAAGTCGCCCAGCGATGTAATCTGGAGATGGCTTTCGGGCGTGCCCCGATGCCTGACCCCGGACTACCGCCTGGCAAGGACGCGATGACCTATCTGCGCGAGCTGTGCTACGAGAACCTCCCGCGCCTCGTCCCTCACTACAAAGAGACCCACCGCGAGCGACTGGAGTACGAGCTCTCGGTGATTGAGCAGACAGGTTTTGCGCAATATTTCCTGATTGTGCGCGACTTCGCTCAGTTTGCACGCCAGCAGGGGATTTATTTTGGGGTACGTGGTTCGGCGGCGGGAAGCTTCGTCTCCTACTGCATCGGTATCACCGACATCGACCCGATCGATTACGACCTCACTTTCGAGCGGTTCCTCAATCCTGAGCGCATCCAGATGCCCGATATTGATATGGACTTTGAGGACGCTCGGCGCGACATGGTGATTCGCTATGTGCGTGAGAAATATGGCGAAGACCATGTGGCGCAGATTATCACCTTCGGTACGCTCGCTGCCAAAGCGGCGATTCGGGATGTCGCCCGCGCGTTGCACTTCCCGACAAGCTTGGTAGACCGGCTCGCCAAGATGATACCGACCCTGCCCGGCATGACGATTGACCGCGCCCTGAAAGAAATCCCTGAGTTCAAAGCTGAGTACAACAACAACCCCGATGTGCGACGGCTGGTGGACACCGCACGCCGATTAGAGGGCATCACGCGCAACGCCAGCGTGCATGCGGCGGGCGTGGTCATCTCCAAAGAGCCGCTGGTGGAACTGGTGCCCCTCGCACGCAGTGCCGATGGGGAAGTGGTCACCCAGTATGCGATGGGCGACCTGGAAACTATCGGACTGCTCAAAATGGACTTCTTGGGGCTGATGAACCTCTCGGTGCTGGCGAAGACGGTGGAAAATGTCAAGCGCACACGCGGGATAGAGATTGATGTGCGCAACCTCCCCTTAGACGATGCCAAGACCTACGAAATGTTGGGGCGCGGGGAGACCACCGGCGTGTTCCAGCTGGAAAGCGCAGGCATGCGACGCAATATCCAAGCGCTGAAGCCCCAAAATGTGCGCGAGCTTGCTGCGATGGTAGCGCTCTATCGCCCCGGACCGATGGACCATATCCCGACCTACATCAACCGCAAGCACGGGCGCGAGCCGATTAGTTATCCCCACCCCTGGCTGGAGCCTATCCTTGAAGAGACCTACGGCGTGATTGTGTACCAAGACCAGGTGCTGAAAATCGTGCAGGCGTTGGCGGGATTCTCGCTGGGCAAGGCGGATATCCTGCGCCGAGCAATGGGTAAGAAGAAGCCCGAAGAGATGAAACGGATGCGCGCCGAGTTCGTCAAGGGCGCCCAAGAGAAGGGGATTGACGAGGAGGAAGCGAACCGCCTTTTTGACCTCATCGAACCGTTCGCAGGCTACGCCTTCAACAAAGCGCACGCCGTGTGTTATGCCCACGTCGCCTACCAGACCGCCTACCTCAAGGCGAACTACCCCGTAGAGTACATGGCGGCGTTGATGGCGGTCTACAAAGACAAGACCGACAAGATTGTGAACTTCATCGATGAGTGCAACACGCTGGGGATTGCGGTGCTCCCGCCGGACATCAACCGCAGTGAGATGGGCTTCACGGTGGAGCCGTTCAGTGGTCAGGGCAAAGGGCAAGCACGGCATCCCCGCTCGCGTGGTAAACAGTCCAACTCGCCCTACGAATACGCGATACGCTTCGGCTTAGGTGCTATCAAAGGGGTCGGTGAAGCGGCGGTCGAAGCGATTCTCAACGAGCGCAACGCCAACGGCGAGTTCGCCGATGTGTTTGACTTCAGCGCGCGCATGGTGGAAGCGGGGGCGATGAACCGTGCCACACTGGAGGCGCTGATCCAAGCCGGCGCCTTTGAGCAACTGCACCCGAACCGCGCCCAACTGATGGCGAACATCGACCTGATTTTGCAGTATGGGCAGTCGGTGGCAAGGGCGCGCTCCGCAGGGCAGAACTCACTGTTTGAGGGGGGCGATAGCAGTCAAGACCTCCAAGTCGCTAAGCCCATCCTCAGCACTGTGGACGATTACAGCGTGCCCGAAAAGCTCTCCTTAGAGCGCGAACTGCTCGGTGTGTATCTCTCGGACCATCCGGTGCGCCCTTACGCACGCGTTCTCCAAAGGCGCGCCACGGACATCAGTCGCGCCCTGCGCATTGAACCCGGCACCTCACTTGTGATTGGAGGCATTATTTCCAGCATACGCGTGATTACCTCCAAAAAGACAGGTGCGCGCATGGCGTCCCTTGTGCTGGAAGACCTCACTGGCTCCATCACCGTCACGGTCTTCCCCCAGACCTATGAGCAATATCGGGAGTTGATTACGAAAGACCGTATGGTGTTGGTGCGCGGGAAAGTCCAGAGCCGAGATTTCGGCGGGCGAAACGGCGAGAGCGAGGGAGGTACGCTGGAGTTCCGCGCGGACAGCATTGAGCCGATGCCTGAACCGACCGAGGTGCCCAACGAGACGCCGTGTATCTGTATCCAGATAGATTGGTGTCAGGCAAATCAACTCAAGGAGCTGAAAGCGCTGCTGGAACGCTATCCGGGCGATGCGGTCGTCCAGTTTCGTGTGTCTGCGCGGGGGCGTGTGCGTCAGATTGAACTGCCCCACCGCGTGGAGTATAACGAGGAAGTGGTCTCAGCGCTGAGGCGTGTGCTTCCCCAAGCGCTGGTCGTGTCCCAGTTCATCCAATCAAGAGCGTGATGCCCAGCAGGTACTCCAGGATGCCCACGAGAGCAAGTGCAATCCAGCTCCCGACGATAATCTGGAGTAGACCGCTGTTGAGCAGGCGCAAACCGAGCGGGGGGATGGCACCTGCTGTCGGGTAGGCGCGCTGGAGCAGTTCCTCGCCCACGCGGATCGCAGACAGCAGTTGCCTGTCGGTGGGTGGCTTGGTGGTCGCCACCCACTGTAAAAACGCGCCGAAGGTACGCCAGAACATCAGGGTCAGCAGGAGCGCCATCAGCAACCCGAACTGGCGTTCCTCGCCCGTGGGCATGCCCCAAGTGAACACCTCGGATAGCCCCAAAAAGAGTGCGACCCCTGCCACAAGGTTCGTGCCACAGCGAGGATGCACGCGAGGCATCCGACGC
>CAKZQI010000189.1 GCA_937139515.1 uncultured Armatimonadota bacterium | reverse complement strand
GCCCCCTCTCCGTTTACGGAGAGGGGGTCGGGGGTGAGGTCAATCAGGTTGCACCGAGATTCTTCGCTGCGCTCAGAATGACAGGAAGGGGGTGTCAAAATGACAGTGGGAGAGCAGGGACTAACGAATGGGCACCAAAGTGTGGGCGGGTCAGTGTGATCTTGAACTCAAGCATGTACCCATGTCAGACACAGGAGACAGAGTTAGTCAGGTACACTTAGAATGATGGACGAACCAATCACGATTGAGGAGTTCAAGCGAGTACAACTGCGTGTAGCGACTGTACGCGAGGCACAACCCGTGCCCAAATCCTCTAAACTGCTCAAACTCACGATTGACCTCGGCGACGAGACCCGTACACTGGTCGCTGGGATTGCTGAGACCTACGCGCCCGAACAGCTGGTCGGTCGCCAGATTGTGATTGTTGCGAACTTACAACCTGCTATGATACGCGGGATTGTGTCCGAAGGGATGCTGTTAGCTGCCGATGTGGACGACACAGCTATCCTGATTAGCCCCGACCGCGAGGTGCCCAACGGGAGCGTGGTACGGTAGCGATGAGTACCACCAAAACGGTTCCTCAGCACGTCCTGCCCCCCATCATCCAAAAGATTTGGTTAGACGAACGCAAAATCAAACGCAAGGTTCGCAGGATTGCCCGACAAATAGACCGCGACTATACCGACCAACTGCCCCACCTCGTCACCGTGATGAAGGGTGGTCTGTTCTTTCTCACGGACTTGGCGCGCGCCCTGACCATCCCCCACACTCTGGATTTTCTTGCGATTACCAGCTACGGTCCCCAATCGCGCAGTGGCGAGGTGCGCATCACCAAAGACCTGGATGACCCCATCGCAGGCAGGCATGTGATTATCGTAGAGGACATCTTAGATACGGGGCTAACCTTGTCCTACATCTACAAGAACTTAGAGCGGCGCAAGCCTGCGAGCCTGAAAGTGTGCGTGCTCTTAGACCGCCCCTACCGCCGACTGATTGACATCCCGATTGCCTACAAGGGCTTCGATGCGCCCGACGAGTTTCTGGTGGGCTATGGGCTGGACTGGCGCCAGCAGTACCGAAGCCTGCCCTACATCGGGATAATCAAGCCAGAGATTCTGAGGGCAGAGATGGGTGGGTGATAGGTACAATTTCAACCTAATGGAACCTAATACCGAAACCCTCTCGCTAACCGACATTCTTTATGCCTTGCTATTCGTGGCGGAGGCGCCCCTCAGCGTGGAGACGCTGGTGGAGGTCACAGGTGAGCCTACTGAAGCGGTTGAGGAAGCCCTAAAATCGCTCCAGAGCCAGCTTAGCGAAAGGGGCGCCCTCCAGCTGATGGCAATCGCAGGGGGTTATCAGTTAGCCACCAAGCCCGAGTATGCGTTCTACATCGCCCGCCTGCTGAAACCGCCTGCACGCCCGCTCTCGCGCTCGGCGTTGGAGGTGCTGTCTATCATCGCCTACGAACAGCCCGTCACACAAGCGCAGATCGATGCCCTGCGTGGGGTAGATAGTAGCCATACCGTGCGCCTTCTGCTTGCCAAAGGGCTGATTCAGGAGGTGGGGCGCAAAGAGACGCCAGGCAGACCCATCCTGTACGGAACCACGCCCCAGTTCCTGCACTACTTCGGACTCAATAGATTGGACGACCTGCCCGAAAAACCCGAAG
>CAKZQI010000188.1 GCA_937139515.1 uncultured Armatimonadota bacterium | reverse complement strand
AAAGCACGCTTGGGCAAGGATGCCCAAGCCACAAGCGGGCGAGACGCCCGCACTCCCAGCACTTTTCAAACACCCTCTTTACGAGTTGACTCACGGTGCTGTGCTTTGGGATACACGAAGCACTGGCCGTGTTATCATTACCAAAGCGTTTATTGTCATTCTGGGCGAAGCGAAGAATCTCAGACCCTTCGCTGACGCTCAGGGTGACAGAGGGGGGCGTTCGGTGGAAGCGAATCTCACGGCTCAGGGCTACCTGCTTGCCTCCTAAAGTGTGCAGGCGTTCTGCAAACTTGAACTCAGCAAGTATGCCCCTGTCAGGCTGGGGAGGGGGTTTGTGCCCCCCCGTGAGGCTCTAACTACCTCCCTTACCACCGACAGGCGCGGGTTCCTCTTCTGTTACATGGTAGCCCAACTCGTGTTCAATCGTTTCGGCGACCGAACCGCGCTTGCTCCAATACACTGAGAACCCTAGCGCCCCGACTGCCACGAGCGTGACACCAATTCGTACCGCATCGGGCAGGGGCTGAATGACAATCGGCGCAATCAGGATGGCGACCAAGTTCATCACCTTGATGAGCGGGTTGAGCGCAGGTCCGGCAGTATCCTTGAACGGGTCGCCGACGGTATCGCCGATCACGCCTGCCTTGTGAGCATCGGTGCCCTTTCCGCCCAAGAAGCCGTCCTCGATGCGCTTCTTGGCGTTGTCCCAAGCACCGCCAGAGTTTGCCAACAGCACAGCCAGCAGCTGGGCGGACAAGATAGCGCCCGCAAGGTAGCCCCCCAACGCTTGCGCGCCAGCGAACACATACTCGTTTGCGCCCAGAGTAATCGGCGAGGCGCCGATGCTCAGCCCAAAACCCACCGCAAGGGGCAGGGTAATCGCCAAAATCCCAGGACCGATTAGCTCGCGCTGAGCCGCAGCGGTCACGATGTCCACACAGCGTCCGTAGTCGGGCGTGTCGGTATGGTTCAGAATGCCCGGCTTCTCGCGGAACTGGCGGCGCACCTCGTGAATCATCTCAAACGCCGAGCGACCCACCGCCAGAATCGAGAACGCACTGAACAAGAACGGTGCCGCGCCCCCTATCAGCAGTCCGATGAACACAATCGGCACATCCACAGGCAAGCCACCAAACGCATCTTTGAGCGCGACACCATTCTGCGTGGCGACATTGATGAGTTCCACGAGGCGCGAGTCTTCCACAAACGAGTGGAAGAGCGCCACCGCAGCGACCACCGCCGTCGCAATCGCAAAGCCTTTGGTGAGCGCCTTCGTAGTGTTGCCCACTGCGTCCAAGCGTAGGACAATCTTGTCGCCCGTCAGCCCGCTCGCGGTCGGCTTCTCACCTTGCTCTTTTAGCGCGCCCGACATCTCAAAGATGCCGTTGGCGTTGTCCGAGATGGGTCCAAAGGTGTCCATCGCCAAGATGTAGCCCGTGGTCGCCAGCAGTCCCAACCCAGTGAGTGCAATCCCGTAGAAAGAGAGCATCGGACCGTCGTACAGCCCGGGCGGGAAGATGAACAGCGGAGCGAGCAGGGCGGACGCAATCGCAAACACCGACCAGACGCTCGACTCCAGCCCGTAGGCGAAGCCCTGAATAATCAGCGTGGCAGGTCCGGTGGACGCCGACGCCGAGATTTCCTTCACGGGCTTCTTCTCGGTGGAGGTGAAGTACTCGGTGATGCGTTCAATCAGCACGGCAACCACCACGCCGAACGCCGTCGCCACCCAGAACCGCCACCAATCCACGACGGCGCCCGACTTGAGCACGATGTTCTGCATAAAGAAGTAGGCGACGCCCAAGTTGCCCAGCGCCGCGAGGATAGCGGAGACCCAGAACCCACGATTGATGGGTTTCATCGGGTTCATGTCGGCGCGGTCTTCGCCTCGCACAGCGAGCACACCGACAATGGAGGCGACCACACCCACTCCGCGCACCAGCAGGGCGAACATCACCAGCTTCATCGCGCTGGCAGGGGTCAA
>CAKZQI010000187.1 GCA_937139515.1 uncultured Armatimonadota bacterium | reverse complement strand
AGCGGTAGCGAAGGGTCTCCTCGCCTTCGGCTCGGAATGACAGTGGGAGAGGCTCGGAATGACAGTGGGAGAGGCTCGGAATGACAGGTGGAGGCTTGAAGGTGAGTAGATACGGGCTTTGAAATGGGGTGGGTTCGTGTGATTTTGTACTCAACGCCTGTACCCTTATCAGCTCCCTAACCCTCCCCCTAATGCAGGGGGAGGGAACCTCACAGAGGGGGGTACAACTATGCCTTTCCCACGTAGGAAGGGCTTGGGCAATCGGTCAGAACTCGTCGCCCGTGGCACCGAAGTTGAACAGCACAATCAGCAGGTCGGCGTCGTCCACCACGCCATCGGCGTTCACATCCGCCTGAGCGTTATTCCCACCGAACTCAAACAGCACCTGAAGCAGGTCGGCGTCGTCCACCACATTGTCTTGGTTCACATCGCCGTTGGTGAGCGTGAAGTTCTGCGTCACCGTGCCCCCGTTCAGGTTCACCGTCGCCTTCTTCTTCAAGCCCGGACGAAGCTGAACCAGCACTTCTGCCGAGCCAGTGCCGTTGACCTGAAGCGAATAGTCGCCTGCAGCGCTCAGCGATACCGTGTAGGTATCCACCGTGCTACCCCGCTTGACCCTGACCGTCGCCTGACGCCCTGCATAACTGCCTGTGTAGCCATTAATCGTAATCAAGCCCTGCAAGGTCGTTTGCAGAGGTGCAGGAACCCCGTACACTCGCATCGCAAAAGTGGAAGGAGTGTTGTTTTGGAGCTGGTAGCCAACATACGGACCGTCTGGGGCATTCGGCTCATACTGAATAAAATAGTCCATGTTGCAATCTAATCCCGAAAGCGCTCCGCATACCCACGCAGCAGGTGGCGAGAGCTGGATGCCAACATACAGGTTGAAGCGGTTCGGACAGGTGCCCTCGTTGCCCATCCGACCCGTCTGAACGGTGAACAGGTCTTTGGTCGCGTTCGTGGCGAGTCGCCATACGCCTGCCTGAGGGACGAACAACGAGAAAGGTCCCACATTCGGCGGGTTGAAGGTCTGGGGCTGAGGCTGGGTCGGATAGGGAGGAAAGTCGCCATCAGAGCCTGTCCAGAAGCCCTGAATCTGATAAAAGCCCGGTGCTGGGAAAAACACCGCCAGCTCCACCCGACGCATCTGAAATCGCCCCTGCCCTGAAGTGTCGAAAGCGGGATTGATGTTCACATCGTCTAAAATAATCTCTTCCGACTCATAAGCGAAGTACTGACCCGAAGTCGGAAGCCGATTGTAGAGCAGGGAACCCCAACTATTGTCTGCAGGGAAGAAGTCGCCCAAGTTGCCATCGCTGGGCGACCATCCCCCAAAAGTGGGGCGCACTAAGTCATTGGGGCGAAACACCTTCGTAATCTGCACATCGTCAAGGCGCTCCACCAACTCCCATGGACCAAGAGGCATCCAGGTGGAGTTCTGCGCGTGAAGTGCGCCAATTATCGACAAGCCTAAGCCCAAGAGCAAGAATCTCCTTACCATGGTTCATCACCTACGACCCATTATAGCACACTTTTTTGTTGAAGCGGTTCAACACGAGCCGATAGGTGGCTCTGTATGGTACAATCTCTTTGAGAGACGATGAGCAAAGTTCCGCGAATCGTGGTGGCGAAGGTGGGGCTGGACGGGCACGACCGCGGTGCGAAGGTGGTGGCGCGTGCCCTGCGCGATGCGGGCTTTGAGGTCATCTACACCGGTCTGCGTCGAACAACCGAAGATGTGGTGCAGATTGCCCTCCAAGAAGACGCCGACATCATCGCCATCAGCATCCTTTCGGGGGCGCATATGACGCTCGTGCCCAAAGTGCTGGAACTGCTGAAAGAGCGCGACGCCGAAGATATCCTCGTGATTGCAGGCGGAACCATCCCCGACGACGACGCCGAACAGCTCAAAGCGATGGGCATCAGGGGGGTCTACCCGCCCGGCACGCTGATTGAGGAGTTCGTGGAAGATATTCGGCGCATGTTGGCGGAGCGCGATGCTCAAAGCTTGTCCCAAACTTGAGGGATTGACCTCACCCCCAACCCCCTCTCCGTAAACGGAGAGGGGGCTTAGGCACATGGGATTTCCTCCCTCTCTGCTTGCGGAGAGGGGGGCAAGGTTTTCTAATAGCAAGTCTGACCCACACCCAATAGGAACCCTGCCGACCCTGCCGAACTACTACCTCGATGTCAAGGAAGGCAATTGTGGGCATGGTAGCAACGATTCTACTCACCAACGCAGGCGCGGACACACCCCATCCGCGCCCCGATTTTGAACGAGCCGAATGGCTCTCGCTGAATGGGGTCTGGGAGTTCCAGTTCGCACCGGAGAACCGTGAAGGCACGGCACCCCTCCAAGTGTCGCCCCTACACGAACGCCCCTACGAAGGCACGATACGCGTGCCGTTCGGCTGGGACAGCAAGCTCAGCGGAGTGCAACGCACCGACTACAAAGGTGAGGCGTGGTACCGACGCGAGTTCTCTGTGCCCGCCAACTGGCTAGGCAAACGCATCTGGCTCTGCTTTGGGGCGGTGGACTATCGTGCCGAAGTCTGGGTCAACGGTCAACGCGTCGGGCAACACGAAGGGGGCTACTCCGAATTTCGGCTCGACATCACGCCCCAAGTGCGCTACGACCGCCCCAACACGCTTGTGGTGGTGGCAGAAGACCTCACCGACCACGAGACCCCCATCGGCAAGCAGACCCCCAGTTGGTACACCAGCACCAGCGGGATTTGGCAGACGGTCTGGCTGGAGACCACGGGGCAAGCCTATGTGCGCACCCACCAGATTATATGTGAGGCGGACGATTCGGGCGCGCCCAACGGCAAGGTGCAAATCACGGTGGAAGTTGACCGTGGGGGCGTAGAGACACCACTCAGCGTAGAGATTCGCTCCACCGAGCGCCAGTTCCCCGCCGTTCGCACAGAGTTAGCGCCTAACACCGAGAGTGCGACGCTTACACTCACCGTGCCGGGCGCACGGCTCTGGACGCCCGAAACACCTCATCTCTACCCGTTCGAAATCCGACTGCTGCGCGGAAGTGCCCTTGAGGACACCGTGCAGGGCTACTTCGGCATCCGCACCGTGCTCTGCGAAGGCGGACCGACTATCAACGCGTCGCTGATCCTCGAAGGCATCACCTGTGCCGCCTGTGTCTGGCTCAATGAGACGCATCTAGCGCGCCAGAAGGGCATCACCGCCGTCGAGGTCAATCCGGACCTGGAACACGCCAAGGTCTATTTCAGCCTGCTCACCGGCGAGTCCGCCGAGGTCACCCGTGCCCTGCAGAAGGCGGCCGGCTTCCTGCGCACCGAGCTGTCGCGCCGCATGCGGCTGCGCAGCGTGCCGCAATTGCACTTCCTGTTCGATGAATCGCTCGAACGCGGCAATCGCATCTCGCACCTGATCGACGAGGCCATCGCCGAAGACGAGCGCCATCACCGTGACGACTGAACCGCGCCGCCGCCTCCCCCGGCGCAAGGTCGACGGCGTGCTGTTGCTGGACAAGCCGGCCGGGCTCAGTTCGAATGCCGCCCTGCAACAGGTCAAACGCCTGTATTCGGCGGAGAAGGCGGGCCACACCGGCACCCTCGACCCCTTCGCCGACGGTTTGCTGCCGCTGTGCTTCGGCGCGGCCACGAAGTTCGCGCAGGCCAGCCTGGAGGCCGACAAGGCCTACCGTGCGACGCTCGCGCTGGGCGTCACCCGCGTGGGGGGCGACCTCGAAGGCGAAGTGCTGCGCGTGCGCCCGGTGCCGGCGCTCACGCCGCAGGCGGTGCGCGCCGCCTGCGACGCGTTCGTCGGCGACATCGAGCAGCTGCCGCCGATGCTCCAGGCGTCGAACATCGACGCGGCCGCGCATCTCGACATCAAGCTGGACTCGATCGGCTACCGGCGCCGCGCCGCCTCGCTCGCGCAGGCCCGCGCGCCGTTCAAGCTGAC
>CAKZQI010000186.1 GCA_937139515.1 uncultured Armatimonadota bacterium | reverse complement strand
TGGCGCCCGGCGGTCAGCCCGACCAAGTTCGCCACCGAGCCGCCGCTCACAAATAACCCGCCCGCCGTGTCGGGCATGCCGAGCATCTGTCGGAGCCACTCTGTCACCACCCGCTCCACTTGGGTTGCCCCCGCCCCCACCATCCAAGTGCCCACGAAGAGGTTCATTCCTGTCGCGAGCGTATCTGCCAACACCCCGATGGGGTTGTTGGGGGCAGGCACGAAGGCGAAATAACGGGGATGGTCCACCTTCACGACATTGGGCAGAACCTTGCTTAGAAATTCGTGGAGCACCTGCTCAAACGGTTGCGGTTGGGTCGGGATGGGTTCGGTTAGAAGGGCTTCCATCTCAGCAAGCGTGGGGCGCCTGCCTATCGGGCGCTCGCGAAGCGTCTGCCAGTAGTCCACGAGCGTATCAATGACCTTGTAGCCCGCCTGACGGAGCGCTTCGGGGTTCCATTCCAGCGGTCGCACGCAGGTAGTGTACCCGCTACGAGTCGCTGAGCGGTTCGAGCAAGTTCTCTATGAAGCGTTCGGGGTCAAACGGCTCGATATGCTCTGCTTTCTCGCCCGTGCCGATGAGTTTGATGGGGATGCCTAGCTCTTGGCGGATGGTCAGCACCGCGCCCCCTCGGCTGGTGCTGTCCAGTTTGGTGAGGATGATGCCCGTGATGGGCAGGGCACGGGCGAACTCTTGGGCTTGGCGAATGGCGTTCTGCCCGGCGACGGCGTCCAACACCAGCAGCACTTCGTCGGCGGGGCGCCCCAGCGCCTTTTCGGAGACCCGATAGATTTTTTTGAGCTCTTCCATCAGGTGGGCATGGGTATGTTGGCGTCCTGCGGTATCGGCGAGCACGAAGTCAATGCGACGCGCCCTGCCCGCTTCAATGGCGTCATACACCACTGCCGAAGCGTCGGCGCCTTCGCGGTGCTTGACCACATCGATGCCGATGCGGTCTGCCCAGATTTGGAGTTGGTCTATCGCTGCGGCGCGGAAGGTGTCGCCTGCAGCTAACAGCACGCGCTTGCCCCGCTTTTTGAACATCTGAGCGACTTTGGCGATGCTGGTGGTCTTGCCGACCCCGTTCACACCCACGAACAGGTACAAGTTGGGGAGGTTGGGCGTCTCGTTGAGGGGCACGGGTTCACCCAGCCACTCGCGCAGGAGGGTGCCCAGACAGCGCTTTACATCGTCCACCTCGCGAAGGCGTTGGGCGCGTGCTTCGTGGCGCAGGGTCTCCAGCAGTTTCTCCACCGCCAGCACATTCATATCGGCGGTGATGAGGGTCTCTTCTAACTCGGCGAGCAGTTCCTCGTCTACCCCCCGCCGAGTGAACACCTGCCCCACTTTGTTTAGCCAGTCTTTGAAAATGCCAAGGCGCATTGGGTTCGTGGTACAGCGGTTAGATGGTAGCGGCGGGCGGACTCGAACCGCCGACCTACCGGGTATGAGCCGGTCGCTCTCACCAACTGAGCTACGCCGCCGTGAAAATTTGGTGCGGACGGGGAGACTCGAACTCCCACAGGCGCAAGCCCACTAGAACCTGAATCTAGCGTGTCTACCAATTCCACCACGTCCGCACCGTGTGCCCCTATTATACCTTATTCACAAGGGTCGGCGTCAAGGGTTGAGGAGGGTGTT
>CAKZQI010000185.1 GCA_937139515.1 uncultured Armatimonadota bacterium | reverse complement strand
AGATTGCCGACGAGTTTCTGGAGTTCGCCTGACCGTTCCACCTCAACATTCGTCCAGAGCCGATAAAGCCTCTCATAGAGCGGATGCTTCGGTTCTTGTCCGCCTACCTCCAGCAATCCCAAGTGGCGGTAGAGCTGCGCGTCGAAGCCGACTTGGTGGTTCCAATGGACCCCAACCGCATCGAGCAGGCACTGCGGAACCTCATCCAAAATGCGGTGCAGGCGATGCCACAAGGGGGCACGATTACTCTGGAAGTGTGCGATACGGACGAATGGGTCGCGCTGCATGTGCGCGATACGGGTATTGGTATCCCCCCCGAAGTTCAGGAAAAAATCTTCTCGCCGTTCTACACCACGCGCACGCGGGGAACCGGATTGGGGCTGAGTATCGTCAAAAAGATTGTTGATGGACACCGAGGGAGAATTACAGTACATAGTTGTCAGGGCGAAGGCTCAACCTTCACCCTCTGGTTGCCGAAAATGAATAGAGAGGTGTTTGGTGTACGAGAGGCACCCGAACATGAGAAAAGCGACCGTTTTGGTGGTGGACGATGAGCTGAACATCCGAAGGATACTGGAGCGCGCCCTCGTGAAGGAGGGCTACACAGTTCATTTAGCAGAGAGTGGTCATCAAGCGCTCCAACACCTTCAGGAGCAGCCGTGCGATGTGGTGATCAGCGATGTGGTCATGCCCGACATGAACGGGTTAGACCTGCTGAAGAAGACGCGAGACTTGCACCCGAACCTGCCCGTCATCTTGATGACCGCCTATGGCACGATTCCCGCCGCTGTGGATGCGATGCGTCATGGGGCAGTGGACTTCCTGACCAAACCGCTCGATCTCCAGATTTTGCTGAAGGTCATCCGCCACGCATTGCGCGACCGCGACAGTTCCCCGAAGCGCGCCTCCACCGCTCCCAGAAAGGTCGCTGTCAAACCGCTGATTGGGGGAAGCCCTGCGATTAAGCGCGTGCTGGAGATTGTAGACCGCGTCGCCGACACCCGCACCACTGTGTTGATAACGGGGGAGAGTGGTACGGGCAAGGAGCTGATCGCCCGCCTGCTCCACGCCAAGAGCGGTCGTGCCCGCAACCCCTTCGTGGCGGTCTCGTGCGCGGCGATCCCAGAAACCCTAATGGAAGTGGAGCTGTTCGGCGCGTACAAAGGAGCCTACACAGGTGCCGAAACCGACCGCATCGGCAAGTTTGAAGCGGCGAACGGAGGTACGCTCTTCTTGGATGAGGTGGGGGACATCCCACTCCCGG
>CAKZQI010000184.1 GCA_937139515.1 uncultured Armatimonadota bacterium | reverse complement strand
ACGAAACGGCGTTTTCACGGATAACCTCGTAGTCTTTCGTTCCGCTCGGTGGCATTCAGGAGGGGTCAACATCGGTACAGGAATTGCGCCCGAAACTTTTACTTTTGCCCGAAACTGGTGGTATTGTGAGGACGCTCCCAAACGAAGCAAACCCAGCCTGCCCACCCCAGAACGGGAGGGCACTTACGGGGTGAACCCGCGCCTACGAGCTCCCGAACGGGGCGATTTCTCGGTGGAGCCAGATAGCCCCGCCCAACGAGTCGGGACGCATTCCGCTGAATTCACTTCTGATTATACTGCGCAACCACTTGTTGTAGAATTGCCTCTATCTTGGCGACTTGTGGACCGACCGTGAACGACTCCAAAACCCGCTGGTGAGCGTTTTGGGCGCGTCGGGCACGCTCTTCGGGATTGTTTAGGATTTCCAACAGTGCTTGCGTGAGCGCCTCAGGGTTCTTCGGAGGCACCAACCAGCCCTCTATGCCGTTGCGCACCGCCTCTGGAATACCTCCTGCTGTTGTGGATAGGACGGGAAGCCCTGCCCACATCGCCTCCAACAGCGCCATCGGAAGCATGTCGTTCAGTGTGGGCAATGCATACAAGTCAATCGCTTGGAGCAGGTTGGGCACATCGCGTCGCTCACCCAGCCAGAGTACATTTAGCTCCAGTCCCAGCTTGGCAATCTCTTGGCGCACGCGCACACCGTACGACTCAGGATGGGTCACGCCCACCAACAGCAACCGCAGGTTGGGATAATGTGCCACCACGGGCGGGAGCGCCTGAACCAAGTAAAGCGCACCCTTGCGTGGGATGATGTTGCCGATAATCGCCATGACGAACGCATCGGGCGCCAACCCCAGCTCCGAGCGCACCTGCTGGCGAACTCCCTTGTCGGGCACGGTCAGGCGTTCGGGGTCTACGAAGCCGTGTACCGTGCTGATACGCTTGGGCGGAACGAGGTTGTGCGTAATGTGGTATCGGCGGGTCTGTTCTGACACAGCGATGATGTGGTGCGCAAAGAACCAGTGCGGGTGAACCGTGTGCGCGTGCGCCCGAAGCACCACAGGCACTCGCGCAATGCGCCCCACCACCACCGCAAAGTTATTCGCTCCGCTCATGTGGGCAAGGATGACCTCTATTTGCTTCTGCTTGCAAAAGCGAACCGCCTCCAAATAGTCGGTGAACGGGAAGCGCTTCATTCGGGACGGGAATGTGGGGATGCCCAACCGCTCCGCCTGCTCCAGGCTCCAGCCGTAGGGCTTGACCATCAGGGTCAGTTCGTTGCCTCGGCGCAGGAGCTCTTTGGCGATTTGGAGCGTGTGGACAGTCGCCCCACACGCCGTCGTGCCCGAAAGGATTTCTAAGATGCGCACGCAGGTAGTGTACCTGCTTACTGTTCCATGCGCACTGGCTCAGCTCGGCGTACCGACTCGTAGGCGTATAACGCCACCGAGGCAGCTCGGTAGCCATCCTCACCTGTAGCTAGACGCTGGCGGGGTTCCCCTGCCACCACACGCAGGAACTCGTCAATCATTAGCGCATCGATGTTATCGCCCCAGAAGACCTGCTTGATGCGCCCTGCGCGGTCATCGTAATGCACCAAGTGCTGGGCGAACATATCCATCTCAATAATCCCGCGCGTGCCGATGACCGCCATCGTCACATCGCCCCAAGTAGGGAAGGTGCGTGGGCGCGACCAGCTGGCGTCTAATGTGGCAAAAACACCGTTAGCGAGGGTCATGGTGAGAGTTGCCGTGTCGTCATACCCGCCGTGAAACATGTGGTTGTTGGTCTCGGCGTACACCTCCACAATCTCCTGCCCAGTTAGCACGCGGTACAGGTCGGCTACATGCACGGTATGGTCTATCATTGCGCCTCCGCCCGCTAGTTCCAAGTCATTGAACCACCCGCCGGGATTCGAGCCTCGGTTCGTGCCCCGCAACGCTAATAGCTCTCCGATTTCGCCCGCTTCCACCATCACCTGCAACCGCCAGAAGGCAGGGCTAAATCGGCAAGGGAAGGCGGTATACAGCCCCACACCCGCACCCTGCGCTGAGGCGAGCATCGCCTTGCCGTCGTCCCAGCGTGTCATCAAAGGCTTCTCACACAAGATGTGCTTGCCCGCGGCGGCAGCCATCTGCGCCAGTTGAGCGTGCTTAGCGTTCTCCGAGCAAATCACCACCGCCTGCACATCGGAGGCAAGCAGAGCTTCGTAGCTCTCAAACTGCTTGACTTCAAACTGTTCGGCTTTGGCTTGGGCGCGTGCGGGGTCGTGGTCAGCAATCCCCACGAACTCGGCACGCGAGTTCGTCTTCAAGCAGTGCGCATAACTGTCCGCGTGCAGATGCGCAAAACTCATAATGCCCACTTTGACCTTCATAGCTGGATAACCCTCCCTGTTTGGGCAGACTCAATCGCCGCGAGCGCAATACGCACGGCGTGGTAGCCGTCTTCCACGGTGATTTCAGGCGTCGTTCCTAGCTGGACGCAATCCACAAAGTGGCGCAACTCCAGATAGTACGGGTTCTCGGCGGCAGGGCTTTCGGGCACTTGCACCCCGCCTTGCTGGTCGCCCTCCGCACGCTGGGCAATCTGAAGGGCGATTTGCCTTGCCGAATCGTACTCCAGCATGCCCACATCCCCACAAACCTCAAAGTTGACCTTGAAGCCTCCGGGGTCGCACCAAGTGCCCTCCACATGCGCGATTGCCCCGCTCTTGAAGCGAAGCATCACCAGCGTGTAGTCTAAGTGCGACAGGTTACGGAAGGTGAGCGCTTTGGCATAGACCCGTTCCACCTCACCCAGCGTCCACCGAAGCCAGTCCAAGTCGTGGATAATGAGGTCCAAAATCACGCCACCGCTCTTATTGAAATCGGCGTACCAGTCGCTCTTGGTGCGTGGGAAGTCGCCCCCGCGTCGCATGCGCACACTGGCTATCGTGCCCAGCGTGCCTGCATGAACGATCTGGTGTGCGGTGCGATACTCGGGGAAGAAGCGAAGCACATGCGCAGGCATAAAGGGCACGCCGCGCTTATGAACCGCCTCCACAATCCGTTCGCTATCTTCCAAAGTGCGCGCCAACGGTTTCTCACACACGATTGCCTTGTTCGCTTCTATGGCAGGCAGGGCATACTCCGCGTGGCGGTAGGTGGGGGTGCAGATGTCCACGATGTCCACCCGCCCGAGAAACTCCTCATAGGTATTGGCGGACGCAACCCCATACCGTTGGGCGAACGCTTGCGCACGCTCGGCGTGATGGTCATAAATCGCAGAGACTTCCACATCGGGCATCTGGCGATAGGCGTCCATATGTTGATGCCCCATCGTGCCCAATCCGACGATTCCTACTCTGGTCATAGTGCCTCCTCTTCGAAATACTCCACGCTCTACGCAAATCCTTCAGGTTGTCAGTGTGGTATGTTGAGGCTCAGCGAAACTCTGACAGGAGCACTGGCAGGAACCTAACGCCCCGCACTGAATCGTTTCAATTGCGCCTACCGACGCAGGTGGTGACCATGAGTACGCTTCTAAAGCTTTCTGGGATGGTGCTGACTATGGTGATGACGACGGCAGGACAGGCACAAGATGCACGAATACGCGTGGATGCCGGCGAGCGTGGGGTCCCGATAAGTCCCGTGCTTTGGGGCATCTTCTTTGAGGAGATAAATCATGCAGGCGATGGAGGGTTGTACGCCGAGCTGGTGCGCAACCGTTCTTTTGAGGATGCAAATACACCCGAGGGGTGGAGCCTGCTCCCCTCATCGCGCAGTTCGCAGGTGGCAATAGACACGACCTCCCCCCTCCATCCGCGTAATCTGCGCAGCCTACGCTGGGAGATAGGAGAGGGCGAAGGCTCGGCTCACTTAGCGAACGAGGGCTATTGGGGTATTGCCGTGCGGGCGGGCAGGTCATATCGCCTAACATTTTACGCACGCTCTAATGCCGATTTTCAAGGCGCTGTGGTGGTGAGCCTACAAAGTCGTGAGGGCAAGGTTTATGCCCTCAAGCGCCTGAGCGGTTTCAGCTCGGAATGGAGGCCGTACACGACCGTGTTGCGCGCTTCAGGCACCGCCCCCCAAGCGCAATTGGTGCTGTCGGTGGACGCGCCCGGCGTGCTGTGGTTAGATATGGTGTCCCTGACGCCTGTGGATACCTTCAAACGCCGACCGAACGGCTTGCGTGCCGACTTAGCGCAGATGTTGGCGGACTTACGCCCCTCCTTCGTGCGGTTTCCAGGAGGTTGTTTCGTCGAGGGCAACAGCGTTGCCAACGCCTTACGCTGGCGTGACACGGTGGGCGACCTAATCGCACGCCCCTCGCGATGGTGCTTGTGGGGCTACAACAGCACTCAAGGGCTGGGGCTGCTGGAGTACCTCCAAATGAGCGAGGACTTGGGCGCAGAGCCGATGCTCGTCATCAACTGCGGGATGGCATGCCAATACCGCACCGATGAAGTCGTGCCTCTTGAGCAGTTGGATGAGTGGATAGAAGATGCCCTCTTTGCGATTGAGTATGCGATTGGCGATACCACGACCCCTGCAGGTGCTCTGCGCGTTCAGCATGGGCGCGTAGAGCCGTTCCAACTGCGCTTTGTGGAGATCGGCAACGAAAACTGGGGTGCCAACTATGAAGAGCGGTACGCACGCTTCTACGACGCCATCAAAGCGCGCTACCCTCACATCCAAATCATCAGCAACACGACCTTGCGCAGTCGCCCAGTAGATATTCTGGATGAACACTACTACTCAAGTCCCGAATGGTTCCTGTCCCAAGCCTACCGCTATGACGGCTACGACCGCCGAGGACCCAAAATCTTTGTAGGCGAGTATGCCGTCACGCAAGGTGCTGGTACGGGCAACCTGCGCGCTGCGATTGCCGAATCGGCTTTCATGATTGGCATTGAGCGCAACTCGGACATCGTGGTGATGGCGGCGTATGCACCACTGTTCGTCAATGTGAACGACCGTACTTGGAACCCTGACCTGATAGGCTTTGATAGTGCGCGCTGTTATGGTACGCCCTCCTACTATGTACAGAAGATGTTTAGCCACCACCGGGGAACGCATCGGCTGACGACGACCGTTCAGTCCCCTACCCTGCCCGGTGTGATTACTCAAGGTGCTGTCGGTGTGGGCACTTGGCAAACTCAGGCGGAGTTCCGCAACCTGACCGTCACCCACAACGGCAAGACGCTCTATCAAGCGAACTTCCCAGAGGGTTGGCAAGTGGTTAGAGGGGAGTGGCAGGTAGTGGATGGAGTCTATCGTCAAACGAGCGACCTGACCGATGTGCGTTCGGTCGCTGGCGACAAGAAATGGCAAGATTACACGCTCAGCCTCCAAGCTCGCAAACTGGGAGGGCGCGAAGGTTTACTAATCATGTTCCGCGCACGCGACGAGAACAAATGGTACT
>CAKZQI010000183.1 GCA_937139515.1 uncultured Armatimonadota bacterium | reverse complement strand
AGGTCGCCCCCCTGCGCTAACTGCTGGGCGAGCTGGCGCCACTCGTCGGAGGCTAACAGGCGCGCATCCTGCACCTCGTGAATATCGATCGTGGGGCGTGTCGCGCGTCGGGGCAGGCGTTGAGCGTAGTTCACGAGGTAGGATAGCAACAGCCCGAACAGCGCAATCAGTAGCACGATGACGAGCCACTGGGCAAATGTGCCTGCCCCGCCACCGCCCACACCCAGCCCTGCAAACAGGCGTTGGATGAGTTGAAGCAACTGCTCTATCAAGTTATTCATAACCCGAGCCAGCCGTGCGTGCCACGGTTCGCCTGGCATCTGCATATCAGGTTCCGCGTACAACGCCTCCACCTGCTGGCGCACCTGCTCGCGCGAGAGCGAGGACGGCGAAGATTGTAGTACAGCTCGGTAAGCGCCCAAAGTGCTGAGAGCACGGTCAAGGGCTTCGTCGCTCCGCTTTGCGTCATCCAGAAGCGTCTCCAAAGGTGCCCGTGCCTCATCACGGAGCGGGTTGAGCGCATTTTTCGCCCGTTCCAGAAGTTGTTCACGGCGAGCAGGTGGGGCATCTTTAGCTTCGCGTGCCAACAGGGTCGCCTGCTCCAGAGCGGTTAGTGCGCCGTTTGCGAAACCGAACGCTACCAGCAGCGCCAGAACGATAATCCCCCATCTGCGCAAACGGCTCACACCTCCACCTCGCGCCCTAACAACTGCTGAATATCCAGCCCCTCACGCCGATAGCGCAGGTCGTAATAAAGCAAAACGCTCGTCAGGTACATCGCAGGCATCACCAGCAAGAAACCGAGATAGGTCAGCACTTCAAACAGTTGAGTGCCTGTGAAGTACCACTGCTCAAACAGCCGTTGAATATCATAAACGAAAGAGAGCGCCAGCGCCAGCACTCCCACCACGAGAAGCACGGCGGAGTAGATAGCGAAATAGACAACGGTTTGTAGCCCCCAGAACACCAAGCAACTCACGACGGCGTGCTTGAGGTTAGCGCGCACCAAATGATAGGCGCGGCTGAAAGCACTGATGGCGTCCGTATCTGGTTCCAGCATCAAAACCTGAGGCAGAAGGATGAACCAGACCGACCCAAAAGCCAAGGCGACCAACCCCACCACGGCAAACGCAATTCCAAGAAACAGCACAATAATCAGCGAGAGCGTGGGAGGAAGTGCCAACTGCACCACTCCAACTGTCAACACGAGGTAAAACACCACGAAGGCAAGGGTCACTACCAGATAGACCGCCGAGAGCGCCATAACCGCAAGCAACTGGTTCGCCACAAGATGCCAGAAGCGGGGTTTGATCAGGCTCCAAACGAAGCCCAAAGTGATGGGTTTGCCCTCCAAAATGTAAGGCAAGGCGACGGTGGTCGCTGCGGACTGAAGCATCGGCGCTGCGATAAGGAAGGGGTACAGAATGCACAAGCTCCCGTATTCCAGAAATATCACAGCAAAGAATGTCCCCCCTGCTGTGTCGGGGTCGGCTTGAAAAATTCCGCCCGACTGCCACTCAAGGAAGGCGATCGGCACTAAGGTCAGCAGGCTGATGAGGGTAGGGATGATGTAAAGCCAGAGCGAGATGCGCACCAGTGGGGCGAACCGTTCGCGGTAGATGGCGACGGCATCGTCCATCATTTCAAAGGGGGTCATCGGGCGTGTCATTATACGGAAGCGCGATTGAACTAATTCCGCCTCCGTCTCTTGGGTGCGCCAGTCGCCAATTCGGGCGTACTCACGCGCTTGGCTCACGCCATAAGGATACTCAGAGTCGCCTGCGATTCCTGCCTATTTTGCTTGCTCTATGATTGCCTGGGCGTCGCGAGCGATTTGGGGGTTCAGTATGCCCTCTGGGTCGCGCCCTTCGCGGATACAGGCGAGGAAATATTCGGCGGGATTACTGGCGCCTGGAGGCAGAGGGGTCGGCTCAACAAACTCAGGCTGGCTTCCCTTGCGGTGGACACGCAGTTTGCCATCCAACACCCCAGCGGTCGCCTCCGTACCATACACAATCGGGTTCGGCGCGCCGTCGGTGCCGATTTGCGACCAAGTGGCTTCTAACACCGCTACCGCCTTCGGATAGCGCAGAACCACGACCGCATTATCATCGGCAATCGGATAGTCCTTGGTCAGGTTCCCACGAGTTGCCAGCACTTTTTCGGGGTTGCCCAACAGGGCGACGCTCATCACCGCGCCGTAGCTGGCGAAGTCGGCGAGTGCCCCTGCGCCGTTGCGATGCTCATCGTAGAGCCACTCCACGAAGTAGGGGTCGCATCCGATTTCACGCGGTCCAGCGTGCCCAGCCCGGAATCGGAACTCAAACACTTGCCCGAACTCGCCCGCTTGGGCACGAGTCAGCAGGTCTTGGATGGCGGGGTTCCAGCGCGTGGGCCAGTTGACCATCAGGCGTTTGCCCGTCGCGCGTGCGGTGGCAAGCATTCGGTCAGCATCGGCAAGGTCGGCGGACATCGGCTTTTCCACCATCACATGCGAACCCAGTTCCAACGCCCGAATGGCGATTTGGGCGCTGGTGCGATTGTCCGCGCATACCAACACCACCTCGGGGCGCACCTCGTTCAACATCGTCTCCCAATCGGTGTAGGCTTGCTGAAAGCGTTTGCGAGCTTGCTCTAACAGGGGCGTGCTATCCGCAACGGCAGTGAACTCCACTTCGGGCTGTTTCGCCCAAGTATCCAATAGCCCCCACACATGTCCGTGGGTCAACCCAGCAACGGCGAATCGTATCATCGTCAACTCTCCTCTACCTCGCTGAAAAGACAACACCAGCACTCAGTCGCTTTCACGCCCTACTTTGGTGCTACCCTATCAGCCTCCATCACGAGAGTTCCTGAAGGGGCTATCAACTCCTGCCAAGGGTGTGTGAAGAATCGTGGCTTGGGCATCAGTCCGTAGCACCCGACAGCGAGCTTCGGTTCAACCTGATAAATTCCATCCTGTCACCCTGAGCGAAGGGTCTCTACTTCGGGTTGCTTTGAGATTCTTCGCTGCGCTCAGAATGACAAAAGGGGGCGCTCAGAATGACAATCCCCCACCCTGTCACCCTGAGCGTCAGCGAAGGGTCTGAGATTCTTCGATGCGCTCAGAATGACAGGGAGGGTGAGGGGGCTAACAGAAAAGCATTCTAAGGAGGGCAGTGTAAGGGAATATCCCCTTATCAGGAGAGGAAGACTCCCTCGCCTGCCCTGAAGCGACTTGGGCAAGATGCCCAAGCCACGAGTAGCACGGGCATCCTGCCCGTGAAGCATACCTTGGGCAAAGATACCAAAGCCACAGAGGGCACAGGGGTTGGGTATGCTATCATCATGGGCTGGCAGTGGGTAATCGTCCAGCTGGGTATCTTCCTGTTCTTGGGATACGCTTTGGGCTTTAGCCCCTCTTCGGACTGGGGGTTTGTGCGGTGGTTCGGTGTGCCTGGTGTCGTTGTGGGGGCTGTCTTGCTTATGCCCGCCCTGCTTGCGCATGGACGCAAATTGACCCCCCTGCCTGAACCCAATCCAGAGTTGGGTTTAGTCCGAACCGGCGTCTACGCCTCCGTCCGCCATCCTATCTACTTGGGGCTGATGTTGCTCGTCTGGGGGCTGGCGATGGTGCTTCAAAAGCCGCTGGGGCTGTTGGGCGCTGGAATCCTGACGCTCTTTTTCAACCTCAAAGCGCGCGAGGAGGAACGCAGGCTCCTGCGACGCTATCCCGACTACGCCGAGTACCAGAAGACCACAGGGCGCTTCCTGCCACCCCTGCTCAGTAGGCGGACGAGTAGCTCGGGTCAATCGTGAGGAAGCGCGAGAACTCCGGCTGGAAGGCTAACTTGACTGAACCCGTCGGACCGTTGCGTTGCTTGGCGATGATAATCTCTGCCTCTTGAGGACCTCGGTTCTCCGACTGGCGTTGGCTTCCATCGCGCTCTGAGAGATACTCCTCACGGTGGATGAACATCACCACATCGGCTTCGGCTTCAATAGACCCGCTATCACGCAGGTCAGAGAGCATCGGGCGTTTGTTCTCCCGTCGCTCAATGGAGCGAGAGAGCTGAGAGAGCGCAATCACGGGCACTTCAAATTCGCGGGCGATTTGTTTGAGCGAGCGTGCAATCTCGCCAATCTCTTGGTTGCGGTTCTCCACCCGACGATTGGACGAGCGCATCAACTGGAGGTAGTCCAACACCACCAGCGCAAGGTCACCCAGTTGCGTTTTGAGCCGTCGGCACTTGGCACGCATCTCCAGCGTGGAAAGACTGCTGGTGTCGTCGATGTAGATTGGGGCGCGGAACAGTCGTTCGGAAGCGTGTTGCAGGCGGTCCCAGTCGTCGGGGGTCAGGCGTCCGTGTCGCACCCGCTCCGCGCTGACGCTCGCCTGCGAGCAGAGCATCCGCTGAACCAACTGCTGTCCCGACATCTCCAAGCTGAAAATCGCCACGGGGCGGTT
Source organism: uncultured Armatimonadota bacterium (assembly GCA_937139515.1). GTDB lineage: Bacteria > Armatimonadota > Fimbriimonadia > Fimbriimonadales > GBS-DC > CAKZQI01. Next base: position 6,421 of record CAKZQI010000183.1, on the reverse strand, counting down.
CTCCTTGAGAGCGATGTTCTCGGCGATGTTCAGAGCGAACGAGGTCTTGCCCACACTGGGGCGCGCCGCGAGGATAATCAACTCGGAAGGTTGCAGACCCGAAGTGATACGGTCTAACGGGGTAAAGTGGGTCGGCGTGCCGATAATCCCGCGCCCTGAGGTCTGAACCTGCTCAAAATGCTCAATCGTCTCCAACACCAGCTCGTTGATGGGGATGAACTGGCGTCCCAAGCGTCGGTCGGAGACCTCATAGATACACCGTTCCGCTTGATCAATTTTTTCGGTGGTGTCCAGGTCGGGTTCGTCGGCGATGCGGATGATTTCATATGCGGCGCGAATGAGCTTGCGCAGGGTGGACTTCTCTTCAACGATTCGTGCGTAGTATTCGGCGTTGGCGGCGGTGGGCACACTTTCCAGAATTTCGGTCAGCCCTGCCATCCCGCCGACCGCCTCCAAACGGTTCGCACGCTCCAACTCCGCCCGCACGGTAAGGATGTCTACGGCGCCGTTGCGTTCGTGGATAGAGTAGATGGTCTCGCAGAGGATTTGGTGCGCGGGATGATAGAAATCGTCGGGTCGCAAGATAGCGGCGACGCGTTCTATAGCGTTCTGGTCAAGCATCATTGCGCCCAGCGTGCTCATCTCGGCGTCGGTGTCGTGGGGCAACACCTGCGCTGGGCGGTTGTTTCTACCTTCCTGTCTCACTAACCGTATTCACCTCGCCATGAGGGTGTTTTAGAATAAACTAGAGGAGAGGGCAGACACAGAAGTCTGCCCCCACTCACCAACAAAACGATACATGCTTCAAACCGTTTCCCTCCTGATAGGAGGATACCCATCGGAAGGCTTAGTTGTCCGACTTTTTGTCTTTGTCGTCCTTCTCTTTTTCCTGCTCCTTCTGCTGGTCTTTCTTCATCGCCTTGTCCCACTGCTCGCGCTGTTGGGGGGTGAGGATGCCTCGGATTTCGTCCATCATTTGCTTATTCAGCTCTTGCAGGCGTCGCGAGCGGGTCGCAGGGTCCAGCGAGGAATCGGAGCTAATCTGCTGACGCAGTTTGGCATAGCGTTGGCTAATCTCCCGCACTTTTTCCATCTGCTCGGGCGAGAAGCGTAGCCCCTGAAGCGAGCTGAGGGCGGGCGACTGCTCTTCCAGCAACTGCTCAAACTTCTTGAGTTGTTCGGGTTTGAGCACCGAGCGCACGAGGCGCACATACTCCTCACGGTTCTGGCGCAGGCGCTGGATGCGCTGTTCCTGAGTGAGCGAGGTATCGCGTCGTATCGCTTCGTTGCGGTCGTTGTACTGCTTCCATAGTCCTTCTACGCGGGCGCGCTGTTCTTCGTTCAGGTTAAGCTCTCGATTCAGGTTCGCTGGCGCCAGCACATCACCACGAACAGGCTGTTGTTGCTGGGTTCGCACACGGTCCGTACCTGCTTCTGTTCCCTGTTGCTGAGCATAGGTTGTTAGAGCGGTTGCCACAGTCAACACGACCAAACTGCCCACAATCCAAAAGTTTCGCATCATCTTTGACCTCCTTGAGGGATATTCGGATTATACCCCACTTCTTGGACGCCCTGACGCTCAGGAGGTTCTGACAGCGAACGCCCAGCAGGTAGAATCGTATTAATACCGATGGTCAATTCAAGGGTGTCGCTGGCTCTCTCATCGCCTCCACCTCTGGCGATGTACGCTTCGGTCTGGGTGGTGACCTTAGCGTGTCTTCTGGCGGTGCGGGTGGCACAGACCGAAAGTTTATCGGTTGCTCCGTTCCTACTGGTCATGACTGCAGGGCTGGCTTTCAGCGCACTGGTCAGCCGCCGTCCGTTGGGGGAAGGAGCGCGCATAGCCTTCGGTTTTTTGGATGGCATGATTGCCCTGCTAACTCTGACTGCCCAAACTTACTTGAACGAGATGGTTGGTTTGAATACCGACGGCGCTCTTGAGATTTATCTCAGTCGTTCGTTTCTATGGTATCTGACCTTGCGCAGTTGGGTGCTGGTGACGATTGGCTCGGTGGCGTTTCAATGTGTGCCAGGCTTAGCGGTTTTCGGGCTGGTGGCGACCTATGTGCTGGCAACGGAGTTAATCTGGCTCTTTGTGCTGTTTGTGCTGTCGATGCTGTTCACGCTGGCGGTGGCTCATTTGGTGGAGTCCACGCCTACCTCTACGAGTTCGCCTGCCCCGCCCGTGCGCCCGATGGAACTACGCTCTGCCCTCAGGATAGCGATGGGTGCCGGGGGGGTGGCAAGCCTATTCGGTTTTGCGGTGGCAGGTTTGCTCGCAATTACGCTGGGGCAGCTGATTTCGGGGATGGTCGTGGGACTTCCCTTACGCCACTTGGCGAACTCTCCCGCCAGCAATACGGGAACCGAAATTCAGGTGGGAGCCGGTCCCACTGCGCTCAGCCAGATTGAAGTGATGCGCGTAACTGCTACCGGTCAGGCAGTGCCCCGCTACTTGCGCCAGGATGTGTACGAGGTGTACAACGGCAAGGGCTGGAACCGCCTGCGCCTGTTTGTGGAAGATGTTTATCCGAACGCCGAGGGGATTTTCGTCTTCAACAACCGCTTTAGCAGTGTGCCCGAAGAGTACCAGACGACCCTCCGCATTCGCCTCCAACTCGGCTGGCATCGTGCGCTGTATACGCCTGGCGTGCCACTCAGTGTGTCAGCGCCTGTGCGCCAAATCCTTTTGACCATCCCACACCGTACCTTGACCACGCCGACCCCGCTGGGTGCAGGGGCTTCTTATGAGGTCACCGCCTACATCCCGCCCGACAACCCCGACCTTTTGCGACAGCGTACGGCGACCCTGCCACGCTTCAACTCGTTCCCCACGCCTGCCTCTACCGAGCGGGTACGGCAACTGGTTCAAGACCTGGTTCGGGGCGCACCGACCGACTACGACAAGGTCTTTCGTCTCAAGCGGTACATAGAAACCAACACGGCTTACAACCTACAGGTCAGCGCATACCCCTCTGATGAAGACCCTGTGGAGTACTTCCTGTTTGAGGCGAAAGAGGGCTATTGCGTGGAGTTCGCGACGGCGTTGGCGGTGATGTGTCAGTACGCGGGGCTACCTGCGCGGGTCGTCAGCGGCTATCTCCTGCGCGAGCCAGACCCTGAGACGGGCGTGTATATCGTTCGTGAGGCAGACCGCCACCTCTGGACCGAAGTCTATTTTGACGGCATTGGCTGGGTGGCATTTGATGCGACCGAAGGCGCACCCGTCATCGATGGGGGTGAAGGAGCGCTCGCAGGCGGTGTGGATGAGGCACGCCGACACCAGAACTGGCGACGCTGGCTGATTGATGGCGCAATTGCGCTGGGCATAGCTTATCTGCTTTACCTGATCGGCTCCTCGTGGCGTGTGCGCACCTCGCCTCAGCTTGCCAAGAAAAAGCACGCCGAGACCTACCACCGACTGGTCTTCAGCCTTCAGTTGGCTGGCGTCTCCGCGCCCGCACCCTACGAGACCCCTGCTTCCTTCCTCCAGCGTGCCCAGTCAAGGCTCAAAGGCTCCGTTCTGGAAAACGCCTTGAAGAACTTAGAGGCAGTGCTTCCCTCTTACCTGTTCGGTAGCGTGGAACAGGCAAACCAACTGGAACCGACTGTCCACAAGCAGGTGCGCGAACTGGAGCGCGCCCTCAAGCAGGAGATACCGCTCTCCCAGCGAACGGTTAAAACGGTTCAACTTTACTGGCGGAAGCTGAATGGCGACATTGCGTAGAACGAAGAAGGAGAGTGAAGGGCGCGCCCCTGCAACTGTCTATCTGTTGGAGGGCAACGAGCCGGTACTGCGTCGGGAGTTTTTAGAACAACTTCGGGCGCGCTTGCAGGTCACCCCGCAGAGTATGGATGAGGCAGTAGTTGACGCACGCGAGACGCCCGTGGCAACCCTCGCCAACCTCGTTCAGACCATCCCGATGGAAGGGGACTATCGGCTGGTAATCGTTCACTGGGTCAATCGCTATTCCCCGACAGAACTTCAAGCGTTGGCGAATCTGGTATCCCAAGTGCCTCCTTTCGCCTGCTTGGTTCTACTCCCAGCAGCGCAAGACGATGAAAAGAGCGAGGCACGCTCCGCGTGGAGCCAGCTGGTCAGCGCAGTCAAGAGCCACGGTCAAGTTGTGGAGCACAAAGCCTTGAAGGGCAAGGCGGTCTCTGACCGTCTGATGGAGGAAGCAAGTGCGCAAGGCAAACACCTCCGCCCTGAGGACGCCGATTACCTTCAACAGCTCGTGGATGGACACGCCGAGCGCGCCCTCAACGAACTGCAGAAGCTCATCTTCTATGTGCATCCCCGGATTGAGATTCGGCGCGCGGACATTGAGGCGGTGGTCAGCCCCACCCAAGAGGCGCGCGTGTTCAACATGATTGACGCCATCTTAGCGGGAGACGCTCCTCAAGCGATGAGCCAGTTTCGACTGCTGTTTCAGGCGGGGAGCAATCCCCAAGAGGTCGCTCTCAAAACGCTCGGCTTGCTGGCGCGCCAGTACCGACTGCTCTGGGGGGTCTACCTGTTGCTGGAACATCAGGTGCGCTTGGATCATCTAAAAGCCGTGCCACCTGAAATCGCCCAGAAGCTGCCCAAAGAGCCGAATGTCCTCCAGTTTTTGGAGCGTCAGCCCTATCTGCGGGGCAAGGTCATTCAACAGGCGCGGAACCTGCGCTTCGACTCGCTCTGTCGGGCTTTGGAAGCGATCCAAGAGACCGACCTTGCCCTCAAGGGTTTGGCGCCTGGTGTAAATCCCACCGAAAGTATGGAAAGACTCGTCGTGAAGCTCCTGACTTTATCGTCGGGACGGACGAGAAATTAGGAACTTTGACAAGGAGGTTGCGATTGGCGAAGCGTTTGGCGGAGAATCCTATCATCGTACCTGAGATGGTGCCTCCCTCAGAGCCGAACTTAGAGGTGATTGGCGCTTTCAATCCAGGAGCGGTGCGTTTTGGGGACGAGGTGTACTTGCTGTTGCGGGTGGCAGAGCGTCCCTTATTGGATGACCCCGATATTGTGGGAGTGCCTGTGCTCAACTCTAACCATCACAAGTCCTCGCAACGCTTGGAGATTCTGACTTTCCCTCGCTACTCCCCGATGACCGACCTGAGCGACCCGCGCGCCGTGACCTATGAGGGCAGAACCTACCTCAGCTCCATCTCGCACCTCCGGCTTGCGCGCAGTAAGGACGGCGTCCACTTCACAGTGGATGAAGAGCCGACCCTCTTCCCCGAAACCATCTATGAAGAGTACGGGATTGAAGATTGCCGTATCACCCCGCTAGAGGGCAGGTACTACATCAGCTATACGGCAGTCTCGCGGTACGGAATTTGTGTAGGGTTAGCGGTCACCGAAGATTTCAAACATTTTGAACGCAAGGGGCTGATTCTCCATCACGAGAACAAGAATGTGGTGCTGTTTCCCCGCTCTGTGAAGGGGCGTTATGTGGCGATGCACCGAACGGCATCTGCTTTTGACGGTCCGAATATGTGGGTCGCCTACTCGCCCGACCTCCAGCACTGGGGCGACCATCGGCACCTGATGTCGCCTCGCCCCCACAGCTGGGATTCGCGCCGAATCGGGGCGGGCGCGCCCCCTGTGGAGACCCCTGAAGGCTGGGTGATTGTGTATCATGGCGTGAACGCAAAGGACGGGTATTGTGCGGGGGTCGCTGTGCTGGATTTGGAGGAACCGCACCGTGTGCTTCATCGCTCGCACGAGGCGCTGATTGCCCCCACCGAAGACTATGAGATGAGCGGTTTCTTTGAGCGCGTTGTCTTCCCCACGGGGCTGGTTCCACTGAACGATGGGCGCTGGATGGTCTACTATGGTGTGGCTGACCGCTCGGTCGCCGTCGCCGAGACCACTTTGGAAGAGCTGCTCGCTGTGGCGCAGGGCGAGCTGGTCGGCGCGCGCTGAGGGCAGGAATCGTCGGGCGTTGGGCTAACTCCCTGCTTGTGAACCGTTCCGAGCCGAGCCGTGCAATCCTCATCACCATAGGGCTGTTCGCACTGCTGGCACTCCTTTTCACCTGGCAGGGCACGCTGGGGGGCAAGGTGTTCGCCCCGTTGGAGCTGATTTACCATTTTGAGCCGTGGCAGGCTCTGCGCCCAGAAGGACGCCCCGACTGGGATGTGCTTTTGTGGGATGGCACTGCCCAGTTCTATGTGTGGCGCGACTTGGTGCGCTCGCTCTGGCTTGGGGGCGAAATCCCGTTTTGGACCCCCTATAGCCTGTGTGGGACGCCCCTGCTTGCAAATAGCCAGTCCGCCCCGTTGTACCCGCTCCACCTGCTGGCTTTGCCGTTGCCCACTTGGTTGGCGGTGGGCTGGCTGGCATGGTTCCACCTGTTTTGGGCGGGGCTGGGTTTGGCACTTTTTCTGCGCCGAGAGGGACTGAGCCTGCCCGCTTCGTGGATGGGTGGGG
>CAKZQI010000182.1 GCA_937139515.1 uncultured Armatimonadota bacterium | reverse complement strand
ATCAATGTGCTGTCGGAAGGGCACAAGATGTTCAACACGGGACCCGCTTACGAAAATCCCGACTGGCAGATGGTCGCCTACTCTCGTCGGCGCACACTGACCCTACCTGACGGCACACGCTACGAGCTGAATCGGTTTGATACCCCCCCTCCGCCCGACGGCATCTCCGCCTATCGGCGCAACCCTGCGCCTGTGCCACCGCCGGGGCGAACTTGGGCGTACGCCATTTTGAGTGACGACCTGCGCGTGCAGGCGTTGGTGGACGGGATGTTCGTGGATGCGCCCATCACTCCGCCAGAAAACGGATGGGTGCTGGTGGCGGACGGTCAAGCGGCGCAGACGCTGGAACGGCTAAGCCAGTTGGGAGTGGAACTGCGCCTGTTCTCTCAGCCTATACTCCAACCGATTGCCGAATCGGACACGGAGGGGATTGCGGTCTTCGTGTGTCCGCTCCATCCGCAGGTGCGTCAGCGATTGTTGGACATCATCCGCGAAATCTGCACCAACTATCCGATTGACGGCTTTGTGTTAGACCGTATGCGCTGGGCGAATGTCTACACCGATTTCTCGCCGCGGGTGCGTGCCGAGTTTGAGGCACGCTATGGACCTGTGGCGAACTTCCCCGACGACATCCTCAGCCCGCCTGCGCTCCCTCGTGAGAGTTATGTGCGTGGTCCGCGCTTTGCTCAGTGGGTTCAGTTCCGTGCAGAGGTCATCCGCAACCTGTTGCGTGATATCCGACGCACTATCGAGTCGGTGCGCCCGATGCCAATAGGTGCCTATGTGGGCAGTTGGTATCCCATCTACTTTGAGCTGGGCGTCAACTGGGGCAGTGATGCGTTGGAACGCCCCTACGGTTTTGTGAGCGATGAGTACCGCCTGAGCTCTTATCTGTACGATATGGACTACCTGATGCCGGGCGTCTATTTTGGCGTGCCGTTTATGTCGGAAGCGCCTCTGTACGATACCGATGAAGTGCGCACTGTGGAGGGAATGACGCGCCGTGTGATGCAGTGGACGAACGCTGACCTGTTCGTCTACTCGGGAATCTATGCACTGGACTATCGGGGCGACCCTTCGGGCTTTGAGCGGGCGATTCGGGCGGCGCGACTCAACTCGCACGGAGTGATGCTCTTTGATGCCTCCCATATTGTGCAGTGGGACTGGTGGGAAGTAATACGGCGCGGGTTAGGTGTGCCCGACGGGGTAGAAGCTGAACCTCCGTTGGCGCCCCATCAACTGCCTTCGCTGTTACCAAGCCTGCGCAGTACTTTGGGCAACGGCAACGGCTCCACGCAGTGAGGCAAGTGCAAGCTCAGAGCGACTCTTCCTTGAGCAGGATGCTCAAGCCACTGACGGCACAGTTCCTTTGGCAAGATGCCTAAGCCACTGACAATCGCCCTGAATGGCACAAAATGTGCTACAATTCAGTAGGCTACCCCCACGGAGGCGATGGGATTGCGTACCTATGTTCACGCCTGCAGGGGGATAGTCCTTAGCAGGAGGGTTCTATGAAAATTTTTTGTAAGGCAGGTCTAACGCTGTTTGCAGGCATGGTAGTTGTTTTGAGCCTCAACGCAGAGGTTCGCCGACCGCTGTATGTGAATCAACCGATACTGCCCCGCTGGGCACCACTTTGGGAGTGGGAGTCTCTGCGTAACTACGACCTGAACCATCTGATTATCGGTGAGGTGACGGGTGTACAAGGGGTTGGCTCGCTCTGCTGTGAGGGCGTGACGCATGACGGGCACGCGCTCCATCTCTGTTTTGCGCCAGGCACGCCCCCTGAATATGTAGACTACATCTCGCGCTTGATTTTCGGCGATTTTCTGCCCGCTTACGACGCCAGCGCACGCTGGACCTCGACTTCGTTTGGAAGCACGGGCAGTCGGGGCAACCCTATCCGCTTGCGCTGGAGCTTCGTGCCCGACGGTGTGGCGTTGCCCGGCTTGAGCGGGGGGAGCGCGCCCAGCAACCTGTTCAGCAGTATGAACAGCAAGTTTGGGAGCGATACCACGCTCTGGCAGAACCAGTTCCGCAACAGCTTCACGCGCTGGTCACAAGTTGCGGGGCTTCAGTACACGGAGGTGTCGGACGATGGTGCCGTGTTTCCCAACAGCGCTGGCTCCGCAAGTGCCCCGCGAGGCGATGTGCGCATCGGCGCGCGAAACTTGGATGGTGCGAGTGGCGTACTCGCCTTCAACTATTTCCCCAACACGGGCGATATGGTGCTCGACTCCAGCGAGAACTGGCAATCGTCATCGGGAACTTATCGCTTCTTGCGAAACACCGTGATGCACGAACACGGGCACGGGCTGGGACTGGGGCATGTGATACCCACCAACAGCACGAAGCTGATGGAACCTTACCTCAACACGAACTTTGACGGCCCCCAAGACGACGACATCCGCGGTGCGCAACGGCTCTACGGCGACCCGTATGAGCTCAACAACACCGCCGCCACCGCCACCGAAATGGACATGACCAACACAAACAATCTGGCGCTCAATATGGCGAGCTTAGACCGTACCGCCGATGTGGACTTCTATCGCATCACTGTGCCCGCAAGCCGAAAGATTACTGTCACCGTCACGCCGATTGGGAGCACCTATCAAGTGGGACCTGATGGCGGAACCGCAATCACCATTAACACACGCGCTATCCAGAACCTGCGTTTGGAACTGCGTGCCAGCAACGGCACTACCGTGCTGACCAGCGCACCCGACACGGGGATTGGCAATACGAAGCAGGTAGCGAACTTCTTGGCTCTGCCCTCGGGTGGAACCTACTTCGCACGGGTGTTCTCCGGGACGGGTTCCACCGACGATGTGCAACGCTACGAGATTCGAGTGCAGACCACAAGCCTGCCTCAGGGCGATGTGGACGGCAACGGCTGTGTGGACGACGCCGACCTGCTGACCGTGCTGTTCGCCTTCGGCAGTAGCGACGCAAATGTAGACCTCAACGGCGACGGTACCGTGGATGACGCCGACCTGCTGACGGTACTGTTCAACTTCGGAAGCGGGTGCTAACCCTAATCTCCCTCCCCGAACTGGGGAGGGAGTGTTCTAACAAGGGTGTGTTCCCCTTATCTCACACTGTTATTCTGACACCCCCTTTCTGTCATTCTGAGCGTAGCGAAGAATCTCGGTGCAACTGTAGGCAGAGACCCTTCGCTTCGCTCAGGGTGACAGGATAGGGGCGGTCATTCTGCCCTCCTCTTTTGTCATTCTGAGCGAAGCGAAGAATCTCAACGAAACCCAAGCCCAGACCCTTCCCTTCGCTCAGGGTGACAGGGTGGGGGATTGTCATTCTGCCCCCTCTTTTGTCATTCTGAGCGCAGCGAAGAATCTCCACGATAAAGGTCTCCTCTTTCGGGTACAAATATCCTCTGTGCGTACCCTTCCAATCGCGCTGGGATTGAGCGCGCTGGTCGGCGTCAGCTTTGTGCTGAGTTTGGGGATTGGCTCGGTGCCGATCGTGCCCAGGCAGATACTGCAGGCAATCGGTGGTCAAGCAGACCCCACTGTAGCGACCATCCTTTGGGAGTTGCGCCTGCCACGCCTGTTGATGGCGTTGCTGGTAGGCTCTGCGTTGGGAATCGTGGGCTGTGCGTTTCAGGGGCTACTGCGCAACGGGTTGGCAGACCCCTACATCGTGGGAGTCTCGTCGGGTTCGGCGGTGGGTGCGGCGCTGGGCGTGTTGCTCGGTTGGAGTGCGCAGGGCTTTGGTTTTGGTATCAACCTGCTCGCCTTTGTCAGCGGACTGGGCGTGCTGATGCTCATCTTGGCGCTGAGCCGAAGCAACGGGAGCCTACGCGTGGGGCGTTTCCTGCTGACGGGCGTCGCCCTCAGCGCCAGTTTATGGGGCATCGTGACCCTCCTGCTGGTGTTGGCAGGCGAAGACCTCTCCCGAGTCATCTACTGGCTCTTAGGAGGCTTATTGAACGCGGACTGGCAACGGCTGGAGTGGGCGAGCCTACCGATTGTGGTGGGGGTGTTGCTGTTGTTTCTTCAAGCGCGGTCGCTCAATCTTTACACAGCAGGCGAGGAGACCGCCTTGCATCTCGGTGTGCCCGTTGAGCGGATGAAATGGGTGGTGCTGGTGGGCGGTTCGCTGACGATTTCGGCGTCCGTGGCGGTGGCGGGTATCATAGGCTTCGTCGGCTGGTTAGTGCCCCATCTGCTGCGCCAGTGGGTTGGGGGCGATTACCGACGCCTAATGCCCCTTTCGGCACTGGGCGGGGCGCTTCTGCTGTTGTGGGCAGATACGCTCGCACGCACGCTTGCGCGCCCTGTGGAACTGCCTGTGGGGGTCATCACCGCGCTGGTGGGCACACCCCTGTTCATATGGGCGATGCGCCAGCGCAAAGAATTGGAGGCAACCTAAATGCGACGGTTTCACATCGGCTCGCCCGAGTGGGCACCCCCACGCGTGCCCCTGCAACTGCCGTTGGGCTACGGCTCGCTGGGCTGGCTGGTGAGCCTCATCCGCAAGCACCAACTGAACCTGCTGGAGGTGGACCTCGCGCCCATCGCCCAAGCTTGCTATGAGTATTGGCAGTCGGTCGGAGACATTGATGAGGCGTCCGATGCGCTGGCGGTGTTGGCAAGCCTGACCGAGCGCAAGGCACAGCGTATCTTGATGCCCGAACCCGAACCAGAGCCTGAGGCGGAATGGGAAATGGTGGCGATGCCCCTGCCCCAACACTATCTGCAAGCGGTGGCGTGGCTAAGAGAGCGCGAGAGCGAGCGGGCTACGGTTTTCTTTCGCGGGATGCCGATAGACCCCGAAGCCTATCCTCTGCCTGACCCCGAAGGGGCTGAACTTCCTGATCGGCTGTGGCTGGCGCTGAGGCGTCTGCTCCAGCGCGTGCTTCCCGTGCCCGATGCCATCCCCGAACGGCGCTACTTCTCTATCCACGCGCGGATGGTGGAACTGCGCGAGCGCCTCAGCCACACCGAAAAACCCCTTGCCTTCGAAGTGCTCATCCAAGACTGTGAGAATGTGCTGGACTTGCTGGTGTGGTTTCTGGCGATGTTGGAGCTGTGGCGATTAGAGCAGGTGTGCGTGTCGGTGGATGAGGCACACCAAATCTGGATAGAACCAGTTCCAGCAGTTCAGGCGGGGAGTAGTTTGTAGCCTCTGAAAAGCTTACCCCCGATGAAGACCTCCACTCGCTTGCCTTCTGCCAATTCGGACGCTTCTTCAAGGATGCCTTGCCTTGCAACCACAGGCACGGCATTGTAGCCTTGCGAACGCAGAATAATACCCAAAAAGGGGCGTGAGCCTCCGATGACGGAGGCTCATCTACTTGAGACGCTCTTGAAGCCCCACATTGATTTCTATCTCACCCAGCTCGGTATTCAGGGGTATCACGAGCGTGGGGATTTCTAAGGTGCTGATACGCACATTCGTTCCGCGTATGAGGCTTGGGGGCGAGAGGTTGCACTGGATGCCCCGTGAGGCGAGTTCGGTCAACGCCGAGCCTGAAATCATGTTGCCCAACTCGGCAATTGCGCTTGCGGCGAGCTCATCAAAGGTGCGGATGGTGGTGTTGAGCATCTTGGAGGCAATCTTATCGGCGGTGAAGACCGACATCCCGATAATAATCTGTCCCTCCAGCTTGCCAGTCACGCCCAGCACGATATTGCACTGCTGGGAGGTGAAGATGCCTTTGCGGGCACTGAGGTTGCCTTTTTCGGGCGTGACTCCCACCATCATCTGAAACACATTGATTGCCGCCGAAACGAAGGGGTTCACATATTCTGCTTTCATAGGCTCTCCCCTCCCCCTCAGCCCGCTTTCTGCACGGCTTCTAAGATGCGGTCTGGCTGGAACGGTTTGACGATGAAATCCTTCGCGCCTGCTTGGATAGCCTCGACCACAATCTGTTTTTGTCCCATCGCGGTACACATCACCACTTTGGCGTTGGGGTCTTTGGAGCGAATCGCTTTGAGCGCCTCCAACCCATCCATCTCAGGCATGGTGATGTCCATAAACACCAGGTCGGGTTTGTGCTGGTCATAGAGTTCGACGGCTTCGCGCCCGTTGGACGCTTCGGCAACCACTTCTAAGCCGTTTTGCGTCAGAATGTTCTTGAGCGTCACGCGCATAAACAGCGCGTCGTCCGTTATCATGATGCGTTTCGCCATGAGCTTCCCTCCTGCAATGGTTTGAGATAGAAGAAAGTGCTCGGGTTAGCAAACCCGATTTGTATGCTGTTGAAGATGCGCTCGGTATTGCCGACGAACAGGTATCCGCCGGGCTTGAGAGCGCGGAAGAACTCTCGGAAGATGCGGTCTTTCGCCTCATCCGAGAAATAGATGACCACATTCCTGCAGGCAATCAGGTCAAAGCCCTGTGGATAGGGGTCTGCCAGCAGGTTGTGGCGTTCAAAACGGAGATAGCGTTTGAGCTGGGGTTCTGCTTGGTAGCGGGTGCGCCCGTTCTCTTGGATGGGGAACAGGTAGCGCGCCTTGAACTCGGCGGGCACACTGCGCAGGTCGCTCTCGTCGAACACGCCCTGTTTCGCGCGTTCCAGAACTTCCTGGTCAATATCAGTGCCGATAATCTGGTGAGAGCGACCGGGTGCCAGCTCGTGGAGCAGGATTGCTAAACTGTACGCCTCAGCACCGTAGGAACAGCCTGCGCTCCAGACTTTGAGCTGAGGGCTTTGCTTGAGCAGAGTCGGCAAAATTTGGGTTCGGAGTATCTCGTACTGTTCGGGGTTGCGGAACATCTCCGAGACATTAATCGCAAGGCGGTCGACGAAGGCGCGCATTCGGCTCTCGTCTTGACAGAGGAACTGTAGGTAGTCGGTGAAGCGTTTGAAGCCTGCGCGCTCCATCATCGTGTAGATACGCCGATAGGTCTGATCAAATTTGTAGTGTTCTAAGTCCAGACCCGTGTGCTTCTTGAGCTGTTTCTTGAACTGCTCAAAGTCGCTCAGCAGTTCGGGCGTCTTGGGCACATTTATGCCGCTGAAGTTCGGTTGCATAGTTGACTCACCTCCTCGTTGATTGCCTGCGCCATCCCTTCAATCGGCACGACCCGATGCACACAGCCTGTGGCTATCGCAGCGCGTGGCATCCCAAACACCACGCAACTGTTCTCATCTTCTGCCAAGATGCGCGCCCCTTTGGAATGCAGGGTGCGCACCCCTGCCGAGCCATCCGAACCCATCCCTGTCAAGATGGCTACCAGTAGCGGACCTTCGTAGTTTTGCGCTATCGAGAAGAGCGTGATATCCACTGCAGGGCGCACCCCATGAACGGGCGGGTCTTGAGAGAGTTGGAGCATGCCCCCGCGTTGGACTTTCAAGTGGCTCCCACCAGGTGCGATGTAAGCAGTGCCGACCTGAAGCGTCTCGCCACCCTGGGCTTCATAGATGTTGAACGGGCTGAGCCGATTCAATCGCTCCGCCAGCGATTTCGTGAAGCCTTCGGGCATATGTTGGATGACGAGCATCTTGGCGGGCATGCCTTGCGGGATTTGACCAAGCAGTGTGGTCAGGGCGCGCGGTCCGCCAGTGGACGAGCCGATGACCACCAACGGCGCGCGATGGCTGGGCACGCTGGAGATGGGCACCGAAGAGGGTGTCGGGGGGCTACTCACCACCGCTTGAGTTGGGGACACGCTGAGCGGTCGTCGGAACACGCCCATCCGAGCGCGCGCCACCGCCTTCACCTTCTCAATAATCTGCGACGAAATCTTGTAGATGTCCAACGAGATCGAACCAGAGGGCTTCGCCACGAAGTCTACTGCGCCTAGCTCCAGCGCTTTAAGCGTCACCTCAGCCCCCTCGGTGGTCATGCTACTGAGCATCAGCACCGGGGTGGGCTGTTCTTGCATCAGCTTGCCCAACATTGTTAGCCCGTCCATCACGGGCATCTCCACATCGAGCGTAATCACATCAGGTTTGAGTTGTTTGGCGAGTTCCAATCCCTCTTGCCCGTTGCGTGCCGTGCCCACAACGGCGATTTCGGGGTCTTGCACTAACAGGTCGCTAATCATGCGTCGCATAAAGAGCGAGTCATCCACCACCAACACTCGTATCGGCTTCACCATCTCATCCTCCATCTAAACCGCAGGGCGCATCAGCCCCAGCGCGTAGGCGAGTGCGTGTTCGGTCGGGGGTTGCCCCACTTTGCGCACGCGCACCACGCCCGTACTCAGGTCAAACTCGAAGGAGCGCCCCGACGAACCACGCACATCTTCAAAGATGAGCGTGATGCGGTAGTCGCGCATCAACTGTTGGAGTGTTTCCACATTGCGCTCCCCAATTTTCAGGGTTTGCGAGCGATTCTGGAACAGTTCCCCGCCCCCAATCAACAACGCACGAAGGCGCGAGGCTTGACTGGTGTTGACGCCAATTTCTCTCAGCAAAGTAGGCACGGCGGTGGTGGCGTATTTGCCAGGCATCAGGCTCCAGTCGTTGTCGTGGGGTTCGGGCAACATCACATGGGCTAAACCTGCCGTGTGGGTCTGAGGGTCATACAGCAAAGTGCCCACGCAGGAACCCAGCCCGATACATCCCAGCACGCCCTCTTTACGCGCCACCTTAATCTCCCCCATCCCAGCCAAGAGGGACGCCCTCGCCGATAACAAACTCATTCTGGATGCTCCTTCACTCAGATTCCTAATGCGCTAAACAATCGGTCTAAACTGCCTGTTTCAGGCAAGTAGAAGAAGAAGCCCTGAAAACTGCGTTCAGGCACTTGGAAGCGGGTCTCAATCGCAATCAGTTCGCGCTGACCGTAGAGCGCCTCGGTCATAATCGAGCTCACCACCGCCATCGCCATATCCGCCGCAAAGGCAGGCGGTTCCATATCGAGCTTGAAACCTGTCATCTGGCTAATGGCAATCAGGTAGTTGCCCAGCATGATGTTGCTCACTTCGTTGATGACCGACTGATAGAGTTCGTTGACCTCTTCCAGCCCGGCGGGTTTCATCTGCACAAGCATCTCCCACAACACTTCGGCGCTCTCCCACGGGAACAGGAACGCCGCTTCGCCGGGCCAATCGCCCTCCACCCGCGAGATGGTGCCGACCACCAAGCATTCGGGACTGTCGCATAGGTTTGGCAGGTGGGTGGTGTCCATTTCGTGGACGCGGGGCACCTCCAGCTGGAACAGCACGCCCGTGAGGTCGGACAGGGCGGTCACTGCGCCTCCCAGCCCAATATTACCAATCTCTCTCAGGGCGTCTGCCCGCAAAGCACTCATCTCGGTCGTCATCATTCTCACCACCTGCCGTTAGATTTTTGCCATAGTTGAGCGGTTGCACTTACGGCAGAGATACGGGGTTTTGAGGCAGGTATAATCCAACTAATGGCAACCCTCCCCACGGATGCGCTTGTAGCCAGTGTGCGAGCAGGTCAAGTGCGTGCGATTGCGCGCGCCATTACGCTTGTGGAAAGTAGCCTGCCCGAACGCCTGCGCCTGTTGGAGCAAGCGTTCCCCCATACGGGGCACGCTTTCAAGGTGGGCATTACGGGCGCGCCAGGCGCTGGCAAGAGCACACTCACCTATCAACTGCTCCCTCATCTGATCGCGCTGGGCTACCGCGTGGCAGTGCTGGCGGTTGACCCCACCAGCCCCTTCAGTGGGGGCGCGATTTTGGGCGACCGAATCCGCTTCGACGAGGCGCTTCAGGGAGTATATATCCGCAGTCTCGCCAGCCGAGGCAGTGTGGGGGGCTTGTCGCGCGCAGTGCCCTCCGCCATCCGCGTGCTCGAATCGGCGGGCTTCAATCTCATCTTGATTGAGACCGTGGGCGCGGGGCAACTGCAGGTCGATGTGCGCTATGTAGCCGACACCGTGGTGCTGGTATTGGTGCCTGAAGCGGGTGATGTTATCCAAGCGATGAAGGCGGGCATCATAGAGATTGCCGACCTGTATGTGGTAAACAAAGCTGACCGCGAGGGCGCCAAACGGATGCGCCTTGACCTGCGCAACGCCTTAGAATTGGGAGGCAAACCCAAAGGATGGAACCCACCCATCCTGCTCACCGAAGCGCCGAACGGCAAAGGCGTGGAAGAACTGGTGCAACACATCCAAGAGCATCACCGCTACCAGCACGATTCAGGTGAGTGGGAGTTGAGGCGCCTTCAGCAGACCGAGTGGGAACTGCAGTCGTTGGTACACGATACTCTGGAGCGTCAAGCGCGCGACCTCACCCGCACCCTCTTCGCCCCCGAAACCCTCCAGCAAATCGTGCAAGGAGCAGTCAACCCGTTCCCTTTGCTCAGCGAGTGGCTCCGATCACAGGGCAACGGCTGACGCGGTGTTTGAAAGATGTAGCCCTCATCCCCGTCCTCTCGCCCGACGCTGTGGGAGAGCTATGTCGAATTCACCCCCTAACCCCCTCTCCGTAAACGGAGAGGGGGAAGCTTGACAAGGGGACAGGCGTTGGGTACAAAATCACACCGAACCCACCCCGTTTCAAAGCCTTCCTCTCCTAGCCCTCGCAACCTTTCTTGTCATTCCGAGCCTCTCCCACTGTCATTCCGAGCCTCCCCCCACTGTCATTCCGAGCCTCCCCCCTCTGTCATTCCGAGCGTCCCCCCTCTGTCATTCCGAGCGTCAGCGAGGAATCTTAGACCCCTCACTGCGTTCGGGGTGACAGAATAGGGATTGTCATTCCGAGCCGAAGGCGAGGAGACCCTTCGCTTCGCTCAGGGTGACAAAGGGGAATCGGAGCGTGCGGGAGGGGGCTTTGCTTGGCGTTCGCCGAGATTCTTCGCTTCGCTCAGAATGACAGGGAGGGGATTGGGAATGACAGGGAGGGGATTGGGAATGACAGGGAGGGGACTGCGAATGACAGGGAGGGGACTGCGAATGACAGGGAGG
>CAKZQI010000181.1 GCA_937139515.1 uncultured Armatimonadota bacterium | reverse complement strand
TTGACGCCCGATTTGAAGCCCTTCTTGACGCCCGATTTGAAGCCCTTCTTGACGCCCGATTTGAAGCCCTTCTTGACGCCCGATTTGAAGCCCTTCTTGACGCCCCTCTTCCAAGCCCTGCCTCAATCCGCGCTCTACGGCAAGACGCTCCTGGGGCGCAATCCACTTACGCCGACGCCGACGCTTGATTTCCTCAATCACAGCCTCCACTTCGCGCTCTAAGTCGTACGGTAGGCTCATAAGATGGTCCACCACCTGATAAAGATAGCGTATCTGTTCCGCATTATACCCCCGTTCGAACATTCGGCGAAACAGCCGTTTCTTTTCCTCCGCCAGCAGGGTGAGATTGCCCCGATGCCTAAGCGACGTAAGGTGTGCCTGCACAAAGAGCGACACCGCGTTCCCGCTCGCCTCCAGCGCATGCTCGTCAAAGTCCAGCAGTTTCACAACCTGATACTCAAACCGAACGAAGGTCTGTTCCAAGCGGTACTCGTAAGTGGTCGGGCGCCAGTTGGGATTACTATCTGCCAGTATCGCAAGGCTCATCACGGGCATATCATACCGCTCGCGCAGGTGATAAAAGTAGATGAACATTCGCTCGGCGAACTGGGAGTCGGGACTGACCTGGATTTCGGTGTGAAGCACAACCAGTGCCGGCGTGCCTCCTTGCAGGGCGACCTGCGCCACAAGGTCAGGACGGCGCATCCCCCGACGAGATTGGGCAAACAGCTTCGGCATCTCCACATTCAAGAATGAAGGTTTAGTGCCCCAGTCAATCCGCGCCTCAACATTCGGAAACAAAAAAGCAAGACAGTCTTGGAAGAGAGTCTGCAACACCTCTTTCCAGACTGCATCGTAATCGATCGGTTGGATTGGCGTGCCAAAAGACGAACTGCCCACATCGGCACAGTTCGCTCTTGAAGTTGTTTTCCCTACCTTGTTTTACCAGACGGCACTCACCAGCGGTTTCTCTCGGCTAGGCGCTTCACCAAAAAGCTCAATAACCTTCTTCCGACGAAACTCAAATATCTCTTCAATCCGCCGACGCACCATCAGGGAATTGATTAGCCCATCAATAATCGGCACGGGAAGCGCATAGTAAACTAAATCGGTCATATGCACACCCCCTTCTATCGGCGTGAAGGTGTGGCGATGATGCCAAAACTTGTATGGCCCGAAGCGCTGTTCGTCCACAAAGAAGCGCAACGGCTCCACATGGGTAATCTCGGTCACCCAGCGCAGCGGAATGTTGAACAGGGGGCTGACCGTGTAGGCGATGATGATGCCCGGCTCCATCTTTTCTGGCACGGGCGTCAGGATGTCAAAGCGCATATAGGGCGGCGTAATCGTCTTCAGGTTCACAGGGCTGGAAAAGAAGTCCCAGACCTCTTCCAGCGATGCAGGGATGACCTGCTCGGTCTCAAAACGAAACAGTTTCATAGTTCACCTCATACAGAGCGTTAGGATACGCCCCTATTTTACCTCAAGCCGCTGCGCTACTGTGGTACACTCTTAGCGGAGGTTATTTAGGATGAACTACGATGTGAAGGACATAGCCTTAGCCGAGCAGGGCGCCCTCCGAATGGAATGGGCAGACAACGAGATGCCCGTGTTGCGCCTTATTCGCCAACGCTTTGAACAAGAGAAACCGCTCCGAGGAGTGCGTATCTCGGCGTGCTTGCATGTGACCACCGAGACGGGCAACCTGATGCGTACCCTCAAAGCAGGGGGAGCCGAGATTGCTCTCTGTGCGTCCAACCCGCTCTCCACGCAGGACGACCTTGCTTCTGCTTTAGTTAAATATGAAGGAATCTCTGTGTTCGCTATCAAAGGTGAAGATAAAGACACCTACTATAAACATATCCATCAGACTTTAGACCTCAAGCCCCACATTACGATGGACGATGGGTGCGACCTTGTGTCGGTGCTCCATACCGAGCGCCGTGAGGGGCTGGAGACGGTCATCGGGGGCACCGAAGAGACCACCACAGGCGTGATACGCCTGCGTGCGATGGCGAAGGACGGCGTGTTAGCCTACCCCGTGATTGCCATCAACGACGCCTACACCAAGCACCTGTTTGACAACCGCTATGGCACGGGGCAGAGTACGGTGGATGCGATTATGCGCGCCACGAACCTGCTGTTGGCAGGGCGCAAGTTCGTCGCGATTGGCTACGGTTGGTGTGGGCGCGGGGTCGCCAGCCGAGCGCGCGGGATGGGCGCGCATGTGATTGTGTGTGAGGTCGACCCGCTCAAGGCGTTGGAAGCGCTGATGGATGGCTATGAGGTGATGCCCCTCAGCAAAGCCACGCAAATCGGCGACATCTTCGTAACCGTCACAGGCAACTACCATGTGCTTCGTGAGGAACATTTCCAGCAGATGAAGTCGGGGGCGATTGTGTGCAACACGGGGCACTTCAATGTGGAGATAGATATCCCCGCGATAGAGAGCCTCTCCGCAGGCAAGCGCACGATTCGCGCCTTCGTGGATGAGTACACGCTCAAGGATGGACGCAAAATCTTCCTGCTGGGCGAGGGACGCCTGATTAACCTCGCCGCCGCCGAGGGGCACCCCGCTGCGGTGATGGACATGAGTTTCGCCAACCAAGCGCTCAGCGTGGAGTACATCGTGCAGAATCAAGGCAAGCTCCCGCGCGATGTGTTCGCCGTGCCCGCCGAGATCGACGCGCAGGTCGCACGGCTCAAACTCCAAGCGCTAGGTGTGGAGATCGACGAACTCACCCCTGAGCAGGCGAAGTACCTCGACTCATGGGAGATGGGCACCTGAGCGCGTGGCATCCTGAGGAGTTAGAGAGCGTCGGGCGATGCCCCGTGTGTGCAAGCACGGCGCATCGTCCTCTTTATCAAAACTTGCGCGATAAGGTCTACAAGGGCACGCCTGGCGAGTGGGACTTTTATCGCTGTGAGGCGTGTGGCTGTGGCTACTTCGATCCCCGCCCTACCCCCCAAGCCGTCGGTAAACTCTATGCCGAGTACTACACCCACTCGGCGCAAAGCATTCCTGAGTATCATCAGTTGAGTATCGCAGGCAAGCTCAGGCGCATTCTGGGCAACGGCTACCGCAACTACCGCTTCGGCACGAACGACCGACCCTCCAGCAGGCTCGGGGTGTTGGTGGCGTGGCTGATGCCACGCTATCGCGCCCTGCTGGACGCAGGAGGGCGACACCTCCCGAAAGCCAAGCCTAACGCACGCCTACTGGATGTGGGATGTGGCAGTGGCGATTTCATGCTCCTCGCCCAGCGTGCAGGATGGCAGTGTGTGGGTGTGGAACCTGACCCTGAGGCGGTGAAAGTCGCACGCCAACGCGGGCTGAGCGTGATTGAAGGCGACATCAATACCCTCCACCACCAGTCCGAAGCCTACGACGGCATCACTTTGAACCATGTGATAGAGCATGTGCATCACCCGCAAGCGGTGTTCTCGGACTGCTACCGCCTGCTACGCAAGGGTGGCTGGCTCTGGCTGGAGACGCCCAACCTCGACTCGCAAGGGCACGCGCGCTTCGGGGCAGACTGGGTGGGACTGGACATCCCCCGACACTTGGTGGTCTTTACCTATCACACCCTAACGAGCCTGCTTCAGCAGGTGGGCTTCCAGCGAATTGAGCCGTTGCCGTATTACCCACTGTGTGAGCGCGTGTATGCGATGAGTTATGCGATAGCGACAGGTCAGTCGCCTCATCACCCGCCTCCTTTGTCCCCTGAGTTGTTGGCGGAAGCGCGCCGTGCCGAACGGGTCGCTCAGTACGATGTCCCCCGACGCGAGTTTATTATGCTCCGCGCTTGGAAGTAAGAGCGGTATAATCTGCTTGTGAGCGCGACACCGATTGGCATCTATGTGCATATCCCGTTCTGCCACCGCAAGTGTGGCTACTGCGACTTCAACACTTATGCGATGGCAGGCGCGATTGTGGATGCCTACCTGTCGGCGCTCCATCTCGAAATCGAGCGCGCCGACTGCGAGGGCGACCCCGTCGTTTCGGTCTTCTTTGGGGGAGGCACGCCCACCTTCCTTAGTGGCGAGCAGTTGGCAGACCTGCTCCGCCACCTGCGCCAGCGCTTTCACATCCTGCCCGATGCCGAAATCACCTCCGAAGCGAACCCCGGAAGCCTTACTTTAGACCAACTTCAAAGGATGCGCGAAGCGGGCTTCAATCGCTTCAGCTTGGGCGTGCAATCGTTCGACCCCGACGAACTCCGACGAATGGAGCGCATTCACTCTCCCGACGATGTGATAGCGGGCGTTCAGATGGCACGGCGTGCGGGTTTTACGAACCTGAACTTAGACCTCATCTTCGCCCTGCCGAACCAGACGCTGGAACGCTGGGAGTCGAACCTGCGCCGAGCGATTGCCCTCCAGCCTGAGCACCTCTCGCTGTACGCGCTGATGCTGGAGCCGAACACGCGCTTTTATCACCTCTATCAGAAGGGGCAACTCAGTTTGCCCGATGAGGAGGTTCAGGTCGAGATGTACCGACTGGCGCAGTCGCTCACGCGCCAAGCGGGCTACGAGCAGTACGAAATCTCCAACTTCGCCCAAGCAGGCTTTCGGTGTCGGCATAACCTGCTCTATTGGCACAACGAGCCATATCTGGGTTTTGGGGCGGGCGCCGTTTCCTACTACAGGGGCATACGCTGGACGAACATCAAGCACCCGCGCGAATATGTGCGACGGCTCCGAGAGGGAGAGAGCGTAGTGTTGGAGTCGGAGCGCTTGATGGCATGGGCGAGCGTTGCCGAGACGCTGATGGTGAGGTTGCGCCTGACCGATGGCGTAGACTTGCAGGAGCTGGATGCGCGCTTCGGCTTGCCCGTGTGTGAGGGGTTCCTGCCCCTGTTTTTGCGCCTGCAAGAGCGGGGCTGGGTGCAGGTGGAGCGAACGCACATCCGCCCTACGAATGAGGGTCTGCTCTGGCACTCGGAGTTAAGCCTGAAAATCTTAGAACTCAGCGAACGATGCCCTCTGCCCGCTCTGTAGAGACCTATTGGCAGTCCTCTTCGCCCCCGCTTGCTCTGCGGGGGTTGGCGTCGCTCTATGCGTTCGGTTGGCGTGCCTATGAGAGCCTCTATCGGTGGGGCATTAAACGGCGTTGGGTGGCGCCCGTGCCCGTGATAGGCGTCGGCTCTTTGTGGGTGGGCGGGATGAGCAAGACGCCCATCACGGCGGCGCTGGCGCAAGGTTTGGCACAGAGCGGTCGGCGCGTTGCAATACTGACGCACGGCTATGGGGGCACACGCTACCGCACGACCACCCTGATAGAGCCAAACGAGTATCCCCCCGTTGAGGAGGTGGGCGATGAGACGCTTGAGACTCGCACGCTCCTGCCCGATATTCCGATAGCGGTCGGCAAGTGGCGTGTGCCCAGCGCGCGCCAAGCGATAGCGCGCTGGGAGCCTGAGGTGCTGGTGCTGGATGACGGCTTTCAGCATCTGCCCCTTGCGCGCACGGTCGATTTGGTGGCACTGCCCGCCGACGAGCCGTTCGGTAATCGCTACTGCCTGCCCGCGGGTCCGCTGAGGGAGCCTCCGAGCGGGGTGCGCCGTGCGAGCGCGATTCTGGGTGTGGGGGGCACTCTTGAGTCGCCGCAGAAGATGTTTGAAAAATCGCAGGTGGAGACGAACCTCACCCCCCTGTGTCCCCCCTCTCCGCGAGCAGAGAGGGGGGAGGAGCAGGGCATTCCCCCTCTCCGTAAACGGAGAGGGGGCAAGGGGGTGAGGTCAACGCCGAAAATGCTCTCACCGCCGATCGACTCTCTACCCACCTTCTCGGTGCGTGTGGAGCCGACCGCGTGGATTAACCTGCGCACGCACGAGCGACATCCGCTGAGCTTCCTGCAGGGGCGGAGCGTGGCGCTGGTGAGTGCGATTGCGCGCCCTGAGCGCTTCGTCCACAGCGTGCAGGCATTGGGAGTGCAGGTTAACGCAACGCACCTGTTTGCCGACCATCACCCCTTTCAAGCAAGCGACCTCAACGCCATCGATTCAAAGTGCCTTGTGATGACCTTGAAAGACGCGGTCAAGGTTCGCCCGATCTTGCCCCCCGAAGTGGACGCCTATGCCCTCATTATCACCGCTACCTTTTCGGACGCGTTTTGGGGATGGATTTTCGCCAATTTGCCCCAATTCCAGCAGGAGTCTCGTTAAAACTGATGTATAATAGCATATCCTCGTCGCAGGCGAAAAAACCGTTTGCGATGGAGGCACCCTCAAAGGAGGTTTGATGATGCGGCAGAGTAAGGGCTTTACCCTGATTGAGTTATTAGTCGTGATTGCGATTATCGCCATCTTAGCGGCGATACTGTTCCCTGTGTTCGCGCAGGCGCGCGAGAAGGCGCGTCAATCGACCTGTTCTTCTAACATGAACCAGCTCGTCAAGGCAATCTTACTGTATGCCACTGACCACGAATCGACCCTCCCGCCGAACCGTATTGTTCTTGGACCTGGAGGGACTGGGCTTCCTGACAACCTACGCAAGACTTGGGCAACGGTCGTCTCGCCGTATGTGAAGAATAAGGATGTGTTCTTCTGCCCCAACGCGCCGAAGTTTCCGGGTCCTGGTCAGGTAGACTTGGACAACTGGGCGCATCGTGGTTGGCTTTCAGTGGGCTACAACACCCATATCGCCAGCTGGTTCTGGGTTGGAGGCGGTCTTCCCAGTGGTGACGAGACGATTATGGTGCCCAATCTGGCGATGTTGAAAAAGCCTGCCCAGTTTGTATTATTGGCAGATACCGCAGCGGGCAACTCCCCGCAGATGGGCGGCAACTGCTTCGGTTTCTCGGCTGACAACAACTCATATGGCGGTTGTGAAGGCACTGCCAACTTCCGCCAAGTTATTCAAGGACTGGCTCGCAGTGGGACAGCAGGCTTTGCACCCATCATCGCACCGCACAGTGGTGGCTTGAACATCGCCACCGCCGACGGCAGCACCAAGTGGCGACGCTTGGAAGCGGTCATTCCACGCCCACCCAGCAACGCTAACTGTGCTAATCCCGAAGAGCTGCGCGACTTCAACGCGGCGAACCTGCGCTGGCTCATCTGGAACCGCTGTGTGGACTAATCCCAGGAGGCATCACGAATGCAAAACTTACGCGAGAATCCGATGCTTGCGGTGGGACTGTTGGTCGTGGCGGTGCTGGCGCTGGCGCTGAGCTGGTTCTTCTTTATGCGTCCAAGCGCCCCGAATGTGGAGCCAATCCAGGCGCCCCCTGCCCAAACGGATCCCTCGCAAGGCGGCTACTCACCCCTCTAAAGGAGGACAATCATGCGAAAAGGGTTCACTTTGATAGAGTTATTGGTGGTCATCGCAATCATTGCGATTTTGGCAGCGATTCTGTTCCCGGTGTTCGCGCGGGCGCGCGACTCGGCAACTCGCACCCAGTGCTTGAACAACCTCAAGCAGATTACACTCGGCGTGTTGATGTATGCCCAGGATTACGACGAGACGATGCCCTCCGCGATGAATGTGCCCTCAGGTCCGACCGAGCCGACCAACCCCAACCAAATCGGTACGATGCTCAACCTCTGGGTGCGCACCACCGTGTGCTGGGTGAATGCCAACGGCACGGCGTGTCTCAACGGGGGCAACAATGTGGCGGGCATCATCTACCAACCCATCGGACAGGTCGTGGGCAACGCTCCCAACGCAGCTCCTGTCAATATGGGCGGGCAGATGCGTTATCCGCTCTACTTCCCGCTCTTGGTCGACCCCTATATCAAGGGTGGGATGACGGGCACCGCAATGCAGACGCGCAAGCAGAAGGGCATCTGGTACTGCCCCGCAGACTCGGTTACCTGGATGGGCAACGGAGGCGAGAACGCCATTTTTGAGCTCACGGGTCTGCGCCACTACCAAGTGATTGGGCACGACTACATCTATAACACCTGGTTGGTCTATACCTATTCGGACCGCCTGCGGGGTGGGAACGCTTCCCAGTGGCGTTTTAAGCCGAAGACGCTTGCCGAAGTGGCGCGCCCTGCCGAAATCACGGTGGCGTTTGACGCCTTTGCCATGTGGCACGGTCAGTCAAGGGGTCCCAACGGCGGTCCTATTCCCGATAACTGGAATGTGGGCTTTGCGGACGGGCATGTGAAGAACCTCCCGCACGCGGTGTTTATGGACCAACACCCTGCTGCGAATGTGGGTGGTGCAGGGCGTCCCATTCGCCTCAACCAAGACCCTGCTGCGACCGACCCCAACGCCTAACCCTTCGGGTAGCACGGGCTTTTAGCTCGTGCTACCTCCCTCATCCGAGTCCTCGCTTGCGCGCCGATTTCCAGCGGTCGTGGAGCCACAGCCACTGGTCGGGGTAGCGACGCACATACTCTTCCAACACATCGTTCAACGCTTGCATAATGCGCTCGCTGTCGGCGTTGAGGTCGCCAGTGGCTTCGAACTGCATCGGGGGCAGGATTTCCACGCGGTGATAATCTCCCGGCAGACGCACATTGAACAGGGGCACGAGGGGCGCTCCGGTGCGCAGGTGGAACACCGCAGGTCCTGCCACACTGCCCGCTTTCTGCCCGAAGAACTCGATGAACACATCGCCTGCATTCTGGTCAGGCAAGATGCCGACCATCTCGTTGGCGCGCAGGGCTTTCAGCACAGGGCGTACGGCTTGGTCGCGCATAATCACCTTGTAGCCACTGCGCTCTCTCAGCAGGGTGATGAGGTCGGTGGTGGCGGGGTCTTCGGTGTGGCGCGCAATCACCCATATCGGGTAGCCTAACATACACAGGTAGCGCGCCATCAGCTCCCAGTTGCCGAAGTGCCCCGTGATGAGCAACACGCCTTTGCCCTGTGCCAGCGCGCTCTCCAAATGTTCCAGCCCCACTACTTGCAGACGCTTCTCAATCTCGGCACGGCTCATCGAGGGCGCTTTGAGGAACTCTGCCAGCGCAACGCCGAAGTTGCGGAACACCCGTTTGGTTGTGGCACGCGCTTGAGCCGGAGACCACTCTGGAAAGGCGCGCAGGAGATTTTGCATCGCAATCCGTCGGTAGCGGCGGGAGAGCGCGTAAGCCAATAACCCGAAACCTGCCCCCACACGCGTGGCGACACCCATCGGGAGCCCTTGAAACAACTTCCACGCGAACTGGAGCGACCATCGCCCTACAAGCCGTACCCATAGGTTAGGAGTTCTTGAGATGCTCACGCCTTCAGCATACCCGATAGCCTCTAAAACCCCACAAAATTGGGGTATAATAGTCTATCGGAGGCTTGTATGAAACGAAGAGGTTTTACCTTGATAGAGCTCTTAGTGGTCATCGCTATCATCGCTATCTTGGCGGCGATTCTGTTCCCCGTATTCGCCCAGGCACGCGAAAAAGCGCGCCAGACGATGTGCATCAGCAACTGCAAGCAGATAGGCATCGCGGCGATGATGTACCTGCAAGATTACGACGAGGTGTATGTGCCCGCCGAAATCGCCATGCCTGCCCCGCCCGGCTTCTGTGGTGTTAACAACTACAACGGCGTGTGTACTTCCATCGGCTACCTGTATTGGCTTCAACCCTACTCCAAGAGCAATCTCTACTCCCGCTGTCCCAGCGCGAAAGCCACCCCGCAGGGGGCACCGGGAACCGCAGAACACCGTCTGAACTGCGAAGGGAGGGTTGGATACGGCGCCGCGTATCCCTCGCCTGCTGGGTATCTGTGGGCGTGTGGCAATCCGTGGTCGGTGCCCAGCAAGAACTTGGCTCAACTGGAGAAACCCGCCAGCCATGTCTTCGCGATGGACTCAATTCCCAGTGGCACCAGTAGCTATCCCCTTTGGGAGGGGCGCGGACTGTACATGAATGTGGTTTACTCGCCGTTCCCGACGGCTCAGGGATTGACTCCTGGCGCAGGCTTCCACCAGCGACCGCACGGGCGACACTCCAAGCTGGTCTCGGTGGTCTATGCGGATGGGCATGTGAAAGCGACCCCGTTTGAACAACTCTATGGGGTTCCTGAAACCGAGTGCGCGCGCGACAACAACACCTACTGCTCTCGCATCGACCTCAACCCGAACCAGTATCCTCAACTTTGGGAGAAGTGGCAGTGAGTTGATAGAGGTGTCTTGCAAAGCAAAACTCCTCCCTCGTATGAGGGAGGAGTTCTTTTCTTGGGGGTTACACCGTTAGGCTTTGTCGCCTCGGCGCCTTAGGAAGGCGGGAATATCCAAGTCATCTGCCGATTGGGGCTTGCGTTCGGGGACGCGCGGCTCTGGAGGAGCGACGCGAGGCGGTTGCGGTTGAACCCCCCGAGAGCGCGTGAAGCCCGGCTCCAGTACCGTAGATGGCTCCGGTTGTGGTTGAGCCTGAGGCTCCACTAAAGCGGATTTGCTTGGCTCGGTAAGCGGGAACCCTGTTGCCAAGACCGTGACCTGCACCACCTCGGTCATTTCGGGGGCAAACACATGCCCGAAGATGATGTTGCCCTCATCGGGGTCAATCATCTGATAGAGCAGGTCCATCGCCTCTTGGATTTCGTGGATGCCCACATCCTCACCTGTGGTGATATTGACCAGCATTCGGGTTGCACCGTGGATAGAGGTCTCCAAGAGTTTGCTGGTGGTGGCTTCGCGCACGGCTTGTACCATTCGCTGTTCCCCAGTGCCCTTGCCGATGCCCATCAGTGCGGTACCTGCGTCGCTGAAGATGGTGCGCACATCGGCGAAGTCCACATTGATATAGCCCGGCTTCTGAATAATGTCCGAAATGCCCTGCACACCACTTCGTAGCACATCATCCGCCATTCGGAACGCTTCGGTCATGGTGGTCGTTCGGTCAGACACATCGATGAGTCGCTGATTATGCACCACGATCATTGCGTCAACATACTGTTTGAGGTTTTGGGCACCTTCTTCCGCGATTTTACTGCGTCGGGGACCTTCAAACTTGAACGGTTTGGTGACGACGGCGATGGTCAACGCCCCCAGTTCTTGGGCGATTTCGGCGATGACCGGCGCAGCGCCCGTGCCCGTTCCGCCCCCTAAGCCCGCAGTGATAAAGACGAGGTCGGCACCTTCCAACACTTTACGGATTTCGTTTCGGCTCTCTTCGGCGGCGCCCCGTCCGACATTCGGGTCGCCCCCCGCCCCCAGCCCGCGGGTCTTGTTCACGCCGAGTTGCATCCGTATCGGTGCTTTTGACTGGTTGAGAACTTGGGCGTCGGTATTCATAGCGATAAACTCCACCCCTTGCAATCCGACCTCTATCATGCGGTTGACGGCGTTTCCACCTCCACCACCGACTCCAACCACTTTGAGGGTCGCTTGCAACGGTAGATGTTCTTCCTCCTGATGAAATGCTCGTTCCTTTGCCATGTTCGTACTCCTATTCGCTGGGACTCTATCGGTTCCTTTTGAGAAAACTCTTGATTTTACGAACGAATCGTTCCCATAATCTTGTGAAGATTGCAGGATGTTCATAAGTGTCCAGACATTCGTAGCCATACAGCGCCAGCCCCGCGGCGGTGGCGTAGGTGGGGTGTTGGTGGGCTGGCGATAGCCCCACGAGATGGGATTGAGGTGCGCCTATACGCACGGGCAGCGGCCCCAACACTTGGCGCCCCAGTTCCGCCGTGCAAGGTAGGCAGGCACCGCCCCCAGTCAGCACGATGCCGCCCGTCAACCGGTCGAGCAGTCCCGACCGTTCTATCTCTTCCAGTGCTTTTTCCAGAATCTCGCGCATCCTCTCCTCAATCACTTCGGTGAGCAAGCGTCGGGGGACGCGTCGCTCTTGATGAGTGCCCATCTCACGATAGGTGACCACTTCGGTTTCGGGCACACGCTCGGCGAGGGCGCACCCGAACTTCTGCTTTAGGTTCTCCGCCTCCTCAATACTGCTGAGGCGGAACATCAGATAGATATCGCGGGTGACATTCATGCCTCCCAGTGGGACAACGCCCGTATAGACCAGATTGCCCTCCGCGAAAATCGCGACATCGGTCGTGCCACCGCCGATATCAATAAGAGCCACCCCGACCTCACGCTCTTGCGGGTTCAGCACTGCCAGCCCAGAGGCATACGGCTCCAGCACCAGACTCTTGACCTGCAGACCCGCGCGCTCCACACAGCGGCGAATGTTCTGCAGGAAAGTCAAACCGCCTGTTATCAAGATGCCCTCGGCACGAATATGGGTGGCACTCATGCCGAGAGGATTTAGGATACCCGACTGACCATCCAAAGTGTACTGGCGCAATAGCACATGGAGCAGTTCGCGGTCTGGAGGCAGATGAACCTGCTGGATGAACGAGCGCAGGCGCTCCAGGTCTTCTTCGGTGACTTCGTGGTCGGGGCGTGTGATGGCGATTTCGGCTTGGCGGGGCACGGTCTCTATGTGCGCGCCCGTCACTCCCACGAACACCTCGTGAATGGCGATGTCCCCCATCGCCTGCGCTTCCTGAACCGCTTTCTGGATTGCCTGAACCGTCTGCTCCATATCGACGACCTGTCCCTGCTTCAAGCCACGACACGGACTAACTCCAACCCCGACCACTTGGGGAGGTTGGTCAGGTTGCACCTGCACCGCCAGACAGCAGACTTTGGTAGTGCCGATATCCAGTCCGGCAATCGTTGTCATCCGCGCTGCCTCTTGAGCGAGATTTCGTTGAGATAGTAGCGTCGTATCAGCGACAAGTTCAGGAACATCCGACCGCCGAGCGTCACGACCGCCGCAAGAAACAGGTCAACGCCCATTCGGTCGCCCAGATAAGCCAGAAGCGAAGCGAGTAAAGCGTTCACAACAAAGCCCGACACGAACACATCGGGGTGGAACCGTCCTTCCAACGCAGCCCGCCAGCCCCCGAACGCCGTATCCAAACCCGCCAGCGCAGCGAGCGAAAGGTAGGGCGCCCACTCGGCAGGGATCGGAATATCCAGCACGAGATAGGTCACCACTAAGCCCAGCACCAGCCCCAACAGCCCGACAGCGATCACTGCGCACCTCCTTCGGAAGAGACAGGTTGAGCGAAGCGGAAGCGAGTGGAACCCGTGTAGGCGGGTACGGTGACCTTGTCCAGAGGCTTGATCTCCACCATTTTGGGGTCTACTTCCAGGATATCTGCCAGCACACCGCCAGGCGTCCTGAGCGCGCCCTCCAGTGTTTT
>CAKZQI010000180.1 GCA_937139515.1 uncultured Armatimonadota bacterium | reverse complement strand
AAGCCGATGTGTATGTCGGAGGCAAGGTGCAGGCAGTGGGCTATGCGCTGGAAGGGGGCTACACCCAATACGCCCTGATGACCGAAGCGGTGTTGGACGGCGACGCAGGCTGTTATCTGCTCCCCTGCCCACCCCACCTAAGCTATGCCGAGGGGGCTTTGGTGGAGCCTTGGGCGTGTGTGGTCGCCAGCTATCA
This sequence comes from uncultured Armatimonadota bacterium, assembly GCA_937139515.1. Classification (GTDB taxonomy): domain Bacteria; phylum Armatimonadota; class Fimbriimonadia; order Fimbriimonadales; family GBS-DC; genus CAKZQI01. The sequence goes on along the minus strand of CAKZQI010000180.1, from coordinate 1,520 downwards.
GATTGCCCCACGCCCGACCCCCAAGCCGAACGGCAACTGGCTCGTGATTGTGCCCAGCACGCCTTACATTCGCTACACCTGCGATGCGCTAACTACGCTGGAACCCGTCCCAAACGGTGGGGGCACCTGCTTCCTAATCTATGAAACGCCCGAACATCCGCTGGTGAGTGTGTTCACGGAACACGCAAAACGATTGGGAATGCAGGTGCACGCGCCCCCCTGCTCGGCTAACCACCTCTACGCCTCTCAAACGGCGACCCAACTGCTGGGTGAAGGGGGCAATCCGCCTTTGGACGACATCCTGCTTTATGGCAATCCTACCCAAGCCCTGATTGAGTGGGGGATTGACCGCTTGGCGTATGGCGGACACCTCAGCTTCACTTGTCACCATCCCATCAAGTCGGTGCCGTTGGATGTGGGGCGCCTCCACTACGACCGCCTGATGGTGATGGGCACCTCCAGCTGGAACCTGACCGATGCCTATCGCCACACACGCTCCTCCGAAGTTCGGCAAGGCGACCGTATTCTGCTTTTTGGGGCGGGCGGACCGATGGGGCAGATGCATCTGCACTATGTGCTCAGTCGGGAGCAAGCGCCTGCACAGGTCGTGGTGGTTGACCGCCATCCAGAGCGGTTAGAACCCCTGCGGGCGATGGGCAGTGTGCTCGCCTCTCAGCGCGGGATAGACCTCCAGTTCTACTGCAACGCGGGAGCTGACCCCGACACTCAGAACCTACATCTGCGCCAGCTTTGCCCCCACGGTTTTGACCAGATTATGCTCCTCGCCTCGTCGCCAGAAGCCGTTGCTCAGACCTATCCCCTGCTGACGGACGGAGGCGTCTTGAACTTGTTTGCGGGGATTTCAAAGGGCACCAAAATCCCGATTGACCTCACCGCGACCGCCAGTCGGCATATGCGCGTGATGGGCAGTAGCGGTTCCACGCTGGACGATATGGCGCATTGTATCGCGCTCACCGCTTCGGGCGAACTGCCCACGCGTCGGGTGGTGAGCGCAGTTGGCGGGCTGAACTGCTTGCCTGAAGCCTTGCGCGCCGTGGCAGAGCATCGGTATTTGGGCAAGGTCGTGCTGTATCCCCATCTGCCTACGATGCCGCTGATGGGCTTGCAGGAGCTGGCGCTCCACGCGCCCGAAGTCGCTAAGCGTTTAGAAGCGGGGCGCTATTGGACCCGTGAAGCCGAAGAGGCGCTCTTTGAAGCCTACGGGAGCTGAGGCAATACGGAGCAATCTGGGAAACCTCCCCTCCTTGCTGATAAGAGTACATTTGTTGAGTTCAAGTTTCCAAAAGCCTGCCGTTTTTAGATGCAGGCGGTAGCACCCAAGAGCGAGCTTCGGTTCAACCCGAAAAGCTCGCCCTGCACCCTGAGCGTCAGCGAAGGGTCTCTGCTTGGGGTTTTGTTGAGATTCTTCGCTGCGCTCAGAATGACAGAAAGGGGGTGTCAGAGTGAAAGTGGGGGGTAATAGAGCTAACGAACGGGCGTCAAAGTAGGGACAGGTTGGC
>CAKZQI010000179.1 GCA_937139515.1 uncultured Armatimonadota bacterium | reverse complement strand
ATGAACGCCGAGGGAAATCGGAACTGCCAGGAGAAAATCGCCAGCATCGCTGTGGTAAACAGCGCCATCGTCTTCTGCATCTGTGCTTGCGAGGGGTCGGTGATGGTCAGTCGGCTCGTGAGGTACATGCTGAGCGCATACATCGCAGTCAGCACCACATCAAACTGGGCTAAGTTGCTGGCGATGAACCCCGGAAAGCGCGTGCCGAATGTGTCGTTCATCCAAAGGAACTCCGCGTTGCGGAACTGTACTTGGTACACCAAAAACATATTGTACATCAAAATCAGGAACGGGATTGGAATGAGCGCAAACAGACACCCCGACATCGGATTGATGCCGTACTTTTTGTACAGCGCCATCTGCCTCTGCATCAACTCCTGCCCCGTGTACTTCTGCTGGAGTTCTTGGAGTTTGGGGGCGACCTGCATCATCTTGCGCATGCTTGCGAACTGCTTATTGGTGAGCGGGAACAGGATGAACCGTACCCCAAGGGCAATCAAGAAGATTGCTAAGATATAGCTGGCGTTGCTTCGCCCCAATAATCCAATCAGCGTGTCAATAAAGCGGTAAGTGGGGAGGTTGTGGTTCTCCTTATCGATTTGGGCACAGACCGTTTCCATCAGGGGCTTGCCCCGCTCTTGGTAGACCTTCGTTTGGGGGTAGAACTCTTCTAACTTGCGCAGGCGGTTGTAGGCTTCCCGAGCGTCTTGTTTGTCTTTGTAGAAAATCTCGGCTTCTATCAGAAGCCCCAGCGCGCCCGTTTCCGTGCCTCCGAAGCGGGTGGTGAGTTCCTGGGCGCGGCGAAGCGCTTCTGCATAATCTTTTTCGGTACGCAGTTTCTCGACCTCTTGAACGATCTCTTCGGCGGGCTTGTCGCTCACGGGCGGGCGTGCAAAATAGCTCCAGCCCATGATGAACACCAGCCAGATGACCATCGAGATAATCAGGGTCTGCGTGAACAACTTCTTCTGATCAATTTCGGGTTGCTGTGCCATAATAACTCCTTACTTATTTTTATGCATACATTCAGGCACGGGGTCGTACCCGCCTGGGTGGAACGGATGACACTTGAGGATGCGTTTCAGCCCCAGCCAAAGCCCCCTGAGCGCCCCAAAACGCTGAATGGCTTCCAGCGTATAGTGCGAGCAGGTCGGATAGAACCGACAGGTGGGTGGGGTCAAGCGCGACACACGCTGATAGAGCCGTATCGCTCCGATGAGCAGGCGTGCCAACAAAGAGGGTGAGCTCAACAGGACACCTCCCCGCTGAAGGCTTTTTGAAACGCCGTGCCAACCTGGGCAATCAAGTCAGGAAACGCGGTTTCGGGTAGGGCTTGACGCGCGACCATCACACAGTCGTAACCGTTGGGAACCTGGGCAAGGAGCGGGCGTACTCCTGCACGCAGTCGCCGTTTCAGGCGGTTCCGAGCCACATGCGTTCCGAACCGACGCCCTACCACAAAACCGAACCGTGTGGGGGCTTCATCTCGCCGAGGATAGACATACAGAGTAAAGGCGCTCATCGTGACTCGTTTCCCGTGTCGATAGACCCGATCGAACTCTTGGCGTTTGCGCAGGCGCGCCGAACGAGGGAGCATCAGGCAACGGTCAAGCGCCAGCGCCCTCTCTGACGGCGACGCTTCAACACATTCCGACCATCCTTCGTGCGCATGCGACGGCGAAACCCGTGAACCTTATGTCGGTGGCGATTATTCGGTTGATAAGTTCGCTTCATAGGACGATTCCTCCAGACTCCATTATTGTACCCAATCGCAAGAACAGCAACGAGGGGAACCGGTCGGTTCAGGGGTAGGATGCCCGTGCCACGCGAACTGGGCGGAGGTGGGAAATCTTTTGGTGGAGGCGGGGGGAATTGAACCCCCTTCCAGAACCGTTGCTCACCTAGCTTCTACGAGCGTAGTCCGCCTTTGGTTCTCGCATCAGGTGTCCCGACGGACAGGGCGCCCCGATGCCAGCTCGGTGTGATGTCCTCTCTCAGCCCCAAGCAAAGCCCTGAGAGTTAGTCGGCTTAGCCCACGCTCGACCCTTCCCGAGCCGACTGCAGGAAAGGTGGCGCGCTGCTCAATTAGGCAGCGAGAGCATAGTTGGTGTTCGCACTTCTTTTTTGCGGATTTTTAACGAGGCCCTCCGCACCTCGGCTCGCCACTAAGCGTCAAGCGTGTTCTGTCGAACCCTGACGCCCCCGTGCAATAGTATTATACTCTACAAACACGCCCAAAGTTCCCGAAAGGGATTATTCTTTCAGGTGCGGCTCGTCGCGGTAGCGCTCCAAAATGCGGTTTGCCACATCGCGGAGCATGCTGGGCAGTTCCTTGCCAAGGAGAGGCGCATTCGGTTCACGGTAGAGAGGCGCCTCCGCCATCACCCACCCCCCGCGCGCTAGGAACAGGAGCGCTGAATAGGCTGAGTGCGTGCGCTCCAGCCGTATCACAGGCAAGGTCTGGAACTCAGTTCGCCCGATAGGGGCACCCATCTGTTGACGCATTCGCGCATCCAATCGCTGAATGTACTGCGCCAACATCTGTCCGACTTGATAGCGGGGCATTGGCTTGTTGCCGTTGAAGCCGGGCGGGATGGCACCGCGTGCCTTGAGAACCTTGAGGGCTTCCTGTGCCCACGCAGGGTGCTTCCCCGCCAGCGAGACGGCGCTCGCACCCGCTGTACTGAGGGGGCGATCAAAGGCGTCGCTCAGCCCGCGCTCCAAGTTAAGGATGAACTCAGCAGTAATCACCGCCACCTCGTACCCAGTCATCGGCTCCTCGTAAGCGGGAGAGGGCTTCGGTGGTTGAGGATGCAAATGGGGCTGGCGTTGCTGGGCACTTGCCAACACCATAACTCCCAAGCAGATGCCTGCGGAAAAAATTCGAAACACAGTCGTTGTTCGCATGGTTCTACTGGTAATTATGGCATATGCGACAGGGTTGTCCAGCATAAGAAACTGAAGGACGCAAGGGGTATCCCATACCTCCTCTATCGGGTATCCTGTAGGTAGCTATGGAGAGCGCGGTGCAGGAGCGGATACCGTTGGAGACCGCCACGATTTTGGGGGTTCCCATCCATCGGGTGCGGATGCAGGAGGCTTTAGCCGCGATGGAGCGTTTTATTGCCGAGCGCACGCCCCACCTTGTGATTACCGCCGATGCGAACGCCGTGCTGATTGCCCTGAATGACCCCGAATTCCACATGCTCATCCAGAATGCAGACCTGATTACGCCCGACGGTGCAGGACTGCTGTGGGCGGGACGCTATTGCCGACAGCCGTTCCCCGAACGCGTTTCAGGAGTGGACCTCGTGTGGCATCTGGTGCGCTTGAGCCATGAGCGGGGCTATCGGCTCTTCTTCCTCGGCGCGGCGCCCAGCGTGGCAGAGCGCGCACGCCAAAACCTACTTCAGCAGTTCCCCAACGCCCAGATTGTGGGCGCACAACATGGCTACTTCTGCCCAGACGAAGAGTCAGCACTGATCCAGCAGATACGCGAGGCACAGCCCGATGTGTTGCTGGTGGCGATGGGGATGCCCCGCCAAGAGAAGTGGGCACACCGCCATCGTGAGGCGCTGGGCGTGCCCGTGATGATCGGTGTCGGTGGGAGCTTTGATGTCTACGCGGGGGTCGTCAAGCGCGCTCCCAAGTGGCTCCAAAACAGTGGGCTGGAATGGCTTTGGCGCCTAATCCAAGACCCTCGCAAAATCCGTAAGGTGCGCAATCTCCCGCGCTTCGCTTGGCGCGTGCTTACCCAAGCGCCGAGAAAATAATCCATCGCGCCAGCGTGAAATAGAGCAACAGCCCCGACGCATCCACTATCGTGGTGATGAAGGGCGCAGACATCACCGCTGGGTCAATATTCAGCCTTCGGGCAATCAAGGGCAAACTCGCACCCACCCCTGTCGCCAACACGATAATGCCCATCTGGGTCAAGCCGACCGTGATTGCCAACCGAATGTAGCCCTCCGCGGAGGCAATCAGCGACCCTCCTGCTGTATCGGGACTGGGGATAACTGAAACCCAAAAGAAAGTGTTCAACACGCCGATGACGCCGATCAACGCGCCTAATAGCAATCCGGTAAGTAGTTCGCGCCGCACCACCACAAACGCCTGACGCAAGCGGATTTCGCCCAGCGCCAACGCCCGAATGACCGTCGTGGTGGTCTGAGCGCCTGCGTTGCCCCCCGTGCCTATCAGGAGCGGGATAAACCACGCCAGCGCGCTCACCATCGCAATCTGCTCGTCGTATTGGCGCAGAACGCTACTGCTGAACAGCTGTGCCACGAACAACACCAGAAGCCAGCGTATTCGTTTGCGCACGAGGTCCCAAGGCGTCTGGCGCATGTAAGGCTCTTCGGTCGCCTCCACGCCACCCAACTTCAGCACATCTTCCGTGCTCTCGCTCACCAAAATATCGACCACATCGTCAATCGTTACGATGCCCAGCATCCGCCCCAACTCATCCACCACAGGCACTGCCAGCAGGTCGTACTTGGACATTAGGTTGGCGACCTCTTCCTGGTCGGTTTCGGGCTGGACGACCACGAGCTCGGTTCGCATCACCTGCTCCATCCTTCGGTTGGGGTTGGCGACGACCAGGTCGCGCATGGAAGCGATACCTACCAATCGTTGGCGGTTGTCCACCACATAGACATAGTAGATGGTTTCAATCTCGTCGCCGATTTGGCGGATATAGTCTAAGGCTTGTTCCACGCTCCAGTCAGGGCGCACCCGCACATACTGGCGCACCATCAAGCGCCCTGCCGTGTTGGGGGCATATTCCAGCAGTTCACGCACCTCACGCGCTTCCAGCGGGGTCATCTGCTGGAGGACTGCTTGTGCCTGTTCCTCCTCTAACTCTTCAATAATCTGCGCTGCGTCGTCGGCGGGAATCGCTTGGAGAAGCCGTGCTGCCTTATCAATCGGGATATGCTCAAAAATCTCCTCGACCAGAGAGGGTTCTAAGTAGTCCAGCACTTCGGCGGCGCGTGCCTCATCCATCTGGAGCAGGGCAAGCGCCTCCATCTTGGGGTCTTGCAACATGGCGAGCGCATCGGCGACATCCTGCGGGGGCGTATCCTCCAGCAGGGCGCTCAAGGTCCCATCGTCTTGTTCCAGAGTCGTGCGAATCTGTTCGGCAAGAAGTTCGGCTTGCTCCTGAGTGGGCGACATCGCCCCCAAGTGTACCTAAAAGAGGGGGATAGGGCTGAAGGTTTCTTGAGATTCTTCTCTGCGCTCAGAATGACACCCCCCACCCTGTCACCCTGAGCGAAGCGAAGGGTCTACGCTTGGGGTGGCACTGAGATTCTTCGCTTCGCTCGGAATGACACCCCCCACCCTGTCACCCTGAGCGCCAGCGAAGGGTCTGGGCTTTGGGGTTTCTTGAGATTCTTCGCTTCGCTCAGAATGACAAAAGGGGGGCGTTCAGAATGACAAAAGGGGGGCGCCAGAATGACACCCCCCACCCTGTCACCCTGAGCGCCAGCGAAGGGTCTGGGCTTTGGGGTTTCTTGAGATTCTTCGCTTCGCTCAGAATGACAAAAGGGGGGCGCTCAGAATGACACCCCCCACCCTGTCACCCTGAGCGCCAGCGAAGGGTCTACGCTTGGGGTGGCACTGAGCTTCTTCGCTTCGCTCAGAATGACAAAAGAGGGCGTTCAGAATGACAAAAGAGGGTGTTCGGAATGATAAAGGGGGGCGGAATGACAGAATAGGGCAAATTGTTTTCTCCACTGGCAGGAATCGCTGGCAGGGGGGGCGTATAATAAAAAAGGGGACGACAGGCAAAGGAGAGCAAAACCTGCCGCCCCAAGAGAGGTGTTTAGTTGCTTGCTATTGTTAAAGACGGGTTTTGCGCCCAAAAAGTTCCCGATTTTGGGTAAAATCGGGGCGTATGGGCAGACCAATAACACTCAAGCAAACCGCCGAGGCGCTCTGCCACGCCGACACCTTTGCGATTGTTGCCCACCTCCATCCTGACGGTGATGCGCTGGGCAGTGCGCTGGCGCTCTACCATGCCCTGAACGCCCTCCAGAAGCACACCGTGCATGTGTTCTGCCATGACCCTGTACCCGAAATCTATCGCTTTTTGCCGGGCAGTACCCGCATCCGCTCCGAAGCCCAACCGCGTACGACCTATGATATGGCGATTGTGTGCGACATGAGTCAACTCAGTCGTGCGGGCAAGTTTGAACCGCTCATCCGCTCGGCGCGCCGTATCCTGCAGGTGGACCACCATGTGCCCCTTGAGCGCTTCACCGACCTACGCGTGGTGGACACCCGCGCTGCAGCGACCGCCGAGTTAGCTTATGCGGTCATCCGTGCGCTCAAGGTGCCTATCACGCCCGAAATCGCTACCTGCCTCCTGACGGGGATAGTCACCGATACCTTCTCGTTCAAGTTTCCCAACACGACGCCCCGCACCTTGCGCATCGCCAGCGTTTTGCAAGCGCACGGCGCAGACCTGAGCACCATCAACGAGGAAGTATTTGAAACGCGCTCGTTCTCGGCGGTCAAACTGCTGGGCTTGGCGCTTTCCACGATCCAGCGCACCCCCGACGGTCGCATCGCATGGGTTTCGGTCTCACGCAAAACTTTTGAGGAAGCAGGTGCCAGCGAAGACGAGACCGAAGGCATCGTCAACTTCGCCCGCTCAGTGCGCGGGGTTGAGGTGGCGATGTTCTTGCGTGAGACCGCCAATCATAAGGTACGCGTGAGCCTGCGCAGTCGAGGCAAGGTGAATGTGGCGCAAATCGCCAATCGCTTCGGGGGCGGAGGGCACGAGAACGCCGCAGGCTGTACCTTGGAGACTACCCTGCACGAAGCGGAACGGCTCCTGCTGAAAGAGGTTCAGGCATGGATGGCGTGATTAACCTGTTCAAGCCTTCGGGGATGACCTCTCACGATTTGGTAGACCGCCTGCGTGCGATTGCCCGCCAGAAAGAGGTCGGGCACGCGGGCACCCTTGACCCTATGGCTGACGGCGTGATGCTCTGCTTGCTGGGGCGTGCCACGCGCCTTACTCCCTACCTTCACGCGCTTCGCAAGTCCTATCGGGGCACGATGACGCTCGGTATCCGCACCACCACGCAGGATGCTGAGGGCGAAATCTTCCACGCCACCGACGCCAGCCCTATCACGAGGGAGCAGGTTGAAGCGGTCGCCCAGCAGTTCATCGGCACGATTCTGCAGGTGCCCCCGATGTACTCGGCGGTCAAAATCGGGGGGCAGAAGCTCCACGAACTGGCGCGTCAAGGGGTTGAGGTGGAGCGAAAGCCCCGCCCTGTCACCGTGTATGCGCTGGAGATTTTAGCGTTTCACGAGGGGGAGCATCCCCGTGTAGAGTTCCGTGTGGAGTGTGGCAGCGGCACCTATATCCGCACGCTCGCTTCCGATATCGGCGATCGGCTGGGGGTGGGCGCGCATCTGAGTCAGCTGACCCGCACCGCTATCGGGCAGTTCCGCCTTGAGGACGCCCATTCGCTGGACGAGTTGACCGATGCGGAGCACCTCCGCTCGCTCCTCATCAAGCCTGCCGATGCGCTCTACTTCTTGCCTCGTTGGAAGCCGACCCAAGCGGTGTTGGAACGGCTCTTGAACGGCAACTATGTGCAGGCGGAGCATCCCCTCTGGACGCCTGGCAACCATGTGCTGGTGATGGAGGACGAAAATACGATTGCCCTGATCGCGCGCTGGCTTCCCCCGCTATTGCGCCCAGTGCGGGTGATACGCGCATGAGCTGGGTGCTGGATATTGCCTCTGTAGAAGGGCGCCTGCCTGATGGGTGTGCGCTCACCATAGGGGTGTACGATGGGGTGCATCGGGGTCATCAGGCGTTGTTGCAAGCGACGGTAGAGTGGGCGCGCGCCCATCGTGTGCCCGCAGTAGTGCTGACCTTCGTGCCTCATCCGACGGCAGTTCTGCGCCCCGAACAGGCTCCCCGAATGCTCTGCGTGCTCGCCCATCGGGTGAACCGCTTGCTCCAGTTCGGTGCTGATGTGGTGGTGCTCCAGCCGTTCAGTTTGGACTTTGCCCAACTGAGTGCCGAGCAGTTCGTTCAGCGAGTGCTGATTGAGACACTCAACGCCAAGGCGGTGGTGGTGGGCGAGGACTTTCGCTTCGGGCGCCAGCGCACTGGCACGATAGAAACCCTGCGCCAAGCCCCCGATTTTGAGGTCATCATTGTGCCCCCCGTGCTGGATGAGCGTGGCGAGCGCATCTCGTCCACACGCCTGCGCCAGTGGGTCTTAGAGGGACAGTTAGAGCAGGCACAAGCGTTGCTCGGCGAACCGTTCACTTGGCACGGGGTGGTCGTGCTGGGGGAACAGCGCGGGCGTGAGCTGGGCTACCCGACTGCCAACCTGCGCGCTCTGGAGCCGTTATTACTACCCCCGCCGGGGGTCTATGCCTGCCGTGCCCTGTTGGAGGGTCAGACCTATCCCTGTGCGGTCAGTGTCGGCACACCGCCGATGTTCCCGAACGCACCGGGGATGGTGGAGGCGTACCTGATTGGGTACGAGGGCGAGGAGTTCTATGGGCGGGCGATGGCGCTCCAGTTCCTGATGCGCTTGCGTGCCCAACAACAGTTTGAGAGCCTGGACGCGCTCAAGGCGCAGATGGCGCACGATGTCGCCCAAGCAGTGAAGATTGTGGCAGGCGAGTAGGTTCGGACTTCTTTGTTAGCCCTCACCCACTCAAGGCTTTGGGCGAGGGAGGGAGCCAACTGCTCCCTTCTCCCGCAGCGCCGGGAGAGGGGTTGGGGGTGAGGGCAACCCGACTCCTCGCTTCGCTCGGAGTGACAGGGGGGAAGCGGTCAAAACCAAAATCCCCCCTCTCTTCGCAGGAGAGGGGGAAGCGGTCAAAACCAAAATCCCCCCTCTCTTCGCAGGAGAGGGGGGACACAGGGGGGAGAGGTCAACAAAAACCAACATCCCCCCTCTCTTCGCAGGAGAGGGGGGACACAGGGGGGAGAGGTTCACCCCTTACTTCTTGCGACGGCGCAGACCTAGCAGACCCGCCAGACCCGCACCCAACGCCACCATGCTCGCAGGCTCGGGCACGAAACAAGCGCCCCCCAGGTGGATGGTGTAGGAACCTGTTGTGGTCGTACTGCCACCCCAGTTGTCGATGGGACTGCCCGCAGCCGCTGCCTTAGGTGCGTAGATGGGGTCATACGGTGAACTCTCGTGGAAGATGTCCGCAGAACCCACTCGCGGGTTCCTTTGCCAGTGTGAGATGGCGAGGTAGTACAGTCCAGGACCCGGCAGACCCCAAGTGGCAGACCCAGCGACTGATGGCGTGTCGCTACTGCGATAGAGCCCAGCCGAAGCGCCACCCCCAATGTAGGAGCGTAAGCCACCAATACCGTTCGGGGGATGACCTGTAATGGCAGTCTCGTTAGGACGGTCATCGTTCATCCACAAAGGACGACCCTGACTATCGAACAGCGTTAACTTGGTATCATAGGTGGTCTCTGAGGTATTACCCGTATGGGCGAAGAACTGGTCGGGGTTGCAGATAAGAATAGCAAACATATCGACCTCTCCGCCTGTCGCCATACGCCCCGTAATACGCGTGAGAGGCATAGTGTGGACTCCAGAGACAACCTGAGCGGAGCTGGGCAAATCGCCAGCGTCTCCACCGCCGTTTGCGGTCTCATCCCAAATTTGCGCACCTGCGGTTGCCATAAGCGCAACTGCTGTGAGGCTACTAAGCCAAAGGTTCAAGTGTTTCATCGTATTACCTCCTCTTGTGTGTTGTTGTTTTTAGGCGGGGTGTTCACACCCTCGCCTCTGGTCGCTCGGATGGATGCACGCGTGCAATCGCCTGCTCCTTCCGAGATCTGCGCCGAAGTGGGAGGTACGACAGTAGAGCGGTTCCCTGCGTTCGCAGGGTCGCCCTTATGCCAAGCATCATTCAAACTGTAAAACGACATTCATACCTCCTTTCGGGCGTCGGTGCTACCCAAAGCACCTCCGAATCGCCTGTGCTGTAGGGCATCAGGCAATCTTATTATACACCATTTTTGGAGATTTGCGAGGGGTAGGGGCAAATTCTGGTACTTTTGCTGGGTTTGGGTCTAAAGGGGCGGGGCAGTCCTGACAAGGGTACAGGCGTCAGGTACAAAATCGTGCCCAGCGTGCCCTGTTTCAGTGTGTTCGCTTGCGAACCATCGCGCCCCCCCTGTCATTCCGAGCC
>CAKZQI010000178.1 GCA_937139515.1 uncultured Armatimonadota bacterium | reverse complement strand
CCTACCAAATGCGGGAACAGGGGTACCTACTCTTAGGTAAATTTCACACCGATGCCAGTTTATCACTATCAGGCAGTGGACGCTAACGGGCAAGTGCGTTCGGGCACAATTCAGGCGGTGGATGTGCGCTCTGCCCAAAATCAACTGCGCGCTCAGGGACTAATTGTTCAGCAGATGGTTAGCGTTCCAGCCCCCAATGCTACTCGTCATCGCCCAACGCAACCCGTGCCTGCTCCAGCAGATAACGCCCTACGCGATTGGGCAACTTCTGTCGTGGCACCCAAAACGATGGTGCAATGGCTCACTCAGCTCCAAGCGCTGGTACAGGCGGGGTATCCCCTCTCGGAGGCGTTCCGAACGGTCGCCCATCGTGTTCACGACAAGCGTTTGGCTCGAGCCTGTGCCGAAATCGGACAGCGCGCCTCACAAGGAGAATCCATCTCGCAAGCGATGGCAAACCATCCGCACCTCTTCCCTCAGTTCCTTATCGGCAACCTCGCAGCGGGCGAACAGGGCGGCTACCTTGTGGAGACCCTACAACAGCTCACGGAGTATTACGAGCAGGTTCACAGGATTCGGGCGTACGGCAAAGTACCTATGGGGATAATCTGGTTCGCTCTACTCTCTACCCCTATAGTGATTGCGGGCATGATAGGGATCACGCGCAGTTTTGAGCGATTTATGGGGGGAGCTGGCTCAGAGGACTTTGCTCAAAACTTAGGAGTGGTTGTCTCTGAGATGGCACGCGCCCTCCTACAGATTGGGGCGCCTGTCCTTCTGGTCTCAGTGAGTTTCTGGCTGGCGCTTCGCTGGTTGACACGCAATAGGGGATTAGGAGATTCGTTGCGCTTGCGCTCGCCGTTTGTAACAGGACTGGCAGGTTGGGAACGCGCTCACTCAGTGGCGCTGTTCCTGTTCCACTTGCATCGTCTTACGCAAGCCGGGCTGTCTCCCGCCTCGGCGTGGGAGCTTGCTGTGAACACGGTCCCGAACTACGAATTTGCACGCACGCTCCGAAGTGCCAACCCGCTCCATCAAGGCGAACCGCTCGACTCGCTCCTTAGTCGGTCAAAACTGATCCCCCCTGAGGAGGTTGCTATCGTCACTACGGGTCAACAAACGGGCACGGTCAACGAGGCGCTACAGCGTCTCAATGACTACTACCTGAACCAAGCACTGCACGAATCCCAGCGGATTCCCAGAGGGATGTTCTTGACAGGTTGTCTGTTGTTTGTTGTGTCCAGTGGAATTGCTTTGGTAGCAGTATATTGGATTTGGTATCGGGTTTTCCTTTCCTCAATACAGCAGTACTACAATCCCTAACTCTTATTGTTGCACGGAGAGTGCATCTTTAGGAATACGAAGGGGCAGATCCTCGTATCTGCCCCTAAAAGCAAAGGACACAGGAAACAAGACACCTCCCAGCGGTTAGGGAGTAATCAAATCGGAGTTGGCTGTGACATAGCGCACTTCGTAGCCCACAGGAAGCGCCTGCAGGTTCCCTGCGAGGTAGTTTTGCAGGTTCTCGGCGGAGGCACTTCCGCTCACATAAGCGCGCACGCTCACCGTCACAGGCAACCCACGTTGGATTTCCCACGCGGTGCCGTTCCACGAAGAAAGCCCGGTGAAGCTGGGCGTCGTGATTTGGGTCTGACTGCCGAGCCAACCCGTCGAATAGAACAGATTCCAGCGAGCGTCTTGGTCTTCACCCCGCACAGAAACCTGGTACCCACGCACTGGACTGGCACCCGTGTAAGCGAAGTTGTTCACCGTAAAGACTACCGGTCCCGTACTGTTAACCGAGAAAGTGGGGCTACTGTAGGAGGCTAACAGAGTGATTGGAAGGGTGCCGGGCAGAGCGCTGAGAATGGCGAGACCACCCCGCTCGGTCGTGGTGGACACCACAACGCGTACTCGGTCAGAAGCCTGAATGACCCCGCTCGGCGGCACGGGATAGCGCACGGTCAGTGAAGTGTCACCCGGTAGCGAAGCGCCTACCCCGATAATTGAGTTTTGGAGCAGTATCTGCACGGTCGCTTGCTCAAGCGAAGAGCTATCCAGCCCATTGAGCGACAAGGTTCCTGCACTCACATCCACCACGCGTACCGTACTGCTGTCCGCTTGGTCAAAATTGATGGTGTAGTTCCCGCTGGCGTTGAATGGACGATTGCGCTCTAACCACAGTTTATTGGGCAGACCGCTTACAAGACGCACTCCAATCACATCGTAAGTGCCAGGCGCCACGGTTAGGGTTCCTGTACCCGTAATCGTGCTGGAGGCGCTCCCAATCCCGACCAGGGCACCGCTGGAGCCGGACATCCCTTGAAGGTTGACATTCACGCTCACGGTGTTCCCGCTGGGCGGGGTAGCGCAGTTAGCCGCGACCTGAGGCAGTTCGGAGCGAACTGCGTGTACCACATTCACCGTCGGTTTCTCGCCCCCACAAACATAAGCAACAGTATAGCGTCCGTCAGGAGCATTCACCGCCACCGACTGATTGGAACTGCTCAAGACCTGCCAACTGCCACTGGCGCCATCTTGAAAAGCGACCCAATCGGCTCCCTCGATATTCACGCCGACGGTTGGCGTGGAGGGCACCGACGGGCTACCTCCGCCACCGCCACAACCTGAGAGAACCATCAGCGCGCTACCGAGGCTCAGTATGCTGTACAACCCATATCTTTTTTTCATCGCATGCCTCCATCATCAAGTTGCTAAGCAGGAGTTTCGCTCTTGCCTTTCTTCTTCCTATTGACGATTTTTCGGGACTTAGGTTCCTCTACTGTAGCCCCCTATTTCTGACAGCCCCGAAGCGGGAATGGGTGTGCTATAATAGGCTACTATGTGTCGTTGGATTGCTTTGTGGGTCTCGTTCCTCTGGGTAGGCGTCGCCCTCGCCCAGAGTGTGGAATGGAGCCGTCTCCACATCCAGCCCTCGGTGCGGGCATTCCTACCCCACACCGCTCAAGTCGACTCGCAAGGCAATCTGGTGATTGTAGGCAGAATCATCTTAACGGGCGGGCACTTTAGCGTGGCACTCGTCAAGTATGACCCGAACGGCAACCTACTCTGGACCAGCACCTTCGGCGCTTCCAACCAGTCCGAAGTCCCCGAAGCGCTGGCAATTGCGCCTGACAATACGATTTACTTAGCAGTTACACGCGCCAATACCGACTCGATTGCCTTCATTCAGCGTTGGAGCTCTTCTGGAACGATGCTCTGGTCTCAGGAGATTAATCTGAGCGCGTATGATGTAGTGGTACAGCTGCTGGCGCGCCCCGAAGGGGGAGTAGAAGTGCTTCACAGCTACGGGAGCGGGGGAATTGGGTATGCACGCCAAATCTACGACGCCGATGGCAACCTCCTCGCCAATCACACCTTCTCCCAACCCAATACCCTTCTGGCGAATGCCTCCCCAGTTGGGATGCTCCGTCTGGACAGCAACCGCACGCTTCTGCTCATCCACGAAGCCGATGACCAAGGAATTGTGCGCGCCTTCACCCACACTCGCCTGCAGGTTCTGAATACCGTTGGACAAACTCTGGCAGAGAGGTGGGTGCCTCTGCGTGCGACCCGCTTTGCCCCCGCAGGGGACGGCACGGTCTATCTGCTCGGCGACTACTGGAACCCCTCTCACAACCAGATGCGCTTGCGGATGGCGCGCGTGGACGGCAACGCCAACCTGCTTGCCCTGTGGGATTTAGGAGTAGCCAACGGCGACTCCATCCCCGATGTATTGGCGACGGACGGCAACCGCTGGCTGTCAAGTGGAAGTGTAGAGACCAGCACCCAGCGTGGGATTGCGACTGCAATCGGCTTACCCAACGGCACGGTAGCAAATAGCCAAGCGCTTCTCGGTGCTTATCGTCCAATCGGCGCAGTGGGGTTGGGAGGCGTTTTTGCACTTCTGCTGGGCGAGTTGGAGACCACCCCCGCCCGATGGAAACCGCGCCTGCAGTGGTGGCGCTCCAATGGTAACCTCATCGCAGGCACGACGCTCCCTGAACTCAGTAGCACGGACGAACAGCCCGAACTCATCCTGCGCGCACCCGACGGAGCGCTCTATGTGGTCGCCACGGTCAACCGAAGCACCGACAACATCGCTGGCGCTGGCATTTGGCGACTGAGCGCCCTGCCTGGGCTGAATGGGCGCATCATTTTGCAAGACTTCGTGGGCAATCCTGCCACGCGCTCGGCACAGTTCACCCTCACACAAGGCAGTCTGACCGACAGTGCTTCGGTAAACTTAGATGGCAACGGCAACTACAGCGTGACCACTGCGCTCACTGGCTCGGTGAATGTGCGCGTGGTGGTGCCGGGATGGCTCTCCCGACGCCAAACGCTGAACCTTGGAGGGACACTCACGGTGGATTGGACACTCACTAACGGCGATGCAAATCGCGACAATGTGGTGGATGACGCAGACCTGTTGCAGGTGCTGTTCGCTTTCGGCTCAGATGACCCCGAAGCCGACCTGAACGGGGATGGCGTTGTGGACGATGCTGACTTGTTGATTGTGTTGTTCAACTTCGGGGCAACGGGCGAATGAACAAGCGGTTAGAAATCATCCCCGCGATTGACCTGCTGGGCGGTCGGGCGGTGCGCTTGTTGCAAGGCGACTATCAGCAGGCGACCGCTTACCACAACGACCCGATTGCCCTCGCACGCCACTGGGCGATGCGCAAAGCGCCCCGGCTCCACTTAGTGGATTTAGATGGCGCGAAGGCAGGCGAGCCGATGCAGTTTGAGATTATCCGCCAAATTTGTACCGCAGTCGCCCTCCCCATTCAGGTGGGCGGAGGTGTTCGGAGCCGTGCCCATGTGGATGCCCTGTTGGATGTCGGTGTGGAACGGGTCATCCTCGGCACCGCAGCCCTCACCGACCCCGATTTAGCCCGCAAGATATTCCAGCACTACGGCGAGCGGGTGGCGCTGGCGTTAGATGTGCGCGCCGAGCGCGTGGCAATCAGTGGCTGGCAAACAGTGTCCAACACCCACTACCTGGCGTTCGCTCAGCAGATGGTTGAGGAAGGCGTGCGCCGGATTGTATTCACCAATATTGCGCTGGACGGCACGCTGAGCGGGGTTGAACTCTCCCCCTTGCAAGCCTTGCTGGAGGCAGTATTCGTGCCCGTGATTGTGTCGGGCGGTGTGCGCGATGAGGAGGACATCCAACGCTTGAATGCGCTCGCCCAGACCACCTCACTGGAAGGGGTGGTTGTGGGCAAAGCGCTTTATGAAGGCACACTGCCCGATACGATTTGGGAAGCCCTCTAAGTCTAACAAGGGTACACTCGTTGAGTTCCGATTCCCAAAACCCCTGCCCACTTTTAGACACTGACAGTAGCCCTGAACAGCGAGCTTCAGTGCTATCCGAAAAACCCACCCTGTCACCCTGAGCGTTAGCGAAGGGTCTTGTCACTCTGAGCCGAAGGCGAAGAGCCTCGCTTCGCTCAGAATGATAGTGCCCCCATTTGTCACCCTGAGCGTCAGCGAAGGGTCTCCGCTGGGGGTTGCACCGAGATTCTTCGCTCCGCTTAGAATGACAAAAGGGGGTGTTCAGAATGATAATCTCCACCCCGTCACCCTGAGCGAAGCGAAGGGTCTTGTCACTCTGAGCCGAAGGCGAAGAGCCTCGCTTCGCTCAGAATGATAGTGGAAGTGTGAGGACTACGATAAGGAAAAGAACAGCCTCCTCTGGAAAGACAGATCCAGAAAAACCCCGTAATTTTACGAGTTTTTGGGAATTTGCCCGAAATTCCCCCCTTAACCCTTGACATTTTAACGCCCGATGTGCTATAATATCACTGTCGTTGGGAGAAATCCCGATGGCGTCGCCCAAGTGCGGAAAAAGCCTCTCTTTCTGAGGGAAGCCTCCAAGGGAACGACTGCTTCGGCAGTGTTGACCCAAAAGAGGAGTAACGGCTGAAGCCCGTGCCCCAGTGTGGGATAAAGCCGAGCGTCAGATAGGAACCGCAATCGCCAGATTGCTCTGCGGAGCGGAGGGCGCTCAAGGATCGGCGGAAACGTCGGTCGGAGCAACCAAAGTTCAGACATCAGGCTGGACAGAGCGGAACCGAACCGAGAGTTTTGGAAGCACTTGGGCTTTTTATCTTTTCGGTATAATCCCCCTATGTGCTTCATAAGAACGCTCCTGCTGGTCACTCTGCTTGTGCTGGGAGGCTGCGCTGAACGGGCTTCTAACACCCCCACTCTATCGCACACTGAACTCTCATCTTCCTTAGAAACGCCGACTTCTCCCTCACGGAACCCGCGAATCGTCTTTCTGGATGTGGGGCAGGGCGATAGTGCGCTCGTGCAGTTTACCAACGGTCAGACGATGTTGATTGATGGGGGCGAAACCGACCAAGGGCGCGGGCTGGTCGCTCGCCTGCGTCAACGGGGCGTGCGTCAACTGGACTGGGTGGTCGCAAGCCACGCCCATAGCGACCACATTGGTGGTCTCATCCAAGTGTTGCGTGAGTTTCCTGTTCGAGAGGTCTGGGATAGCGGATTTCGCCACGATTCGCCTGTTTATCTGGATTATCTCAGAGCGGTGCGTTCGGCGCGCACACCCGACGGCGGGCGCCCCAAATTTCGTGTGGTCAAGCGCGGCGAACGGCTCCAAGTAGGTTCCGAGGCTGTGGTGGAGGTGCTTGCGCCCAGCCAGCCCTACTTGACCGGCACGCGCTCTGACCCGAACAACAACAGCATCGTGATGCGCCTGCAGTTCGGCTCGGTACGGGTGCTATTCACGGGCGATATGGAACGCGAACAGCGAACGCGCCTCTATCGGGAGGGGGTGAACCTGCGTGCCGAAGTGTTGAAAGTGGCGCACCACGGGGCGCATAACGGCACAGACCCGACCTTCCTGAGCCGAGTTCAACCGAAGGTCGCTGTGATTTCGTGCGGACGCAACAACCGCTACGGTCATCCCCACCGCGAGACCCTCCAAGCGCTTCAACGAGCGGGGGTCAAAATCTACCGCACCGATTTACAGGGCGAAGTTCAGATAGAGATTGCGGGCAAACAGCTTCGGGTTGCAACCGCTCGTAAGGCGCCCAATGTCGCCGAGATGCGTTCGCCCACCGAGCGCACGCGCCTGATTGGCAATCGCAACTCCAAAGTCTATCATGCGCCCGACTGCCCACGGCTCCCACGCAAAGAAAATCAGGTGTTCTTCTCCTCGCGCCAGCAAGCCGAGGCACAGGGCTATCGCCCCCACGCGGAGTGTCTCGGCGAGTAGGCTCGGTATAATTGGCGCATATGCCAGCCATCGTTGTGGAACATCTGTCCAAAACCTATCTTTCCTACAAACGCCCGCCGGGGCTGTGGAGCGCGGTCAAGAGCCTGTTCAAGCGGGAACGCCACGAGGTGCAGGCGGTGCGCGACATCAACTTTACCATAGAGGAGGGCGAACTGGTCGGTTTCTTGGGCCCCAACGGCGCTGGCAAAACCACTACCCTCAAGATGCTGGCGGGCATCATCTTCCCCACGTTTGGGAGCGCCACGGTGTTGGGCTATGTGCCGTGGGAGCGTCGCCCCGAAATGCAACGCCAAATTGCGCTGGTGATGGGGCAGAAGATGCAACTGTGGTGGGACTTACCCCCTTACGAGTCCTACATCTTGCTCAAAGCGCTCTACGAAGTGCCCGATAATGAGTTTGAACAGCGTGTGAACGAGCTGGCAGAGATGTTGGAGATACGGCATGTGCTCAACACGCAGGTGCGTCGGCTTTCGCTGGGCGAGCGTATGAAGTGCGAACTGCTGGCAGCGCTTCTGCACCGCCCACGCGTGCTGTTTCTGGACGAGCCAACAATCGGGCTGGATGTGGTTTCGCAAAAACGCATCCGTGAGTTTCTCAAAGAGTACAACCGTCGGGAGCGCACCACCATCCTGCTCACGAGCCACTACATGCAAGATGTGCAAGAGTTAGCCCAGCGAGTGCTGATCATTCATCACGGGCAATTGATTTTTGATGACACTCTGCGTGCCCTGGTGGAGCGCTACAGTCCCACGAAGGCGCTTCGGCTCCATTTTGAGACTCCCGTCGCTCCTGAGCGGGTCGCTCCATTCGGGCGGATTGTGCGCTTAGAGAACCACGAGGCGGTGCTGGAGGTTCCCCGCGAGCAGGTCAGTCGGGTCGCCAGCGAAGTGCTTCAGAGCCTGCCCGTGTACGACATCACGATTGAAGAAGTGGATGTGGACGAGATTATCCGCGACATCTTTGCGGGCAAGCAGGCGGAGTTGGAGCCTCTCTCAAAGTAGGCAGTAAACACAACCCCCTATATCCGCTTCCTTGGGCACACTACCAAGATGCCCACAATCCCCGCCATTTTTCACATCCCCCTGAGGGTGTTTGAAAAATCACTGGGATCGCAGGCGTCCCGCCCGCATGCATGGCATGGGCATCCCTCACCAAGCGGTTCTCAACGACGATACAGGCGAGACGCCTGCGTTCCCAGCGGACCCATTCT
>CAKZQI010000177.1 GCA_937139515.1 uncultured Armatimonadota bacterium | reverse complement strand
GGATTATCAATTCCGAAGAGTGGCGCGAGGTGCCCGTCGCAACTCCATTTATTGACCGCTACACAGGTAATCCACCCGCTGACGAGACCCGCGCCTGGCTTGCCTACGATGACCAAGCGCTCTATGTCGCCTTCTATTGCTATGACGCTCAGCCTGAGGGGATTATCGCACGCGAAATCCGCCCCAACAGCAGTTTCGAGGGCGAAGACCGCGTAACCTTTGCTATTGACCCTTACAACATTCGGCGCGATGACTCGTTCTCCAGCTTCACGGTCAACGCGCTGGGCACTCAGTCCGAACAAATAGCGGGCGGACGCGCCAACAAGCGCGAGTGGCGTGGCGTGTGGGAGGCGAAGGCGCAACGGATGCCCGATGGCTGGAGCGTGGAGATGCGCATCCCATGGGCAATCGTGCCCTACCCCGAGAGCCAGACACCCCTGCCGATGGCAATCAACTTCATTCGCTATCAGGCGCGCACGAAAATCGAGTCGCGCTGGAGCGCGTTTGGGCTGACCTACCGTCCCGAAACGATAGGCACCTGGCAGGCAGTGCAAGTGCCTCCCAAGCCTCTGAACACCCGTCCCCAACTGCTGGTCTACACCGCGCCCGAATATGCGAATGGCAGCGCGCAGGAGGTGCGCGGTGGGCTGGATGTGCGGTGGGCACTCAACTCCCAACTGACCGCGCTGGTGAGCCTCAAACCCGACTTTCGGAACATTGAGGGCGCAGTAGAGCGTGTAGAGTTCAGTCGGCGCGAACAGTCGCTCGATGAGACGCGTCCCTTTTTCTTAGAGGGCGATGACTACTACGACACGACTATCCGCTACGGCTTCGGCACGATGTTCTACAGCCAGCGTATTCGCGAGTTTGAGGCGGGCGTCAAACTCTTCGGCAACCTGCGCACCAGCCATCAGTTCGGGGCGCTCTGGGTTCACGACAGCGACCGACAAGCGGGACTTATCAGCTACCAGTGGGTGCCCAATGCCAATCGGCTGGTGCGCCTATTCGGCACGGCAGACATGCGACCGAACGCTCGCGAAACTCTCTACGGCGCACGCTTGCGCTATCGGCAAGGCAACTGGGACACCGCATTTCAAGGAGCGGTCCTGCAACCTCATGGCAAAGGCATCATCGGCGCCTACGATGTGGCGGTCACCTATTCAGTGCCACGCTTCTTCGGCTCGTGGCGCTGGCTATCGGTGGAGCCGAGCTTTCGACCCCGTCTGGCGCTGATTCCCTTCGACGACCGTCGTGGCTGGAACTTCTACAGCGAGTATAACAACGAGTACCGACAGGGCGCCCTGCGACGCGTGCAGGCGACCTTCTACACCGTGCGCACCGAGCGCTTCACCCGTCAGCCGTTGGAGCGCCTGTGGGAGACGGAGTTAGACCTCACATGGCGCAGTGATTACGAACTGGAACTGGGCTTTGAGGAGGGCACTTTCGAACGCGAGCGCGACCGCGTGTTCAAGGTCAGCCTCGGCGGGAATGTGTCCGACCGCTACCGCAGTTGGCGCATCGGCTACGAGTGGGGCACACGCGCCGACCGCCCCGTACGCTACCTCACCACCCGCTTCACACGCCGACTTTTCGGGCGTGTGGACTTGAGCGTGAACACAGCGGTGCTGGAGTTTGGCGAGCGCACCCACCAAACAGTGGTCACGCTGGGATGGGAGATAGACGAACGGCGTGCGATTACAGGGCGTCTGGTTCAGCGCAACGGTGCGACGAACTGGTACCTCGCCTATCGGGACGCTGGAGGCTTGGGGCAAGACCTTTATGTAATCCTGGGCGACCCCAACGCACGCCGTTTCACCGAGCGGGTTGCCGTCA
The DNA here is from genome assembly GCA_937139515.1 of uncultured Armatimonadota bacterium. GTDB lineage: Bacteria > Armatimonadota > Fimbriimonadia > Fimbriimonadales > GBS-DC > CAKZQI01. Next base: position 829 of record CAKZQI010000177.1, on the reverse strand, counting down.
AGATGGTGTGGGCGTTGTAGTTAGCGTTTGTCGGTAGGCTGGTTCTGAGGCAGAAGCACCGCACCTTGCTTGGGTGGGCGTTCGAAGCGCGTGCGTAGGGCTAAGCGCACCGCCTGCGCTTGGAGCCGTAGCAGTTGTTTGAGCAGGTGAATGCCACGCTCGCACTCCTCTTGGCTCAGCGCCCGCACCGCTGCGCCGCAGAAGTAGGCTAGGCACTGCATCGGGCGCAGTTCGTTGGGCACGCGACAGCCCTGACAGCTCAGCTCACGACACGCCCCCTCTACAGGGGGCACGCCCGAATGGAGCAGGCGATTCTCGCGCTGGGCAATCTGCACGCCCACCATCGTCCCCTCTGGGCGGCGCGCCTTGCGCAAGGAGGTCGTGGGGTCTTGGATGACGCGGTCTAAGAACGCATCGCGCTCACGCGTGCCTTTACAGCAATGTCCACACTGGGCGCACACATGGGCATGGCTTCGGCTAATCTCGCCCAGCCCGCGCTGGATTTCCATCCGCTGGAGGTTGAGCCTCGCCCACTCACGCTGGAAGGCGGGCGTCTTGGCGCGTTCGGGATGCTCTACCAGCCGTGCCAAGTGGTTGCACACGATTTCCCACGCACGGAACATTGGGCGCGAATAGAAAAGAAACACCAGGCGCGTCGTCCATCGCGCAGGAACAGGGCTGTTCATTTATGATTAGATTTCGTAAGGCAAGGCAGGACTCCTGCCAACTTTTTTGCTATCAGTTCTCTTCCACTTCGGGTTTTTCGGGCAGGTCGTCCAATCTATTGAGTCCGAAGTAGTGCAGGAACTGGGGCGTGGTTCCGTACAGG
>CAKZQI010000176.1 GCA_937139515.1 uncultured Armatimonadota bacterium | reverse complement strand
TTGTAGAAGGCGCTACCGTAGTAGTGGGGCTTGGCGCACCACATGTAAGGGTGTAGGGCGTCGGGGTCTAAGCCATCGCCGTAGGTCTCCAGTTGAGCGCTGCGCATGATTTCGCACAGTTCGGAGGAACTCAGTTCGCGCTCCTGTCGGCGTTCAAACACCGCCTTCTCAAACAAGAATCGGCTCGTGATGTCCACCACCACTTGGCACGCCCCCTGCAACGAGGCTTCCAAGATAGCGACCTGCTCGTCGCGGTCAGCGTGCTGGAGAGCGGACTGGCGAATAATCGTCTCGCAGAAGATGCTGGCGGTCTCCGCAAGCGTCATCGGGGTCTGACGCTGGAGGTAGGTGCGCTCCGCGAGGCACAGGTTGTGATAAGCGTGCCCCAGTTCGTGCGCCAGCGTGCTGACGCCTCCGAAGGCGGGCTTGTAGTTGGTCAGGATGCGCGACTCATCCTTGCGTAGGCGCATACAGAACGCCCCATCCCGCTTGCCAGGCTTAGGAGGCGCGTCGATCCAGTTCTCTTCAAAGGCTCGGCGCGCAAAGTCGCTCATCTTCTGGGAGTAGGTGGCGAACTGCTCCGTGATGAACTGAACCGCCTCCTCGTAGTCCCACTGCTTGCTCTCCTTACCGACGGGTGCGAAGATGTCGTACCAGGCGCATCGTGAAATCCCCAGCGCGTGCGCTTTGGCGTGCAGATAGCGTCGGAAGTGGGGGAACGATTCTTGCGCGGCGCTCATCATCGCCTCAAGAGTGGCTTCGTCAATCGCGTTGCGGAAGAGCGAGGCTTCTAAGGCATCGCGCCAGCCCCGCCGTCGCACTAATAGGTTCGTCTCGCCCTTGATGCTGTTGAGCGTGCTGGCGATGGGCATAGCGTTCTTTTGCCAAGCGTCCAGCTCCGCTCGGTAGCCCGCCTCGCGCACCGAACGGTCGGGGTCATAGGCTAAGTTGCGCACCATGCTCATCGGCAGTTGCTGGCGCTCGCCCTTGAGTTCCACCTCCACCGTGATCTGTGAGCTGAGGTTGCCGTAGAGTTTGCTCCAGGCGTTGCTTCCTGTGAGGCTCATCTCGGTTGCCAGCGCCTCTTCGACAGGCGACATCATATGCTCTGCCAGCACCCGACTGCGCTGAAGCCAGTAGGCGTGAGCGCGCGCCAGTTCAGAGCGTTCAATCAGCGCCTCGGTGTCTTGAGTGCCTGCCCAAGCGGTAAGGCGCGTGCTGAGCTTGGAGAGGCGCACCGACTGGCGTTCCATCTCGCTCAGGCGCATCTGGGCATACTCATCGCGCGAGTCGGTCGTGACAAAACTGTAAATATATGCCCCCAGCGTCCACGTCTGCTCGTTCAGGGTGTTGAACGCAGGCACGATTGCTTCAAACAGCTGAACGGCAATCGCGGGGTTCAGGGGTTGTTCGGTGCGGTCTATTTGGGCGTTTTCAAACATGCCCTCCAGTTCGTCCAACGCACGCACGAAGCTCCGAAAATCGCGCTCGAATTCGGGTGAGTCTAATCCCGGATATACAACGCTCATATCCCAAGTGGGCAAACTGGTCTTTTCCATAGGTTTCTCTCCGTATGCTCAGAGTGTACCCTGAACTCTGCCTCGACAAGGGTGCATTTACTGAGTTCAAAATCACGCCAACTGCCCCCTACTTTGACGCCCCTATAACAGCCCCACACCCCCACTGTCATTCTGAGCGAAGCGAAGAATCTCAACGAAATCCAACACAGAGACCCTTCGCTTCGCTCAGGGTGACGGGGTAGGAAGCGTCATTCTGACGCCCCTCTCTGTCATTCTGAGCGAAGCGAAGAATCTCAACGAAACCAAACACAGAGACCCTTCGCTTCGCTCAGGGTGATGAAGAGGGGCTTCCGGGTTGAACCAAATCTCGCAGTTTAGGGCTACCGCCTGTGTCGAGGGGTGCACCCCTACAGTAGGTGTTGTGTAGGGGCAGACCCCTATGTGCCTGCCCCCCTCAATCTACTTCACCAGCCGAGCGGGGTCCCAATACACCGGCTTGTACATCCACCAGCTGGCGAGGTCGCGCTGGTCGCGATAGTGGGGCGAGTTGGGGTTCTCGCTCTGCCCTGGAGGCAAGACCGTCTCCGCGACAGGGGGATTGCTGTAGTCTATGATTTGGATGTACGCCCCGCGGTCGGTGTAAGGCACGCCGGGCATCGCCTCACCCCAGCTCATTCGGGGGGCACGATAGCGCCATGCGCTCATCGTGTCGCCATGCTTACGCTTGAGCTGGGTGATGGCGTCGGCTAACGCAATCGTCAACACCTCTTCGGGCTTCTTACCGTTGAAGTAATCGTACAGGCGTGGCACAGGCGCACGACGCCCTATCAGCGCATAGTAGATATAACTCGGCTGTATCGCCAAGCGGAACAGGTCGGGACTGAAGAAGTTGCCCAAGTCATCGGCGAACACCCGATTGCGCGTGGCGTCCAGCCAAGCGTCCCAAATCTCTTTGGCGACGCTCCCCTCATGCTCGTAGTAGCCCCAAGCGCGCAGGATTTGCAACGCTTGGCGCATTTCGAGCGTCAAGTTGCGTTCGTTGCGTTGGATGATGCCGAGCATCACAGGCAGAAGTTTCTCGGCGTCCTCATCGTACTCGCCGATGTCGCGAATCATCGTTTTGACATCGTCCACCGAGAGCTTCGGTTTCGCCGATGCCAGCGTAATCAGTCGGTGTACGCGGAAAATAGCGCCCCACGGAGGGCTATCGGCATGCTTCCACCAAACAGCAGGTTTGTTGTTCCAGTTCACGATGAACCCGCGCTTGGGGTTAATGACTCTGGGCATCTCCTCAAACGGCATAATGCCCTGCCAATCGTACTCGCCCGTGCCCATCACGGGTAGGCGCGGGTCTATGCCTTCCGCCCGAATCGGCGGGCGCCCACAGTAGAAATAGCCAATATCGCCCGACTGCGTGGCGACATGCAGATTGAACGAGGTGGTCATAAACGACGCAGAGCGTGCAAAATCCTCTATCGTGCGCGCCCGATAGAAACCGTAGAGCGTGTTGATGGTCTGAAGCTCCTGATCCCAGAACGACATCGCTTTGGCAATCGCGATGTTGTTGCGTCGGTCGATGCCCACAATCGGACCGTGCACACTGCGGTAGACGGTGACCTCAACGGGGTTGGCACCCTTAACTTGGACGGTCTCGGTGCGCTTCTCAAAGTTTCGCCACTGCCCTTTGTACCAGTACTGCTCGGGATTTTCGGGGTTGAGCTTCTCAAAGAAGAAATCTACCACATCGTGCAGTCCCGAAGTGAAAGTCCACGCGCCGTTAGGGGTCATACCGATTAGCACGCCGGGCACGCCGGGGAAGCTCATGCCGTGAATATGAAGCCCTGCCCCGCGCAAATGCACCTCAGCGGCGATATGAGGCAACACAAAGCCCATCTGGGGCGCACCGACCAAGATGGCGTTGCCCGTCGCCGATTTCTGGGGCGCCACCACAATCGCATAACTGCCGAGGTAGGTGTAGAGACCGTGCTCGCGAGCAAACTCTATTTGTGCCTCGCCAGACGCTAGGCGCAATGCGGGCACAATTACCTCCAGCCCCACCTCTGGCAAGGTGGCTAAGTGTTTGCGCATGCGTTCCAGGTCAGCCCGAACATCTACGCGCGGGGCACGCTTCGGGTCGTCCTCTGGCGGGACGCTGGTGGGCGAGGTCGGGTCGTGAACCCAGAGCAAATCATTTGCCCAAGTGGGGGCGAGGTCTTTATTGCGTGCCTTGAGCAGTTGGTAGAAGCCGTAGTTGCGCAGGTCTCCCCCTGCCAACACGCTCCCGAAGCGTCGGGACATCATCGCGCCCACGGCGACGCTGTCGGTCGGGCGCCAAGGACGAGGTTGTACCCCCATCTCGGCGTACTTGGCGGGCAGCTGGTTAGTGCGTTTCGCTTCTTCCATCCAGGCGTTCACGCCGTCGCTGAAGGCACGCAGTGCTGTGCGGGGCTCCTCAGGAATGCGCTCCAGTTGGCGTTCCAGTTCCGCCTCCGTGTAGCCCTCTATACGCGCCGTGCGGTCCTGTTCCACCGCCGAGGGTCCCATAAACTCGGCGAGCTCGCCCCGCGCCTGACGGCGATACAAGTCCATCTGCCACAAGCGGTCTTGGGCAATCGCATAACCATTGCCATAGAACAGCCCATACAGGGTGTTCGCTTCAACATAAGGCACGCCGTAGGGGTCACGGGTGATACGAATGGTGTCCCCTGCCACCGAAAGGGTGATGGTCTGAGCAAACGCTCCCAAAAACGAGAGCCCAACAAGCAAGAACAACCCGTAGAATCGTCTCTTCATCGCTACCTCCTTGTGTTTGTGCACCAACGCACAAGGAGGTTTTTTCTACCCGCCGTTCAAAAATCCTGCTGAAAAAAAGAGCGTGGGACTCTTCCGAGTCCCACCAGAGGGAGGTTGGGTTAACAAGGCTGTGCGGTCTGCTCTGCCACTTGAAAGTAGCAAACGCATTATAATTCATTTTGGGACAAATCGGGTCTGTTAAAATTACCAGTTTTTGGGTCTAAAAAACAGGATGCGCCCACCGAGTTCGGCGAGCGCATCGGGATTACCCTTGAGGCGTACGAGTTCAGAGGCGGATGTAGCGATACGCCTTACCCAAGTTGTCCTCGTCCACGATACCTTCCATGTAGGGTCGGCACTGGTTGAACGGTGCATTCGCAGCGGTTCCGAAGTATCGGGAGTAAGGCGTTCCGCTCACACACCAGACCTCGGTGCGTCCTGTCCAGGGGCTAGAGCCAGCCTGCCCCGGATAGGTGTACTGCAAGCCCGACTGCGTGAACTTGCGTGCCTTGACCGCCTTTGCGTGCCCATCTACATAGTTGACCTGAACGAACTCGTTGTGGCGCCCCAGCACGGGTACGATCAAGAAAATACCCGTATCATTCGGCTTGCGCTGGAGAACGCTCCCCGAACCGCCCAAAGCGAGGTGGGCATCGAAGTTCATCGTGGTCTCCGCAGGGAACGGCACCTCGGCGATGGAGACGGTGCCCCTGGAGACCGCAGGCGGGTTCTGGTCAATTGGGGTGCGCCCAGGCGGCATCAGGTCAAAGTTATACATATAACCGACCCCATCGGGCAGATTGCAGGTGGGCATATTAATCACCGACTGGAAGCCCGCGTTGAGGTAGAGCGCCTGAGGGTCGCTGGGGCACTTGACGATGTCCAAGTTCTTGAGATAGGGGTAGATGGCGTCGAACAGGGTGAAGGCGCAGTTGCCGCCAGTAGGACGCGTTGCAGGCGCATAGACCGCCATCGGGAACTTCTCGTCGTAGTCTTGGATGTACCCGAGCACCGCCGTCGCCATCTGCTTCAGGTTGTTCATACACTGGGTTTGACGCGCCTTCTCGCGCGCTTGCGCAAAGACAGGGAACAGAATCGCCGCTAAAATGGCGATAATCGCAATCACGACCAAGAGCTCTATTAAGGTAAAGCCTCTTCGCATAGTCTAACCTCCTCAGTGAGTTCTAATGGATTGAACAGAAGTCTCCCTTCCCGTGTTCCGAAGATTAGGGACGGATTGTGGTGTAGCACTTGCCATGTTGGTCTTCGCTGACGACACCCTCTAAGTAGGGTCGGCAGGAGAGGAAGGGGTCGTTGCTGTTGGGTGCCATTCCACAGAAGCGCGTGTAGGGTCCTTGAGCGATACACCACATGTCAGGGCGGTTCGTGAAGACCGGACTGGAAGCCAGCCCTGGATACAGATAGTTGCAGCTAACAGTATGCTTGCGCGCTTTG
>CAKZQI010000175.1 GCA_937139515.1 uncultured Armatimonadota bacterium | reverse complement strand
ATGCAGACCACCCCCCAAACCGAAATCATCTATCCTGACTCGGACGGACAACCGATGGCAGAAAACACCATCCAGTATGATGCTATCACGTCTCTCAAGGGCAACCTCGATATCCTGTTCGCCGACCGTGAAGATGTGTTCATCGCCGCCGACCTGTTCTGGTATCCCGTAGAGGGCAGACCTGACATTCGCACTGCCCCCGATGTGCTGGTCGCTTTCGGACGCCCTAAAGGACACCGCAGAAGTTATATGCAGTGGCAAGAGGGTGGGATTGCCCCACAGGTAGTGTTCGAGGTGCTATCCGACAGCAACACGCCCGCTGAGATGGATGCCAAGCGTGCGTTTTATGCACAGTATGGAGTGGAGGAGTACTATGTGTACGACCCTGAGACGGGGATGTGGGCGGGTTGGTTGCGTTCGTCGGTGTCGGGTCAGTTGGAGCCGATAGCGGAGATGGAGGGTTGGGTGAGTCCGCGATTGGGGATTCGTTTTGGTCGGGGTGTGGGGGAGCGTGTGGGTTTGCGTTATCCTGATGGTTCGCCGTTTTTGGGTTTTATGGAGATAGTGGGTCGTTGGCGTGAGGCGTCAGAGCGGGCGTATGCAGAGCGATTGCGTGCGGAGCAGGCGCGTCGGCGGGCAGAGCAAGAGCGCCTACGGGCGGAGCAAGAGCGCCTGCGGGCGGAAAGGCTTGCCGAGAAACTGCGCCAGCTGGGGATTGAACCTGATGAAAACTTCTGAGAGATAGTACCCCTGAACTATACAGCCTACCTCGCGCGAGTTCACAGTTCAACTGTATTAGGAGTGTGAGCGCTCTAACTCTGGGTGTCGTGGCGCGCCACGAGAGGAAGCTCCCGACAAGGGTACATTCGTTGAGTTCAGTTTTCCAAAACGCCTGCCCACCTTTGGACGCAAGCAGGTAGCCCTGAGCAGCGTGCTTCGTTTCGACCTGAAAAGCTCACCCTGTCACCCTGAGCGTCAGCGAAGGGTCTGGGCTTTGGGTTTCTTTGGGATTCTTCGCTTCGCTCAGGATGACAGTTCCCCCACTTGTCACCCTGAGCGTCAGCGAAGGGTCTGGGCTTTGGGTTTCTTTGGGATTCTTCGCTTCGCTCAGGATGACAGGGGGAGTGTTAGAATGACAGTGGGGGCGAGGGGCTAACGAAGGAGCATCAAAATAGGGGCGGGTTGGTGTGATTTTGAACTCAAGCAATCTACCCTTATCAGGAAGAGAGCGCCCCCACAAGTCCCTGCTTTTCACTGAGGTTTTGAATCGCTTGCCAACTTACGATAGGTAATTCGGTATCCGATCGCCTCCTCGCGACTAAAGCCAAATAATAAACGCAACTCTTTTGAATCGTACTTGCCATATCTTCTTATATGCACATCGGGGAAGACCCTGCGAAAGTCTTCAAGCATTTGCGCTTCATTCATCGTTCCAGGGCGCTCGCTGTAGGCGTGTTCTCCCTCAATAATCCACACGACCTTTTGTTGTTGGTCTAAAAAGAACGCCAAGTCGCCAGCTCGTTCTGGATTGTACATTCTTGCGATGAGCTCGTACTTCTCGTAATTACGCGTTTTTGCAGGGCTTTCTTCAATCGCCTCAAAGAACAGCCGTCGTTGGACAGGATTCATCTGAGCGAGCGGGATGGGCTTTCCTTCCAGTGCTAAAGTGCGTTGTGCGCGTGTCAGCGACGCCCAAAATCGTAATGCAGGTGCCGACCACACCAGCGGACTTGGGTCAAAGCGCACTGCAGGCTCGACTCGTTCCCAATCAACCCGACGTTCTTGGAAAAACTGTTCTTGATAAGTGTTGAGTTGTGTTATCAACTCGGCGTAATCATCCAAGCTAAGGAAGCCCTCAGCTTGCTCGGCACGCCTCTCGTAGGTTTGCAAAATCGGTTCGGGCACCTCATACATTCGCCAGATGGGAGCATAGTAATACCGTATTCTTAGGTAACCCCCTTTTGAGTCAACTATGTAATTGTGTTTTTCATACTCGCGTTTCTCTGTGATACGCTGTGCCCAATCTTCAAGCGAACGCGCCGAGGTGAAACTGTCATGACGGTCATGGTGAACAATCCGGAACGCCTGTGCCACAATCGGCACCTCACAGCGCTCAGCAAGCCACTCCAAGATTTCGGCGAGTGTGTAAACATCACGGTATATCCGCTCGGGCTTGCCAGGTAAGTTGCGTACAGGGAGTTGTGCTACGGACTCGGGCAAGTTCACCTGCTGTTCAGGCGCGCTCTCGCCCGAGTTTAGCAGGGGTGGCAAATGCAGAGTCTCGCCTGCACCAGAACTCGTGAGCCCTTTAATCTCAGCGATGTGGAAGTGTACAGTATTTTCTGGCTGACTGTACCACACGCTCAGAACGATGAG
>CAKZQI010000174.1 GCA_937139515.1 uncultured Armatimonadota bacterium | reverse complement strand
GCAGGCGTCTCGCCTGCATCGTCGTTGAGAACCGCTTGGTAAGGGATGCGAATGCCACGGATGCGGGCGTCCCGCCCGCGCTCCCGGTAATTTTTCGAACACCCTCAGGGGTTCGGAGGGGGTTTAAGAAATCTATATTGACCTCACCCCCAACCCCCTCTATGTAAACGGAGAGGGGGCTTAGGGGGCCTGTCCTTTGATTTTTCAAACACCCTCAGGGGGACTATGGCACGATAATCAGCCCACTGCTTGTGCTCGCCCCGCGCAGCACCTGTTGAACGAACTGCGGCTCGGGGAGTGCCCCCTCAAAGCTATGGCGGTCGTTCACCACCGTCTTGGGCACTGCCATCACGCCGAACTCGTTCGCCAACTCAGGAAAGTCTTCACTGCTGACCCCTTCGGCGGTAATCAGGTCATTCGCCATCGCCAGCTTGTGTGCCAAACGCACCGCCGCAGGGCAGTAAGGACAACCGTAAGTCACGAACACGCGGATATGCACGGGGCGGTTCAGGTTCGCCAGCATCAATCGGCTATCAGGCGACAAACCGGGGTCGCCCTTGCCGACATCCTCAATCGCCCCCACCAACGAGGCGAACTCAAAGCCCGCAGGAATGCCCAAATAGCGGATTCCGTAATCCTTCGCTTCACTGCGCACAACCACTGCTGGTGCATGGGAAATCCCGTACTCCTGCGCAACAGCTGGCTCCAACTCGATGCTATGTTGCTCCATCACGAGCTTGCTGGGCGCCGTGCTAATCACCTCTTGGATGAGCATCGAGAGCAACTCGCTCGTCTCGGGCGAGCGGCCGGTGGTGAAAACGACCAGTTTGACCGTGTTGGGCAAACTTTCAAATCGCTTCTGTAAAGTCTGTCGGTCTTTCTCTTGCAAGATTTGGTTCATTTCGGTTGTCCCTCCGCTGTGTTAGAGTGCGTTGAGGCGTTGGACGATTCATCGGCGGATACGGCGGCGCGCTCGGGTAGCCCGACGATGTGAACCGTCACATTCCCCTTTGCCAGTTTGAGAGCGGTCTCCACCGCTTCGGCAAGGCGCGACTGCACGCCCGCACGCACCACCAAGCGGTCCACGACCACTTCAATCGTGTGCTGTTTGTAGCGGTCTAAGGGGGGCACTTCGGGCAGTTCGTACACCTGTCCATCCACGCGCACGCGCACGAAGCCAAGCTTCTGCACCTCGTCAAACACATGGCGATACTCGCCTTTGCGCCCGCGCACAATCGGCGCCAGCACTTGGATGCGGGTGCCCTCCGGTAAGCGCATCACGGTGTCTACAATCCCATCCACCGACTGGCGTGTAATCGGCTTGCCACACTGGGGGCAGTGGGGGCGCCCCGCACGCGCAAAGAGCAGGCGCAGGTAGTCATAAATCTCCGTCACCGTGCCTACCGTACTGCGTGGGTTGTGGCTGGTGGACTTCTGGTCAATCGACACCGCGGGCGACAAACCCTCTATCGAGTCCACATCGGGCTTGTCCATCACGCCCAGAAACTGGCGCGCATAGGACGAGAGACTCTCCACATACCGACGCTGACCCTCAGCGAACAGCGTGTCAAACGCTAAGGTGGACTTGCCCGAACCGGAGATGCCCGTTATCACGACCAGCTTGTCGCGCGGGATTTCCACATGCAGGTTCTTGAGGTTGTGCTCGCGCGCACCCGTGATGATAATCTTGTCCTGTGCCATCGCTTATTTTCGTAGAAGGGCAACCACCATCACGATGAAGTTCAGCCCGCTGAGTATCATCGTAATCCCGCCGGGCATCCATTTGCCCGTCTCAAAGAATCGCATCGTGAAGAAGATTCCCAACGCCAGCGAAGCCAGCGCGGCTAACCCAAAACCAACTTGGGGCATCCGATAGGTCAGCGCCAGTGCAACCGCCAGCACCACACCGCTTGCCAGACCTGCGATGAGCGATACCGTGCTCTGTGCAGAGACATAGCCCATCACGCCTCCACTGGCGACGATAATCAGATAGACCAACAAGATGACCTGAAATGCGCTCATGGTTGAACCTCCTGAAGGACTTGATTGAGAATATCCACCGCAATATCCACTTCCGCTTCGGTCAGCACGAGTGGGGGCACGAGCCGTAGCACATAGTCGCTGGTGGCGTTCAGGATGAGCCGATGTTCCAGCGCCTTCTGCACGACGGTTCGGGCAATCGGCAGGCTCAGTTGCACGCCGAGCATCAGCCCACGCCCGCGCACTTCGGTGATGGGAGCACCTTGCGCTTGGAGTTCGTGGAGGCGACTCGCCAAATAGTTGCCCACGCGCTCGGCGTTCTCACACAGGTTCTCCTCCTCAATAATCTCCATCACGGCTAAGCCTGCTGAGGCGGCGAGGGGGTTGCCCCCATAGGTCGTACCGTGGTCGCCTGGCTGAAGCACCGTGCTGGCGACGCCCCGCATCAGGCAGGCGCCAATCGGGAAGCCCCCGCCCAAACCCTTCGCAGAAGCCACCACATCGGGCAGAATATCGGCGTGCTGATACGAGAACCACTTGCCTGTGCGCCCCACACCCGCCTGCACCTCGTCCACTATCATCAGCGCTTGATACTCGTCGCAAAGCTCACGCACTCGGCGCAGGTAATCGTCGCTCAGGGGGCGCACTCCGCCCTCGCCTTGAATTGGCTCCAGCATGATGGCTACCGTGCGCTCGTTGAAGGCGGTCTGCAGCGCATCGATATCGTTGGCAGGGATGACCCGAAAGCCGGGCAACAGGGGCGCAAACGGCTCCTGATACTTCGGTTGGGCGGTCGCCGAGACTGCGCCCATCGTGCGCCCGTGAAAACTGCCTTCTAAGACCAAAATCTCGTAGTCGGGCACTTTGCGGACATGGTTGGCGTACTTGCGGGCAATCTTGATGGTGGCTTCGCACGCTTCGGCACCGCTGTTGGTGAAGAAGACGCGCTCCATACCCGACACTTCACACAGACGCTTCGCCAGTTGGGCGGGGGGTTCAGTGAGCAGGAGGTTGCTCACATGAATCAGCCGTCCCGCCTGTTCGCTAAGGCGCTGGACGAACTTCGGGTGGCAGTGCCCCACACTGCACACGGCGATGCCCGACAAGAAGTCTAAGTAGGCGTTGCCTTGCTCGTCATACAGCCATACGCCCTGCCCGCGCACGATTAGCACGGGGAACCGACGATACACTTGGAGAAGGTACTGATGGTCTAACTCGCTGACATGGGCATAGGAAACCGAGCTGAGCGTCTGTGTCATAGCGTTATTGTACCCGCTTGGTGGGTTCTTCCGTGAAGTGATGCGGTGTGCGCTTCCTCAGGTATACTTTTGTGTCCATGCGTGGCTCGGCGGAAACGGTATCAGGGCGACCGAAGCGCAAACGCCGTCGCTGGTGGAAGCGTTTGCTGGCGTACCTGAGCCTGGTCTTCTTGACTCTGATGCTGGGGGGCATCACTTTCGTGGCGGTGCTGTACTATCAAGTCGCCCAGATGATGCCGTCGGTGACGGTGATTGAGAATTTTCAGCCCCGCCAAGCCAGTCTGATTTACGCCAGCGATGGCACCCAGCTGGCGCGGATTGCCGAGGAGTACCGCGAACCCGTTGAGCTCGCCCAAATCCCCAAACATCTCATCAACGCCACGATTGCCAAAGAAGACCGACGCTTCTGGCAACATCGGGGCGTGGACTGGCGCGGTACCGCACGCGCCCTCTGGGTGAACCTCAACGAAGGCGATATTCGTCAGGGCGGAAGCACGCTCACCCAACAACTGGCGCGCAATGTGTTCCTGAGCCAACGGCGCACCTTCTCTCGCAAAATCCAAGAGATTATCCTCGCCCAAGAGATTGAACGCAGGTTGAGCAAAGAGCGCGTGTTGGAGCTGTATCTCAATCAGGTCTACTATGGCAACGGCGCGTATGGGGTCAAAGCGGCGGCGCGGGTCTATTTCAACAAGCCGTTGGACAAGCTCACCGTAGCAGAGTGTGCGCTGTTAGCCTCGCTTCCCCAGCGCCCTTCCGCTTACGAGCCGTTCGGCAATCCCGACGAGGCGATACGCCAGCGCAACCTGACCTTGGACCTGATGGCACGCGAGGGCTATATCACCCCGGACCAGCGCGATGTCGCCAAGCAAGAACCCCTGCGCCTGACCCGCAACCGACCCCAATCGCGTTTCTTGGCGCCCTACTTCGTGATGGATGTGCTCCGCCAGCTGGAGGAGATGTATGGGCGTGAGTTCATCTTGCAAGGTGGGCTGAAGGTCTACACCACGCTCCATATGGAGATGCAACGCGCTGCGGAGCAAGCGCTCCAGAGCGGCATTCGCGCCTTCGCCAATCAGGGGGTCAATCAAGGGGCGATTGTGCTGATAGACCTGCGCACGGGCTATGTGCGCGCGCTGGTGGGTGGGGTAGATTTTCGGCGCTCGCAGTACAACAACATCACTCAAGGGCGACGCCAACCCGGCTCGGCGTTCAAGCCGATTGTGTACGCAACCGCTTTTGAACTGGGCAAACTCACTCCGACCAGCGTCCTTTCCGATAGCCCGATGAGTATGCCCGCAGGCGGGGGCAAGATGTGGCGTCCTCAGAACGCCGACGGCAAATTTCGTGGCTCGGTGAGCGTGAGCCGTGCGCTCGCCGCATCCATCAACATCCCTGCAATTCGGGCGATGCAGTTGGTGGGTCCCGAAACGGTCGCCCGATATGCCCGTGAACGCTTCGGTATCGAGTCGCCGTTAGACCCTGTTCTGCCCCTCGCTTTGGGAGCCTCGGCGGTGCGCCCGATAGAGTTGGCGGAGGCGTTCAGCGTGTTCGCCACAGGAGGCAACCGCGTGGAGCCGTTCCTCCTGCGCAAGGCGGTGGATGCCAACGGCGTCGTGTTGGTTGACCAGAAAGGGCAAATCGTGCCGAGCGTGCTTTCTGAGCAGTCGGCGCAGTGGATGGACGAGATTTTGCGCACGGCGGTCGTGAACGGCACGGGGCGCGCCGCCGCACGCATCCCCAACGCTCGCGGGAAAACGGGCACCACCAGCGACTACCGCGACGCCTGGTTCGTCGGCTACACCGACCACTATCTGGCGGTGGTTTGGGTCGCCAGCGAGCATTACAACTCCCAAACCGGTCAGTGGGAGTATCGCCCGATGCGTCGCGTGTTCGGAGGCACGGTCTGCGCCCGTATCTGGGCAGACCTGATGGCGCGTGTGCTGGAGATTGACCAGCGCATCAACCCGCCAAAGCCTGCCGAACCTGTTCCGCAAACCGAGCCGACACCCACTCCCCCGGCGGAGACGACCACTCCCGAAGCGCCGGCACCCTCGGAAGCGTCTCCTGCTCCAGAGACGCCTCCCACCGAGCCGGCTCCACCCCCTGCGAACGACACGGTGCGCGCTCCACAACCGTCTGAGCCAGCCCTCTCGCCAGCGTCTTCCAACCCGATAGAAACGACGCAGTCCGGTTCCGCGCGTTGGGGTTCCGACCCAACGCCTCGCACTTCGGAGGGTGCGCCTCGCACGAGCACTCCCCCTCCCCCTCCGCTCCCTCCACCCCCTCCACCACCTGTTGAGACGGTTGCGGTGGATGTGTGTGCAGACACGGGCGAGCGCGCCACCGACTACTGCCCCGAAGTGGTTCGCAAGCGCTTCACGCGCGGGAGTGAGCCTAAAAGAACCTGCCGAAAGCACCGCGTCAGAGACCGATGATACAACGACCGAAACGCTACTTGGGCATACGCGCCGAGGACAAACGCCCGATAACCCCCCAAGAGTACGGGCTACTTGTGGCGGTGGCGCTGGTACTGATGGTGCTGGTCGGACGGTTATGGTACTTGCAGATTTTGCACGGTGAGGAGTTGAGTGCCCGCGCCGAGTTGGTGCGCACGCGCTTGCTGAGAATTCCGCCTCCGCGTGGGCTGATTGTAGACCGAAACGGCAAAACGGTCGTCACCAACCGCGCCCAAATCGTGATTAGCGTCTATCCAGACCAACTGCGCCAGAACCCCGAGCGAATCCCGCTTGTCGCACAACGCCTTGGCATAACCCCTGAAGAGCTGAGCGAGATGGTCAACAACCCGCGCATCAACCCGTATGTGCCGTTGGTGGTGCTTCAGGGGGTGCAATATGAGCAGGCGGTTGACCTCATCGAGAGCCAGTACAACCTGCCCGAAGTGGAGGTCTCGCTTCGGGCGATGCGACGCTATCCGTATGGCAAGCTGTTTGCGCACATCGTGGGCTATGTCGGGCAGATTTCTCAGGAGGAGCTGAAGGAGTATTCTGAGCGTGCCCAGCAAGAGGGAGAAGGCGATTGGATTAGTACGCGCCTCTATGAGGGCACGGACTTCGTCGGTAAAAATGGGCTGGAGCGCCAATACGAATGGTATCTGCACGGCAAGCCCGGTGGCGAGCAGGTGGAAGTGACCCCGCTGGGCAAGAAGGTGCGCACCGTGCAACAGTTTGAGCCGACGCCGGGCGCACGCCTCGTGCTGACGATCGATACGCGCCTCCAGCAGAAGGCGTTTGAACTGCTTCAGGGTCATCTGGGCGCTTTGGTGGCGATAGACCCCCGCACAGGCGAAGTGTTGGCGATGGTCAGCCAGCCCTCGTTTGACCCGAACCTGTTCGTCCCGCGCATCCCTGCCAAAATCTGGGCACCACTCATCAACGACCCGCGTGCGCCCCTCAACAACCGCGCTATCCAATCGGCTTACGCGCCCGGTTCCATTTTCAAACCGATTGTCGCCTTAGAGGGGCTGAAGTCGGGACTCATCAGCACGCACTCAGGGGTACGCTGTGCAGGCGGTTATCAAGCGGGTCAGCGCTACTTCCGATGTTGGAAACGGCACGGGTATGTAGACTTTTACGACTCGGTCGCCCAGTCGTGCGATGTGTTTTACTATCAGTTGGCACAGCGATTAGGTCCCAACCGCTTGGCGGAGTTGGCACGAGCCTTCGGGTTGGGCGAACGCACGGGGATTGACCTCCCGCACGAGCGTAGGGGGTTAGTGCCCGACACGGAATGGAAACGCCAGACCTACAACCAGCCTTGGTTTGGCGGCGAGACGCTCAACTACGGGATTGGTCAGGGCTATCTGAGCAACACGCCCCTTCAGTGGGCGGTGGTCACGATGGGGATTGCGAATCGGGGGGTCATCTATCGTCCACACCTGATGCGCCAAATCGTGGCGCCCGATGGGACTGTCTTAGAGAACGCCGAGCCAGAAGTGATTCACCGCTACGAGGCGTCGCCCCAGCACTGGGAGGCGGTCGTAGAAGCAATGGTGCGCACGGTGGAACGGGGAACCGCCCGCTCAGGGCGGGTGCCCGGAGTGCAGGTGGCGGGCAAGACGGGTTCTGCCGAGTTCCGCAAAGGGGGTAAGACCCACGCGTGGTTCATCGCCTTTGCCCCTGCCGACAACCCACGCGTCGCAATCTGCGTGATGGCAGAGGAAGCGGGAGGCGGGGGAGCAATCGCTGCGCCCGTCGCTGGCGAGTGGCTCCGCTACTTCTTTGAGCTGGGGTATTGACGACAGCCCTTTGGCGGTTTCCCACACTTGCGGGTTGAAGCACATGCCTCTCAGCAACCCAAACCCAGTAATCAGTCCGTACGAATGTCGCGAAGCCAGCGGATATGTCCATCCAGCATCAGGCGGTTGCGCCCCCCACGATGGACGGCGCGCCCGCGCAGTTCAGGCGCAACGGTGCCAATCGTGCGCGGGAAGTAGGGGTCCACCGCTAGCTCCACATCGCTGACACCCTCAGGACGCGCATAGAAGTTGCTCGGATTGGCTTGCAGGTCCGCCACCGCCTGGTCGGGTGTTTTGCCCCAGAAGTTATCGGGGGGCACAGGGTCGTCAGGGCGATCAAAGCGCCACATCCAGTAGCGCGTGCGCTTTTCGGTCTGGAGGGTCGGCTCGGCGCGCTGAAGCACCTGGATGGCCTCCCCTAATGCGCTCCCTGTCACGCTGGGACAGTTCCAGAGATTCCAGTTGCGCATATAAGGTTCCAAAACGATGCCTGCCCACCCACAACGGGGGTCGGAGGGGGGCCAGGTTGTCCACGGGCGGTATCCGCCCAGCAAGTTGCGCTTGAGGTCGCGTCGGTCGGGCATGCGCTCATCGTAATCCTGGAGGTACATCCAGAACGCCTGCCCGATTTGGCGCAGGTTCTGGGCACACGCGCTTTGCCGGGCGCTCTCACGCGCTTGCGAAAGCACCGGAAACAGAATCGCAGTCAGGATGGCGATAATCGCAATCACCACCAGCAGTTCAATCAGTGTGAAGGCTTTTGTCCTCATGTCCTCCAGAAGAGCCAGCCGATGAAGCCGATGACGATACTCACCACCACCAAGCTGGCGAGCTTCTCCTGAGGGCTTAGACGAAACTCGCGCCAGTTGATAGCAAGGAACACGAGCGCCATCGGGAGCAGGGCAGGCAGTTTCGGGGCGAGGTCCACCATCACCATCACCAAGTACACCCAAAGCACGACGAACAACCCGATTGCCGTGGGGAGCACGCGCAGTTGAAACCGCCACAGGCACGAGGCATACAGCGCCAAAAACACAAAATCGCCCACCCCGATAATCACAATCGGCACCACCTGCTCAAAAGTCTCCACCGCGCTGGGCACTGCCGTGACGGCGACGCTGGCGCGCTCGGCGACTTCGGGCGCCTGCTCCATCACCCGCTTGACGAAGCCGCCTGGCGCCAGCACGGTCAGCACATCCACCATCGCTGCGAAGGGCACCACAGGCACCAAGAGGTTCTTCTCACGCACAATCCGCGACAGCACGGAACCCAGCCCCACCGCTGTAAGGAGCAACAGGTAGTACAGGCTCGTCTGGTAGAGGGCGAAGAGAGCCATCGGGGGTCGGTTCTGTGCGCTCCACCCAAGCACGGGGGGAAGCAACCATCCGCCCACCCAGAGGATAGCGCCTCCGACGAGCATCATCAGCCCCAACCACCGGACCGCCTCAGTCAAGCGTGTGAGGCTGAAAATCAGCCCCAGCAGGGTCGCCATCAGCAGGAGCGTGCTGAACAGCGTGCCCATCTTCACCCACTGGAGCGGGAGCGTGATAAATGGTGTGCCCGCTTGAAGCACAAAAAAAGCGAGGCTCCACCCCAGCCAAGCCCAACGGCGTTCTGATGCCTGTTGTACGGTCTGCATGAGCAATTCGTTATACCCGCCCGAACGCCTCAATCGGCTCCCAGATCGGGCTATACTCACATTCCCGTTAGACCCCTATTCTCATTCTGAGCGCCCCACTTTGTCATTCTGAGCGCAGCGAAGAATCTCAACGAAACCCAAGACAGAGACCCTTCGCTTCGCTCAGGGTGACAGTGGGGGATTGCACTGAGCGCCCCACTTTGTCATTCTGAGCGCAGCGAAGAATCCCTACAAAACCCCAGG
The DNA here is from genome assembly GCA_937139515.1 of uncultured Armatimonadota bacterium. Taxonomy (GTDB): domain Bacteria; phylum Armatimonadota; class Fimbriimonadia; order Fimbriimonadales; family GBS-DC; genus CAKZQI01. The sequence goes on along the minus strand of CAKZQI010000174.1, from coordinate 38,881 downwards.
CACAGACCCTTCGCTATCGCTCAGGGTGACAGTGGAGGATTGCACTGAGCGCCCCACTTTGTCATTCTGAGCGCAGCGAAGAATCTCAACGAAACCCAAGACAGAGTCCCTTCGCTGACGCTCAGGGTGACAGTGGGGGATTGCACTGAGCGCCCCACTTTGTCATTCTGAGCGCAGCGAAGAATCCCTACAAAACCCCAGGCACAGACCCTTCGCTATCGCTCAGGGTGAAAAGGGGGGAAACTGTCATTCTGAGCGAAGCGAAGAATCGCGTCAAATCCCTCGTAGAACCCCAAACCTCAAAACTCTAAGTGTGCCTCTGGCAGTCCGTTAAGCCTACGTTAAATCTGCCCCTTTACCTCCTTTTCGCTGTCCGGTTGGCAAGACCTTTTGAGTCTATTAAAAATGGAGAGCGACCGCTCTCCACAATAGGGAGATACTACCATGCGATTGACACGATGGCTTGGATTGAGTTTAGGCAGTGCGTTGATTAGCACCACTGCTTTGGCACAGCAGTTCTTGGTGTTCAACAACGACGGACCGAACAATGTGGACTTTAGTTTGAGCTACTCGAGTTCGGGACCGACCTCAGGTGCGCATACTGCTTCTGAGTGGGTTCTGCGTGATACCTCTGGTTTAGGTACAGGCAACGGATGGCGATGGCGGCGCGATGTGACCGCCTTCAGCAGTGGCGACCCGTTCGGGCGACTGGTGCTACGCTTCTCGGGCACGGGCGGAACCTCAGCAGGAAGCTATTGGCGTCTGCCCGCGAACCGCTTCGCTGGTCTGACTGGCGATAACCCCAGCGGTGTCATCACCCACACCACTTGGGTCGGCTCGGGGCATGTGTTTCGCAGTGAGCAGCTCTCGAACCGCCCTGCCTTTGGGGGCGAGCTGGAAACCCGCATCCGCGCCCAAGCGAACAACGCTGCACCCATCAACAAGGCAAGCAGTCCTTACGGTAGCATCATCGGTGTGCCCGATGATGACCTGGTGACTCCCGGTTTTCAAGTCAACAAGAATCTGAACTCCTCCATCACCATCTCCTGGACGGTTCTCAACGGCACGGTTTCGCGCGGTCAGGTGACAGGCGGTGCCTTCTTCGGTGCTATCAACTCGCCTTTCCGCGACGATGTGCGCGTGGAAGGCAACTTCCAAGTGGATAGCACCATCGTCCAGACGGGCAGTAATGGGGTCACCTTCGCCGTGAACGAGGGAACCGCAACCAAGACCGTCTCCAACTTCGGCAACACCTTTACCCTGAACCTAACGGGCTACAACATCGGCGACATCGTGACCCTGCGAGTGAACTACCGAATGCTTTGGGACGGCTACCACGATGTGTACGCGGGCACGGTTCAGCTCAATCAAGGGCTCGATGAGCTCCAGTTTGAGATTATTCCTGAGCCTGCAAGCATGCTGGCTTTGGGCACTGGCTTGATTGGGCTACTCGGTCTGCGCCGCCGACGCGCCTAAGCTTCTTATCCCTCCACTTTGACACTCGCTACCCCCAGATGCTATCTGGGGGTTATCTATCTTTCGGGTGAGCGTGTTTGTCGTTCTGAGCGAAGCGAAGAATCTCAGACCCTTCGCTATCGCTCAGGGTGACAGGGTGGTTTTTTGGTTTGACCCACAGTTCCGTGCACTGGGATACACAAAGCACCGAGCCGTGTTATCACGAACAAAGCGTTTATTGTCATTCTGAGCGAAGCGAAGAATCTCGCCAAAACCCAAACCACAGACCCTTCGCCTCGCTCAGGGTGACAGGGTGGGCTTTTCGGGTAGAAGCGAAGTTCTCTGCTTGGTGCTACCGCTTGCTTCTAAAAGTGGCAGGCGTTTTGCAAACTTGAACTCAACAAGTGTACTCCTGTCAGGGGTTGGGGAGGGGTTGTTTGCCCCCTCCTTAAGGTTCCCCCCGCCAGCGTGGGGAACCATTTTACCCCCTGCATTTAGGGGGAGGGTTGGGGTGGGTGAGGGGTTCAAAAAACCCTCATCCTCTTTTCCCTTGCGCCCAGCAGGAATTGACAAAACGATGGGGTATATAGGTTATGCACTTCGTGCAGGAGGTCTACCTACAATGCAACGGGCTAAGAGTGGCTTTACCCTTATTGAGCTGCTGGTGGTGATAGCGATTATCGCCATCTTGGTGGCGATTCTGTTCCCTGTGTTTGCCCAAGCACGCGACTCGGCACGCAAACCACCTCTATCAGCAATGTGAACCAGATTGTGAAGGCGCACATGATGTACCTTCAGGACTATGACGAGCGGTTCGCCCCTGCCGTGGAGGACAACCCTGAGACCAACGCCAGCAACGGGATTGACTACGACGCCTCGTGGATGCTCAAGGTGCAACCCTATGTGAAGAACCTGCGTCTCTTCTACTCCCCGAACGCCCGACGCCAAGACGACCCCATCCTCACTGGTCCGAACCGCTCCAGCGGTGGGATTATCTTTTCCTAACTTCGTACCGAGCGCTTCTTTGAGATTATCACCCTGTCCAGTGGCTTGCGTGCCTACCGCTATCAATACGCAGGAGAATGACGGTGCAGACAAAGCGGTTCACTCTTTGGGCTTTCGGGCTGATTCTGGCGCTGATGCTGTTGGGCGGATGCCGACAGTATCCGGGTGACCCCGACTACAGCGATGCGCCCCCACGCCAACCGACGAACGCCGCTCCCGCCGCCGAACGAGGCGAGGGACGCTAATCCTCTGGGGGGGAGGGCACGAACGGCTCTCCCCTCCCCAAGCGCCTCATTCCTCAATAAACGCTTTCAAAATCGGCTTCAGTTGGGGTTTCACACGCTCCACCAGAAACGAGTCGTGTCCCCACGGGGAGTCGATGACCTCGTGGATGACCGATTTGCCCAACTTGCGCAGGATTTGCGCCGCCTCGTCCTGTCCTGAGGGTGGGAACAGCCAGTCGGAGGTGAAACTGACCAGCAAAATCGGCACTTGCACACGGGCGAGCGCTCGCTCCAAGTCGCCCTCGCCGTAGGTTGTGCCCAAATCAAAGGTGTCCATCGCCCGCGTGATATAAAGGTAGCAGTAGGGTTCAAAACGCTGGAGGAAGGTGCTGGCTTTGTACTCCAAGTAGCTCTCAATTTGATAAAGCACCTTCCAATACTCGGCGTCGGTGTGGGGTTCCCGCGCGAACTTTTGCCAGAGCGCATCTTCCGAGAGATACGAGATGTGCGCCAGCATTCGGGCAAGTGCCAGCCCGCGTTGGGCACCCTCCTCGCCCCCATACTCTAAGCCCATCAAGATTGCCTGGCGTTGGATATGGTTGAGCGCAATCACCATCGGGCTGGAGCGTGCGGGCGCAGCGATGACTACCGCTTTGTCCATCCAATCGGGATAACGCACCGCCCACTCGAAGGCGCGCATCCCGCCTGTGGAGCCACCGACCACCGCATGCAGGTGGCGTATGCCCAGATGCTCCAGCACCCGACGCTCCAACTCCACCCAGTCAGCGACGCAGATTTCGGGGAACTCCAGCCGATAAGGCTTGCCTGTGGCGGGGTTTGTGGACATTGGCGAAGTCGTGCCGTAGGGACTTGCCAACACGTTCACGCATACGACAAAGAACCGCTCGGTATCTAGTGCTTTACAGGGACCGATGTAGAGGTCCCACCAGCCGGGTTTGCGGTCGTCGGGGTGATGTTTGCCTGAAGCGTGTGCGCCCCCAGAAAGCGCGTGGCACACCAAGACGACATTGTCGCGGGTGGGGTTGAGGGTGCCGTAGGTTTCAAAGGCGACCTCAATCGGGGCGAGATGCACGCCCGAAGCGAGGGTCAGCCCCTCTTGAAAGACGAGCCGTTGCGGGGCAACGAGACCGACGGAACCCTCCTCCAACTTGGGGAGCGCCGATACCGCGTAGGGGTGCCCGATTCGGGTCTCGGTCTCGTTTGCCACCGCGCTCGATTCTCCACTGCCCATGGGTGGGGCGGTGTGGTTAGTCAACTTGGGGCACGGTCGTGAACCCCTCGTCGAATGAGCATCACATCCACATGCTCGGGTTTGAATACCTCCCCCAACACTTGCAGGGCGCGTTCGGCGTCCACCGTTTCCGAGCAGAAGAACAGGTCTATCGCCGCGTAGCGCTTCTCGGGCCAGGTGTGGATGGTGTAGTGTGATTCTTCAATTACGACCACGCCCGACACGCCGTACGGTTCAAACTCATGGAAGAAGTGGCTGACGATATGCGCGTTGGAGTAGTGCGCGGCTTGCACCAGCGCATTTTCAACATAGGCGACCCGCTCCAGAGTGCGCGGTTCACAACCGTAGAGCTCCACGAGCAGGTGAGTGCCCAGCGAGCGAGCGTCGTTCTGGCGCAGGCTCGGGGGCGCAATCTCGAACTCAAACTGATTCTGAATGGGGTGAATTGCCGCCTGCGCGCGCGAGGGAGCAAACGCACGGAGTATCCAGTTGCGGGCGTTGCATACCAGCGACTGTACCCATGCGAAGACACCCAGAGGCGACCGCGCCGGTCGGTGCCCCAGCATCCCAACCCGGTTCATCATAGTGTCCTCCTGACGAAAGATTGTCCTGTAGCCCGAAGCTACAGCCGAGTGCGAGGTAGCAGAAGCTACATCGAACTCGGAGGCGATGTGGGTTTTTGCGCGGTCGGTTTCGGTACCAGACGCGGGTGCCCCGCAGGGCTGAAGCGCCTATGGCGATGATCCAAAACGGTAAACGAACCGCAGCGTATTCGCCCACCGAGTTGGACCGCGACATAGCGCCCGTCTCGCCTCCCCCCTTTTGGGTGGTGGTAGCAGGGCGTCAGACGCCCCGCAAGTAAAGTGGATTATACCCTATTTTCCCCCATTGTCAAGGGGTTTTGAGGATGTTTGTGAAATTGTGTCTTGGGCATCCTTGCCCAAGATACCCTTCACGGGCAGGATGCCCGTGCTACGATTGTTCACCCTCCCTCGGAACCTCTTGACACATTCACACGGGATATGGTATAATTAGGGCACAAGGTTCCCGGGTAGCTCAGTCGGCAGAGCGAGTGGCTGTTAACCACCAGGTCGCAGGTTCGAATCCTGCCCCGGGAGCCAGACTTTCTACAACCTAACCCAATCAGAATGCACCTTATTCGTTTGCATCCCCCTCTAACAAACTCACCCACGAGGGCAAATGCCAAGTCTCAGGTGACTAAAGGGTATCAACAGGGATTAGGTTAGAAGCACAGGAGGGAGATGTGGAGCGGAGCGGATTCGAACCGCCGACCTCTTGCATGCCATGCAAGCGCTCTCCCAGCTGAGCTACCGCCCCTTACAATTCCCATTATACCCAATCGTTGTGCCCTGTCAAGGGTGGCAGAGGCAGTATAGAGTCACGAACTGCTCTTGTATCCTACGGCTCACGCACAATCCCCATAAACAGCACCGTGCCCGTCGGCTGGTGGACAATCGCGAACAGAAACGGACGGTCGGCGCGCACCGTGAAGGTGTTGACGGGTGCCGAAGTGATGCCCACCTGAACGCCCGTCGCAGCGGCGGCTTCGGTGCCCTCCTCGTCTACCTGCACCACTGCCCGCTGAACCACCTTTTGGAGGAACAAGCGATTGCCCGGTGTGTGCGCCATCCGTTCAAAGTTCGCCCGCCCTTCATCAAAGGCACTCGGCATGCCCATCTTGGCGAGGGGTGCGTTCAGCAGGAACTTCGTGTCGATTTTGAAGCGGGGCATCGCCACATCGCCGTCGGTCATTCGGAAACGCTCCATCCACCGCTTCCAGTTTTCGTGGGTCAGGCGCTGGCGCAGGTCGCTCAGCCCCTGAACTGTGTCAGGCACAAAGAGGTAGAACATCAGCTCACCCTTGCCATACGCAAGCCCCACCGCTTGGAAGCCCTGCCCCTTCAGATAGGGAAACTTCCCGAACTGGCGCATCATCGGCACCGACTTGGTGTCGCCATCCTCTAAGGTGAAGTCCTCGTCTTGGGTCGCCTCCTTGTTGAAGGGACTTTGCCACTTGCCCTTGAAGTAGAGTGTGTTGACCAGCACCGCACGGGTTCGTTCGTCAAAATCGTTGGGTTGGAAGAGGCGGTCAATCATCCCGCGCGTCTGCTCTTTCACCCATCCGTTGATTTGAGTTGCCGAACCCTCTGGGTCAGCCCCAAATTCCACCGTCTGGGCGACGGCGTTGAAATGGCTTTGCAGGGTGCGCACGAACTCAAGGCGCAAGTTCAACCCATTTTGCACCCACAGCCCGTTCGCTAAATCCACCGTCGCTTCGGGGTCGGGCGAGCGCAGGAGCTGGATGAGCCCCTCGTTCTCGGCGTTGAGAGTTTGTTGGTTCAGGTTGGTGTAGCCCAGTGTGCGGGCAATTTCGGTGTGGGTCTCGCCTCCTGCCCCGTTCAGCACCATACTCAGCGCAATTCCTGCCGAGAGGGGTGAGAAGAACAGGTTCGGCGTCTCACGATTTGCATCCAGCTCGTTCAGGAGCCGAAGTCCGAAACGCAGGTTCGCATCCACAATTTGAGGTTCTACTTTCACGGGTGTCCTCTGTTGAATGGGCTGATTTTGGCTGCTGGGCGCGCCCACTCCGCCTGTACCGCATCCGCTCAGTGCCCAACCGAGCAGGCAGACCGAGATAAAGTATCGGGTCATCGTCGTTTCCCTCCTAAAGTATAGACGATTGGGCTAACCTTTTGCTTTGGGGGTGCAGGAGTCGGTATGCGCTGAACGAACAAGGACCTGGAGGATACTAAACGATGGCTGTCAAAGTAGGCGTTCAACTTTATTCGGTGCGCGACGATTGCAAGCGTGATTTGCCTGCGACGCTTGCTGAAGTCGCCAAAATCGGCTATGCAGGCGTGGAGTTCGCAGGCTACTACGATTTCCAAGCCAGCGAGCTCCGCAAAATGTTGGATGACAACGGCTTGGAATGTTGTGGAACCCATATCGGGATAGATAAGTTATTAGGAGACCAGTTAGAGCCGACCCTTGAGTTCCACCGCACGCTGGGATGTCGGTACCTGATTGTGCCGGGGCTTCCCACTGAGTACACTGCCTCGTTAGACCACTGGCGCCGTACTGCGGAGCTGTTCAACGAGATTGCAGAGAAGATAGCCCCTCACGGCTTCCGCACGGGCTATCACAACCACTGGGTGGAGTTCCAACCTGACCCCGCTACGGGCGAGCTGCCGTGGGATGTGTTTTTCAGCAGCACTCTGCCTGAGGTAGTGATGCAGATCGACACGGGCAACGCCCTGCATGGCGGAGCGCACGCCGAGCCGTTCGTTCACAAGTATCCAGGGCGCGCCTTCACCGTCCACTGCAAAGAGTTCTCCAGCACCAACAATAGCGCCGTGATTGGCGAAGGCGAAGTCCACTGGCACGAGTTCTTCACCGCCTGCGAAACGGTCGGAGGGACCGAATGGTACATCGTGGAGCAGGAGACCTACGCCCATACCCCGCTGGAGACCATCCGCCTCTGCTTTGAGGCGATGAAGCGGTTTGGGAAGGTGTAAGATCGGGTACATTTAGAAAGCACGCACGCCGTGTGCGCCCCAGGTCGTGCTGGGGCTGAAAGAGTGGGGAAAGTCCGGTGCAAGTCCGGCGCTGTGCCGCAACGGTAAGCCTCCTTAGAGGGGACAAGCCCGAATGCCCAGCCACGGCGAGACCGCGTCCCCGATTGGGACGCCCTGCGAGCACAGGGTGCGGTCGGAGTGAGCATAAGGTTCGCTCGTCTCTGAACGCGCCTGACAAGCGTCGGGCGCGATTTTGTTTCGCGCTCGCGAAAGGAGGTCAGGTATGCGAACAACACAAACTTTGTTAGGCTTAGGTGCGCTCTATACTGCGACCCTCACGGTCGCCCTCGCTCAAGTGTCGGGCTACACGCCCCCAACCGGCTACAGAACCTTCTCGCTCGGCTTGTCTGGCAGTGTGGTCGCCATCAGCCCCTCAGGCAAGCTCGCCGTTGCCACGAACCAGTTTGGTGGTGGCGGGAGTATCACCGTGTACAACCGCATCGCCGTTGAAAACCGCCAAGTGGTCGCCCAAATCTCCCAAAGCAGTTGGCAGTTCTTCGGGGGAATGGTCTGGCAAGATGACGACACCCTGCTCTTCTCAGAAAACGGCGACTTGGACACCGTGCTTCGCTGGAACCTTACCACCAATCAGGCCAACCTGCTCGCCCCCGTCGGTAGTCTGCCGAATGTAGCCGAGATTGCGCTTGCTGGAAGCCAAGTGCTGGCGATTGGGGCAGATGGACCGAACAGCAACCGCCTCTACGCCGTGCAGAACGGCGCCGTGAACCAGCTGGTTAGTGCCTACGGGAACGGCTATGCGGGCGGTTTAGCCTTCCGCAATGGAACCATCTACGCAGGCGACACGAACGACCCCAACTTCGCAGGCAACCCCGGTCAGGTGTTCCGCTTCCAGCCTGTGTACGACGGCTCGGGCGCAATCGTGGGAGCCAACCTGATTGACACGCTCTCTTTAGCAGGGGGCAACGGCTCTGGGTTGGCGAGTTTCGTGTTTGACACCGAAGGCGACCTGATTGCCACCACCCAGCGCACGCTCACGCTCCTGCGAGGAACCTCCGCACAGCCGTTTGGTCAGTTCTCTGGTGCGTTCCCCTTCCCCACGAGCCTCGCTTTCTATGGGAACGGTTTTGAGCCGTTCTCGGGCAACGGCGTACTGGTGGTGAACGGCAGTTTCACCGATGTCGGCGGGCTGTTCGCCATTACGCCTGTGCCTGAGCCAAGCAGTCTGCTTCTGTTGGCATCGGGAGTGGGCATCCTCTGCGCTCGTCAACGCAGACGCAGATAAGGGAAGCTAACTCCCGTCCTGGCTCTCCTGCCTTCACCCACGAAATCTGGAGGTGCATAGAAGACGGAGAGCCAGGACGCACTCAGAGCGCAGACACACTCCCGAAGGGCTACCTACCCGAGGCTTTCAGGGAGCGTGCAGGCTTCTTGCGCCCGCCTAAGAGCCACTTGAACAGCCGAAGCGCGCCCTGCTCCCACGCCACGCGGTGGGTCACTCCCGTGCCGACCTCCAGCCCCGAAGCATGCTCTAAGTACCATTCGTAGGAACGAATGAGCGCGTCGGCGTTGCTGTAGCGCGCACTCCAGCCCAACAGCGTCTTCGCCTTCTCCACCGAGACGAACGAATCTTTGTCGGCAGTGGCATAGACCCACTTGTAAAGCGGTGAGAGTTTGAGTATCTCCAGCAGGCGCAAGACGGGTTTCACAAGCCAAGCAGGTGTGCCCATCGGGCGCGCGCCAGAGCCAGCGAAGTCGCACAGCGCTTGAATGTCCTCACGCACCGTCTGGAACCGTTCCGCACCGATGTTGAAGGTGTGGTTCGCTTTGTCGGGTTCCACCGTGAGCGCGCGATAGTAGGCTTCGGCGAGGTCGGTGACCTCCAGCAGTTGATAGCGATTGCGCCCGTTTCCTATCATCGGGATACGCGCGCCCGACTCCACCCAGTCGTACAGGATTTGGAACACGCCCAACCGCGCCTGCCCGATGAAGGTCTTGGGGCGGATAATCGGCACGATGTGCCCCTGCTGGCGGAACTCCTCACAGACCTGTTCGGCTCGGATTTTGCTCTCGCCGTAGGGCCCTACGCCCACCATCGGGTCGGTCTCTTCTATGGGGTGTTTGATAGGCACGCCGTACACAGCGGTAGAGGACACATGCGCCACACGCTCCACGCCTGCTCGGAACGCCTCTTCCAGCACGACGCGTGTGCCCTGCACATTCGTGCTGAAGATGTCCTCACGCTTCCAAAGGGGCAGAGCGGCGGCGCCGTGGATGACCCACTGAGGCTGAGCCTTCTGGAAAACTTGGCGTACCGCCTCACGGTCGCGCACATCGGCGTTGTAAAACTCGGTGCCTGTGGAGTACTCCGACTCGTCGTAAGGCGCTACATCCAGCAGGGCGATCTGTACGCCGTATTGTGCGAAGTGGTGGGCGAGGTGATAGCCCAGAAACCCCGCTCCACCTGTAATCAGCAGTTTCGCCATCGGGCGAATTCTACCCGCTCAGCACCCGAACCCGAAGTTGAACAGCACGCGCAACAGGTCGGCGTCGTTCACCACGCCGTCGCCGTTGTCGTCTTCAGGCAGACCTGTGCCCGTATTGCCGAAGGCGAACAGCACGGCGAGCAGGTCAGCATCGTTCACACAGCCATCCCCGTTCACATCGCCTGGCGTGCGGGGCGGGTTCGGCATCGGACGAATGCGCGGAACGAACCCTGCAGGCAGGGCAGGCACACTCGTGAGCCAGAACTCGGGAGCGAGAGTGTTATTACGCAATCGGAACTCGCTAAAGTAGACGGTGTTGCTGGGGTTGAAGTTGCTCCACGGCAGACCGGTGGCGAGCTTGTACCAAGTGCTACCGTTTCGGTCTTGCAGTCGCTGTCCCCCGTAGAGCCATGAGCGGTCGTTGGAGTAGTAAGCGTGAACCTCCACCACTTGATAGGAAGTGCTGAGCGTGCCCGAGAGCGCAGTGATGCCGAGCACATCGTAGATGCTTGCGGTGGGCATCGGTGGCACATTCGGGTAGTTGCTACTGCCCCGCAGATGGTGCCCAATCCAGAAAGCGACCGCCGCATCCACCCGCCGATTAGCGAAGTCGCTGTTGTTGAAGGTCTCGTAAGGGGCAGGCAGGTTGAGAGTGAACAGCCCATGGTCCCAGTTCGGGATAATCACGATGCGATGGGCAGTGCCGGGGAAGGCGTTGAAGGTCTGAAGCGTGCTGGGGAGCGGGAAGAACTCGTCCTGCGCGCCGTTGACCAGCATCACGGGCGCGTGCTGGCTTCCTGCCTGATTGAGCGGGTCTACAGTGTCGCAGAGCCGTTGGAACTGGGGAGCGTTCGGTGTCAGCCCCGCACCTGCCAGAAGGTGGACGACCCACGAGCCATCCTGTGCGGAGCGTCGTAGCCCGCCCGTGCCACTGATTGCCACCACCGCACGCAGGCGGTTGTCAAAGCCGTTGACATTCAGCGTCGCCATCGCCCCCGCACTGTAGCCGACCATCCCAATCCGCGTGGTGTTCACATTCGGCAGTTGGCTCAGGAGTGTAATCGCTCGGCTCCCTGCCACCGCGTGCGCCCAGAACCAAGAGCCACGAGCGTTGGGGTAGGTGTCAAATAGCAGTTCCAGCGTGTAGCGCGCTCCACCCGATAAGCCATTGCCGGGTGCAGTGTAGCTCAAGGCAATCACTCCGTGGGTAGCGGCGAAGCGTGCCGTCACATTCGCATCGGCTGTACCCCCCAGTCCGTGCGCCAAAATCACCGCAGGAAAGGTGCCACTCCCTGAGGGCACGGCTAAGAAAGCGTGAACAGGCACGGTCTGCACCACGCCGTTGCGCACCTCCCACGAGTTGTAGAACAGCTCGGTCATGTTGATGGTCTGGAAGTTGAGGGTGGTCGACCACTGTCGCACAATTTGCACATTTAGCGTGCTTGCGTTCCGCAGGGCGGAGGCGTCGGGCCACAAGCCGCTCCCTATCTGTGCCGAGCCTGCAACAATCAGCAACCACACCGCACTCCATGCGAAGATTTTTCTCATGGTGTTCTCCTTCGGTATTATACAACGCTCCGTTGATACCAGTGGTTAACGGTGCGTGAAATTTTTCAGATTCTCTGCTCCTGTCGCGCTGAGCGAAGCGAAGGGGCTGTGCTGAGTGTTCGTTGAGATTCTTCGCTACGCTCAGAATACAGCGGGGAGCGAGATGACAAGCAAGGGGCGTTCTGATGTAGTGGGGATGCAGGCGGGACGCCTGCGCTCCCAGTTAGCACCTTTGCCTGTCCCTACTTCCGTCCCAGCGCACCGACGCGCTCGGCGACCAGTTCGGCAGAAATCAGCACCATCGGGATGCCGTTGCCAGGCTGGGTACTCGCACCCACCAAGTAGCATCCTTCAAACGGGGTTTTGGGAGAGGGTCGGAAAGCCGTGGACTGGAAGAAGTTGTGCGCTATTCCGAACGCGGCGCCTTGCCACAAGCCCATCGCACCCCAATCGTGGGGCGTGTAGGTCTGGACAAACTCCATCCGCTTGCGCTCCAGCCCGACGCGCTCAACCACTCGGTTCAGCACGCGCTCGACGTTGGCACGGGCATCTTCGCCTGTTAGGTTCGGCACAGGCACCAACACATACAGGTTCTCACAGCCCTCAGGCGCGTCATCGGGGTCAGTGCGGTTGGAGAGGCAGGTGTAGAAGGACGGGTCGGTCGGCACGCGCCCTTCACGGAACAGCTCTCGCAAGTTTTGGTCAAAATCTTGACTAAAGTAGACATTGTGGTGCAGTTGGTGCGGGAGCGTGCCCCGATAGCCGATGTAGAACATCAGCGCACTACACGAGTTGCGCCACGAACGCTTCGCCAGCGGAGTCGGCGGGAGCAGTTGCTGATAGGCGGTGGGCGCATCGGTGTTCAGCACCACCACATCCGCCCGCACCACCTCGCCACTTGCTAACTGCACACCAACGGCGCGACCCTGCTCCACCACCACTTGGCGCACAGGCGTGTTCAGGTGGATTTGGGCACCCTCCTCTTGGGCAATCTGTGCCAGCGCCGTCGGCAGGCGATGCATTCCCCCACGCGGATACCACACACCCTCACCGGACTCCATATAGGTCAACACACCATACACCCAGAGCGCATCCTGGGGCGACAAGCCCAGATACATCGTCTGGAACGAGAACAGCATCTGCAGGCGCGGGTCGCGCACATACCGCTTCACGCCACGCCACAAATTGGACAAGAGCCGATGACGCACGAGCAGACTGACCTGATAGGGGCTAAACAGGTCGGCGAGGCTGTAATACTGCTTGCGCACGAATGCGGGCACCACCGTGTGGTACATCGCGCTCAGGTCTGCCATCAGGCTCAGGTAGCCGGGCACCTCACTGGGGTCTATCTTCTGGCTGATTTCACGCACCATCCGCGCCACACAGGGCGTAGAATCAAACACCGTGCCATCCCCGAAGTAGACACGGTACGAGGGGTCAATCAGCACAATCTCCAAGTAGTCCTCTATTCGTCGGTTGAGGTCGCGGAAGAGGCGCTCCAGCGGTTCCAGCATCATCAGCAGGGTAGGTCCCATATCAAAGCGATAGCCGTTGAGCCGCAGTTCGCCCAAGCGCCCTCCGACTTGGTGGCGTGCCTCAAAGACCACCACTTCATAGCCCTGATGAGCGAGTCGGCAGGCGGTCGCCAAGCCCCCCACTCCAGCCCCCACTACAATCGCACGCTTCATCGGAGACCTCCCTCGCCCGCCAAGTTGACCTCCGAGCGTACCATCCGCAGGCATAACAGGGTCACCACCAGCGCACCTGCCAGCCAAATCGCTGTTGCCAGTGGACGCTGAACCCAGAACGCCAACCCCGCCATCGTGCCCCCCTGAATGAGCCAAATCGCCAAGGGAGCCAGCGAGTGGGAGGGGCGCCAGTCGGGCACCACTTTCAGAAAGACCCACGCCAACATCAACGATACACCGTACCACCCCAGCCAGTTCTGCAGAGGCATTCCGTAGAACTGCCCCTCCTCCTTCCAGAGCCAATAAGCAAACGCCACCGTGCCCGGATTGCCCATCACGGTGGAGACCGCAGGGTCCATCGCCACATCCCACCAAGTCAGCAACAGTGCCACCACGAACGGCAACGCCCGACGCGATACCCCCAACAGATAGGCAATATGGAACGCAGGATAGAGCATCATGAACCACGAAGGCGGTATCAGGTAGGGCACGTGCCCCACGAACTTCGGTCCGAGGCGCTCGGTGTACTCGTAGGCTCCGAATGGGAAGCCGATGAGCGTGCCGACTAACTCTGCCCCGCCCGCCAACACCACACACAACCCCAGCATCCAGAGCGTCGGGCGCCAGCCCTGTGTGTGCGCCATATGAAACAGCGACGCCCCAATCCCAAACACGATGAGCAAAATGCCCAGCCAAAACGAGAGGCGATAGTAGTCCAAAGCGGGCAGGTTCTCCACCCCACTGAACAAAAGCCCACTGCCCACCAGTGTAGACAGCGAGACCAACAAACTCAGGGCAATCAGCCCTTTCGTAAAAACATGCGTTCTCATATCAGCCCCGATTATACCTGCCTAACGGCTCCCCTCAGGTACAATTCTCGTTGTGGGAACAGTCGGCAAAACGCTTCTGTTGCTCGGTTTCGCGATGGTGGGGATTGGACTGCTGTTGATCGGTTTAGAGCGCTTAGGGGTTCGCCAGTGGCGCTTGCCAGGCGATATTGCCATCCAGCGCGATGGTTTCTCGTTCTACTTCCCGCTCGGAACGAGCATTTTGATTAGTATCATTCTCAGTTTGGTGCTGAGTTTCATCGCGTGGCTCAGCATGAGGGCGCGCTGACGATGGACGCGAGCCTGTTTGACTACGAGCTTCCCGAAGAGCGGATAGCGCAAGAGCCGATAGAACCCCGCGACTATGCGCGCATGCTGGTCGTCCACCGCGCCACAGGCACGCTGGAACATCGCCACTTTTACGACCTCCCTGAGTACCTTCGGGCGGGCGACACCCTCATCCTGAACAACACGCGCGTCTCAGCGTGGCGTTTGCTGGGTCAGAAGCCGACAGGCGGACAGGTGGAGATGCTCCTCCTGCGCCCTGTGGGCGATGGCACTTGGCAGGCGTTGGTGCGCCCCAGCAGGCGGCTCCCTGAAGGCGCACGCGTGCTGTTCCCTGAAGGTCTGGAAGCCGCGGTGGAGGGGCGTCTGGAGGGCGGACTGCGCTTAGTTCGCCTCTATGCCTCCACCGAGTCGGTGGACACCCTGCTCACACGGATTGGGCGTGTGCCTCTGCCCCCTTATATCCATCGTTATCTGGACGACCCAGAGCGCTATCAGACCGTGCTGGCGAGCCAACCCGGCTCCGCCGCTGCGCCCACTGCAGGGCTACACTTCACGCCCCAACTGCTGGAGACCTTGCGTCAGCAAGGCGTTCAAATTGGCACTATCACCTTGCATATCAGCATAGACACCTTCCGCCCTCTTCAAACCGAGCAGGTGGAGGCACACCCGATGCACGGTGAGTGGTACACCCTCAGCCCCGAAACGGCGGAACTCATCAACCAGACTCGCGGGCGGATTGTGGCGGTGGGCACCACCAGCGTGCGCACTTTGGAAAGCGCAGCGGTCGCTGACCATCAGGTAGAAGCTCGCACCGCTGAAACGAAGCTTTACATCACGCCGGGCTACCGATTCCGCGTGGTGGATGCGATGATTACGAACTTCCACCTGCCCCGCACGACGATGTTGGTGCTGGTCAGTGCGTTCGCGGGGCGCGAGCTAATCCTCCGAGCCTACCACGAGGCGATAGAGAGAGGCTATCGGTTCCTGAGTTTCGGGGACGCAATGCTACTGCTCTGAGATGGGGCTAACCACGCGCTCGCGCACATGGCGCAACAGCCACATCGCCACGACTAAGTAGATTGGCACCGCCAGAAAAATCCATCGCCATCCGACGCCCATCCCGTAGGTCTGGTTCAGCAGGTCTGCGATTGGTCCGACGGCGGGCGCAATCACTTGGGGCACGGTCATGGCGATGTGCCAGATTGCCATGTAGCGTCCGCTCTCTTCAATCGGCACGAGGTTGCTCGCCAGCGCCCAGTCCACCGCTGAGAAAGCCCCCCACGCGATGCCGAACAGCACCGCTATGAGATAGACCCAGCTCAAGTTCGTGGAGAAGATGAACATCACGGTTCCAACGCCCATCAAACCCGCCGTGTAGTACAGTACCCGCTTTTTGCTGGTGCGGTCTGCCATCACCCCCGCGACCCAGTTGCCCACCACCCCTGCCAGCGTCGCAATCACCATCACGATGAAGGCGTACAGGGGCGCCTGCTCTTTCAGACCCATCGTGTCGCGCAGGTAGTACTCCAGAAAGAACAGCACCGTGAAAAACCCCATATTGAACACAAACCGCGACCAGACCACCCAGCGGAAGTTGGGCTGGTCGCGCATGCTGATGTCAAACATCTGGCGCGGGGTGACCCGCTTTTCGTCTTCGGTTCGGGGTTGCCACTGGGGTTCTTTCATCTCCAGCACCGTCCAGAGCATCGTGATGAGCAACCCGCCCGCCAGCACGATACCCACAATCAGCAGGCGCGTGCCGAAAGGATAGCCCCTGAGCAGTATAGGGGGTTCACTCAGCGTCAATCCTGCCAGTGCCAGCCCCACTAAGTTGCCCACTAGGGTCATCATCCCCATATATGCAGATGCCAAACCGTGCCGATGGGCAGGCACATAGTCGGGAATCACCGCCTGATACGGACCGTTCGCCCAGTTCAGGAAGAGCTGGATTGCCACAAAGTGGAGCACCAACACCCAAAAGTTCTGGGTGGTCATAAATAGCAGGATGAACGGCAAAGTGAGGAGCGTACCGTAGACGATGAAGGGTCGCCTGCGTCCCCAGCGTGAGGTACAGCGGTCGCTAATCGGTCCTGCGACGAGCTCTATCACGGTGGAGATGAGCGCGCCCACCGAGGCTAAGATGAATAGGTAGGTTCCGCGCACCTGCTCTGGAACCATCTCGGCGACGCGCACCTGCATCACGATACTCAAAAACGCCGCCCAGTGGATACTTAGTCCCAGCCAGTAGATGCTGATTGCCCAGTAGTTAACCCGCGTCTCCTTCACCGAGCAAATTATGGCACAAATCCTGAGTGCTTGTGGCAGGTATCCTTTTGTTTGATGTTGTTGCCCACGCGCTATTTGAGCGTTGGAAAGCCGTATGTGGGGCAAGCGGTGGTCTATATCCCTTGGCAGAGCCTTACCCAGCGCCAGCACGAGCTGCCACCTCCTCACGACACAATCCTGCTTTTGAATGACACACCCAAAGCGGTGGAGGCTTTTGCGTGGCTTTCTCAGCAGGGGCGTCGTGTGGCATGGGCGGAGTTGGAGGGAGAATCCCTAGAAAACCTCACCCCCCCGTCCCCCCTCTCCGCAAGCAGAGAGGGGGGCGAACCAAGTTCCCCTTCTCCGTTTACGGAGAGGGGGCTAGGGGGTGAGGTCGAACTCCCCTCTCCCGCAGCGTCGGGAGAAGGGTCGGGGGTGAGGGCAAACTTTGAAAACCTCTCTGCAAGCCGAGCAGAGGCAGAGCAAAAAGAGAAGGCTCACCCCACCTACCGCCTCTGGGAACCGAATGCATTCCTTCAAGAGAGCGTTCAGCACCTGCCCCCTGGAAGGGCGTTAGACCTCGGCTGTGGCAGTGGGCGCGAGGCAGTCTATCTGGCTGACCTCGGTTGGCAGGTCATCGCCGTAGACCGCCTCCCGGACGCCCTTGAACGCGGACGGGAACTCCAAGCCCGCTACGCACCCCAAAGCCCTCCTACCCACTGGGTGTGTGCCGACTTGGAGCAATCGGGGTGGTGCCCAGAGCATCCTGTGAACCTGATTGTGAACTGCTTCTACTACTCAAGCGAGTTGATACGGCGAGCCATCCGTTGGCTTGCTCCTGAGGGAGTGCTCCTTGTGGAGGCATTCACGCCCACCCATCAGAAGGCGTTTGGGCGCCCCGCCTCGCCTCAACGGGTCACTGACCTGAGCTCGCTAATCCATCTTCTGCTCCCCAGCGTTCTCATTTTACATGCCAGCGAGGACTGGCGCGAGAACGGCAGGCATACCGTGCGCCTCCTCGCTCAACTTAGGTAGTCATAGAGTTTTTTGCCTCCTAACTCCCTAACCAGGTATCCTTAGCGTCATGATGCAGAGAGTGAGGAGTTGGCTGGTGGGTTCTTGGCTGGCATTGGCGTTAGTTTCGGCTTGGGCGCAGGCGGTACCCCGCTCAGTAGAAGCCATCCCGCGCAGTACGGAACGAATTAC
The DNA here is from genome assembly GCA_937139515.1 of uncultured Armatimonadota bacterium. Classification (GTDB taxonomy): domain Bacteria; phylum Armatimonadota; class Fimbriimonadia; order Fimbriimonadales; family GBS-DC; genus CAKZQI01. The sequence goes on along the minus strand of CAKZQI010000174.1, from coordinate 21,083 downwards.
CCTGTTTTGGCTCCCTCCGCGTGGCGAAAATCCCTCCGCCTACCGTGTCTACTTGGAAGGTCAGTTGGTGCGCGAACTGGACGCCGAGGCGCGCTTCTACGATTTCACCGGGTTGACGCCCGGGCAGACCTACACGCTGGCGGTTCAAGCAGTTTACCCCGATGGAAGAGCCTCGGAGCCTGTGGCACGCACTGACCGTACCTACCGTGAACTGCCTCGCGAGGCGCGCTACCCGATTGTGATCGTGGGCGGAACCGCTTCGGGTGTGGGTGCAGCCATCACCGCCGCCCGGATGGGGGTCAAGGTGGCGCTTCTGGAACCCACTAATCGCTTGGGGGGCATGATAGTCAACGGCGTCTCTATCACCGATGTGCGCCAAGCCTCCCGCATCAACGGGCTTTTTGAAGAGTTCCGCCAAAAAGTGGAAGCGTATTATAAGGCGCAGGGCGCTGATACAACCAGCTACATCTACCGCAATGGTCTGAACTACGAGGCTTGGGTCGCCAACATGCTCATCAAAGAGATGGTGTATGCCGAGCCGAACATTGACCTCTACTTCGGTGTGCGTCCCACCCGCGTGTTCAAGCAGGGCAATCGCATAACGGGGGTGGAGTTTGTCACGCTGGACGGTACGCGTCGGGGGCGCTTCAACGCCGATATCGTGATTGATGCTACTGCTGAAGGCGACATCGCTGCGTGGGCAGGCGCTCCCTATCGTATCGGGCGCGAACCACGAACGCCCGAAGAGCCTCACGCGGGCGTCATCTACTACGACCGCCTCAACGACCGCCTACTCCCTGGAAGCACGGGGCAGGGCGACCGACGCATTCCGGGCTACGCCATCTTGATGCTCGTCCAAAACTACCCCACTGAGCAGGTGCGGACCCCCCCGCCCAACTACAATCCCCGTGAGTATGTGCTGTCGCCCCGGTGGGAGCAGTCGTGGGCAGCCCAGTTCGGACGATTCCCCAATAACAAATTTGAGATCAATCAACACCCGCACGGTACGACGCTCCAGGAGTTCAACTACCGCTACCCAACCGCCAGTTGGGAAGAGCGCCAGCGCATCTATGAGATTTACAAAAACCATGTGCTGGGCTACTTACACTATATCCAGACCGTGTTCGGTCAGCGCAACTTGTGGTTAGCGGAGGACGAGTTCCGCGATAGCGACAACCTGCCCCCCGTGTTGTATGTGCGCAAGGCGCGCCGTATTGAGGGTGAGGTGATACTCAATCAGAGCGATGTGATGTACGCCCGCGAGCGTATTCGGCACGACGCGATTGCGATTGGCGACTACCCGATGGACTCGCACGCCGTGCGCCGCGTGGTCGTGCCCGAGGGGGTAGAGCCGGAGCCAATGCCCCACATGGGCGAGGGCGAGTTCTGGATTTTCCAGTACACGCCGTGGTACCAAGTGCCCTACGGTGTGCTGGTGCCCAAGCGTGTGGAGGGTTTGCTGGTCAGTACCTGTGTCTCAGCGACCCATGTCGCTATCGGCACTCTGCGTATGGAGCCTGTGCGGATGAATATGGGGCAGGCAGCGGGCGCCGCTGCGGTGCTGAGCCTTCAGACAGGCATCCCGTTGCGCCGACTGCGCGTGGCGGACATCCAGCGCAAATTGGTTCGTCACGGGGTCTATATCTACTGGTTCCCCGATGTGACGCCCCAGACCGAGCATTTTGAGGCAATCCAGTTCCTGTCGGCGCGGGGCTACTTCCCCTCGGAGCGCTTTGAACCCCAGCAAGCCCTCACGCGAGGTGAAGCGGCACGGATTTTGTGGCATCATCTGCGCACTCTGCGCCCTGACCTTCCCGAAGAGCGCTTTCAAGGGTTGGCGTTCACCGATGTGCTGTTTGGAAGCCCCTATGCGGTTCCCGTGCAGAATCTGTTTCTGCTGGGCGTGATTGAACGCACGCCCAACCGCCGATTTGAGCCGAACGCACCCGTTGTGCGTCGCGATCTTGCGCGCTGGTTAGTGCGCACGATGGCACTGCTGGAGCCTGCGGCGTGGCAAACGCGCCCAGACGCCACCACGCCCTACGCCGATGTCGCCCCCGACGACCCCGACCTACCGTTTATCCGCGCCTTGAGCGAGCGACGGCTGATTAGCCTGCTCTGGGATGGCACTGAGGCGCTGGATGCCGACGGTTTGCGCTTCCAACCTGACGCGAACCTCAGCCGTGCCGATACCGCGCTCTTGCTCTACCTTGCGAGCAGTCGGTTGTGGTGATGGCTCTTCGGTCAAACACACTGGGGTATCCTATACCCAAGCAGGCAAGGGATGGCACAGGTACTAACACGCATACGGCTGAACGGATTCAAGACCTTCGCCCAACGCACGGAGATTGCCCTCACGACTCCGCTGAGCGCGGTGGTCGGTCCCAACGGCTGTGGCAAAAGCAATCTGATTGATGCGATTATGTGGGCGTTGGGCGAGGCGAATGTGCGCACCTTGCGCGCCTCTACGCCCACCGAAGTGCTGTTCAAGGGCTCCAGCACCCACAAGCCAATGGGCTTAGCCGAGGTCGCCCTCTGGTTCAACAACGAGACGCGCTGGCTCCCCCTGGAGGCGGACGAAGTGCAGATTGTGCGTCGCCTGTACCGCTCGGGCGAGTGGGAGTGCTGGATTAATAAAACGCCTGCGCGCCTCAAGGATGTTGCTGACCTGTTCGCAGGCACGGGGCTGGGGCGCGGGGGCTATGCGATTGTGGGTCAAGGCGAAATCGAAGCCTTCCTGAGCGCCAATCCCGAAGAGCGACGCAAGTGGCTGGAAGAGGTCGCAGGCGTTAGCCTCTACCGCAACCGCCGACGCGATACCCTGCGCGACTTGGAAGCCACCCGTATCCACCTGCAACGCGTCGAAGATGTGCTTCGCGAGTTAGACCGCCAGCGCGAACCCCTGCGTGAGCAAGCAGAGCGCGCCCTCGTCTACCGCGAACTGCAAAACCAACTCGCCCAACTGGAACGCCAGCGCATCGCCTATGAGTGGCTTCAAACCTATCAGACGCTGAGCGCGCTTAGCACCGAGCGCGAAAACTTGCGCCAACAGGTCATCCAGATTGACCTGCTAATTGGAGACCTAGAACGCCAGTCCGACCAGTACGGCACGCAGATTGGCGCCCTCGAGTCGGAGATGGACACCCTGCGCTCGGTGTTGCAGGCGCTTCTGAGTAGCGAAGAGCGCATCACGGGGCAACTGTCCGCCCTCAACGAGCGGGAACGCACCCTGCACGAGCTGAGCCAGACGCTTAGCGACGAACAAACCAACCTCACCGAGCGTGAGGTAGCCATCCAAGCCACCCTGCATGAGTTAGAAACGGCATACCAAGCCCTGAATGCCGAGACCGAACAACGACTGCCCCAAATTCAGCAGGCGCAGGCGGAGGTGGACAGGCTCGCCCAGAAGCGCGCCGAGCTGAACCGAGCGTACCAATCGGCGCTGTGGCGCCAAGCTGAGCATGCCCAGAACCTCCAGCGTGTGGAAACGCTCCAGCAACAGATGACAGAGTATCAAAGCCAACTGGAGGCGCTTCAAGCCCAACTGGAGAGCGCTCAGAGCCGTTTTGAAGAGGCGCACCAACAGGTGGCACACGCCCGAACCGCACTGGAGCAGGCGCAAGCATTAGCACGCGAGAGCGAACGCCAGCACCAGCAATCGCAACGCACGCTTCAGGAAGCGGTGCGCCGATATGAGACGCTGATAGCACGCGTGAAGGGGCTGGAGGCGAGCTTGCTCTCAGGGGAGGGCGCAATACCACCCGTGCGGGCGCTCCTGCAAGCCGTCCAGCGCGGTGAGGTGCAGGGCGAGTTCATACCTGTGGGCGCGGTGCTGAGTGTGCCAGAGCCTTTCCAGAAGGCAATCAGCGCCGCCTTGGGTGGCGCCGTGAACGAGCTAATTACGCCTACCGAGAAGGACGCCAACGCCGGCGTCGAGTGGCTCAAGCGCACGCAGTCGGGTCGGCTCACCTTCTTGCCGTTGGATTTGTTGAAGTCTGTTTTAGCCCTCACCCACCCCAGCCCTCCCTCTCCCGCAGCGTCGGGAGAGGGAGGGAGCCAACGACTCCCCTCTCCCGCAGCGTCGGGAGAGGGGCAAAGGGTGAGGGCAAACTCAGAAAACCTCTCCCCCCCAGCCCCCCTCTCCGCAAGCAGAGAGGGGGAAGAACCAGCGCATTCCCCCGCTCCGTTTACGGAGAGGGAGCAAGGGGGTGAGGCCGATCGCTACGGTATCATCGGACTCGCCAGCGACCTGATTCAAACTGAAGCGCGCTATCTGCCCGTGGTGCATCACCTACTGGGACGCGTGCTGGTCGTGCAGAACTTGGAGGACGCGGTGCAACTGCTCCGAGCTTTGCGACGCACAGGCAAGCCTATCCCCTACAGCCGATTCGTCACCTTAGGGGGCGAACTGGTACAGGTGTCAGGCGCCATCACAGGGGGCGAATCCAAACACGAGCGCAGTAGCTTGCTCAAACTGCGCGCCGAGTTAGACCACGCCCGCCAGCAGGCTCAGCAGGCACAAGAAACCGTCGCCCAAGCCGAGCAAGCACTGGAACAAGCGCACCAAGCCTACCAACGACATCTGCAAGCGCTGGAAACCGCACGCACGCGCCTGCAAGAAGCGACCCAAGCGCGCATCCACGCCGAGAATGAGCGTCGCCTGTGCGAACGCGAACTGCAACAACTGCAACACCAACTGGTGCACCTACACGCCGAACACGAACGGCTCACCCACACCCTGCAATCCGAAGTGCCCAACCCCGAACCCCTCCAAGCCGAGCTGAGCGCCACCGAAGAGGCGCACCAATCGGGGCTTCAGAGACTCTCTGACCTGAAAAGTCGGGATGAGCAGGCTCGGCGTGAGGCACACACGCTTCAAGGGCGTCTCCAGCACGAGCGCAACCAGCTCCGTCAAGTGCAGTCGCGCCGAAGTGCCCTGCAGGAGCGCATGCGCACCATTGAAGCCGAGTGCGCCCAGATTGTCCAACAACGCCAAGCGCTCCAAGCCGAGCTGGAACAGACCCAAGCGCGCGCCGAAGCCACACGCCTGCAACTGGAACAGAAACGCGCCCAACGCCAAACCCTGCTGGAACAGAGCTTCCAAATCACCGACCGCATCCGTGCCCAGCGCGCCGAGCTTCAGACCATCGTGGAGCGTGAGCGCACGGTGGAACTCCAACTGGCGCGGATGGAGGTTCGGCTGGTGGACTTACAAGAGTCGTGGGCGCGCCTATGCCCCGATGAACCCCTACCTGAACCGACTGCCCCCCTACCCGAACGCCCGCCCGTCGCACGGTCTGAGATGGAGAAACTCCGGCGTGCGCTGAACGAGATGGGCGAGGTGAACCTCGGTGCCACCGACGAGTACGCACGGCTCACCGAACGCTACGAATCGCTCCAGCGCCAACAATGCGACCTCCTCACCACCTGCCAACAGCTCGAGCGCAACCTGCACGAGATCGACCAGCGCGCCCGCGAGAAGTTCTTGGAGACCTATCAGGCGGTGCGTATGGCGTTCCAAGAGCGCTTCACGCGCCTGTTTGAAGGCGGTTCGGCAGACCTGCTGTTGGACAACGAGCGCGACCCGCTCTCGGCGGGGGTGCTGGTGGAGGCGCAACCGCGTGGCAAGCGCCGTCAGCGTCTGGAACTGCTTTCGGGGGGCGAGCGCGCCCTGACCGCCCTCGCCTTGCTCTTCGCCTTCTCCGATGTGCGCCCGACGCCAATCTTGATTTTGGACGAGGTGGACGCTGCGCTGGACGGGCGCAATGTCCAACGGTTCGCTGACCACCTCAAGGAGATGGCTCAGCATTCTCAGATACTTATCGTGACCCACAACCCCATCACCAGTGCCGTGGCGCATGAGTGGCTGGGCATCTCGATGACAGGGGGCGTGACGCGCGTGGTGCCCTATGTGCCCCGCCTGAACGGTACGATTGCCAACGGCACAGAAGACCTCTCACACGCGGTGGTGGTCAGCGAGAGCGAGTCGGGGGTACGCCCCTAACGCTTGGCGTCGGTGAACACCTGCTCCACGACCATCATCTCGTCGCCCATGCCCATCATGCGCGTCGGTTCAGCAGGGGTATTGGCAGGCTCCTGCTGAGCGTCTAAGGCAGCGCAGAGCGTGCCAAAAGCAGGCAGTGCGTACGGCATGTGCGTGCGCCCACGCGCCAAGATATGCTCAGCGTTCGCACAGTCGCCCTCGTAGGGCATCCCGTGGTTCCAAGGCACCCACGAACGCGCGTTGCAATAATGGCTCACGAACGCACGGCGGAAGCGGTCAGCGGTGCGGTTGGGATACGAGCGATGGAGCAGATGCCCCTCAAAGAACACCACATCGCCCGGCTCCAACACCACAGGGATGGCTGGCGGATACTTGCGCACCACCTGCGAGAGCGTGTTGACCTCGTCGTCCAAGTGGCTCACATGCTCCACCTCGTGCAGGTCTTCAAACGCACCGTCGGCGTGGATAATCCCGCGCAGACCGTGAGGTGGGTAGATTGGCTCGCAGTGGGAACCGGGCACCACCCAGAGGCAGCCGTTCTGCTCGTCGGCGCGGTCGAGCGCAATCCACGCCCCGATCAGGGTGTCAGGATAGGTGCTGATGTAGTAGGCGTCTTGATGCCAACCCTGACCGCCCTTGCCCGGCGGGTTCAAAAACAGCATCGTCTGGAGTGCCAGCACATCGGGTCCGATGAGCGCTTCCAGCACATCCAACACGCGCGGATGAAGCAAATAGCGCTCGGCAATCGGATGCACCCGATGGAGCATATGGATACGGCTGAAGCGCGAGAAGAGCTGCTCCTCAGTCGCATCGGCAGGGGGAGGCTCCATTCCAGGCAGGAGCTCACGCCCATACAGTAGGTCGCTGGCGAAAGTGAGCAGTTCGTCCACTTCGTCAGGCGCCAGCAAGTTGCGCACAATCAGGTAGCCGTTGCGCCGATAGAAAATATACTCATCCACCTTCACCCGATAGCGGTCAGGGCGTTCGGTTGCTTTGGCACGGTACATGGTTCACCACCTGCCTATAGATAGGCTCGCTCAGCGCCGATTCCTGCTTGTGTAGCTCACAAGCGTCTAAACTTCGCCAATCTGTCCCGCCAGCACATTCAGGATGCGACGGCGATACTCTAAATACTCCTCCTTTTCACGTCCGTAGTAGACATGGTTCGTGAGCAGGATTAGCCCCATCTCCACTTGGGGGTCAAACAGCATCACCGTGCCCGTGAAGCCTGAGTGCCCTACACAGCGCGTGGGAAACAGGTCGCCACGAGGCAGGAGCGTGTTGGGATGAGCGAACAGCCCCAGCGTGTGTTGTGGTTGCCCAGTCCCAACAGCGTTGGGCGTCAAGAATGCCTGCACACTGTAGTAGGAGAGCAACGGTCGCCCGCCCGCCAGCACCATTCGCACAAATCGGATGAGGTCGTCCAGCGTGCCGAACAGCCCCGCGTGCCCCGCAAAGCCGTCCATTGCGTGGGCGTTCTCATCATGCACTTGACCGATGAGCATCTCCCCTTCACGCGATTCGGAGTGACCTGTGGGGGCAATCTGGTCGCGCCACTCCACAGGCGGGTTGTAAGTGGTGTGCTGGAGTCCGAGCGGTACGGCGATTTTCTCGTGGAACAGGTCGGATTGAGTGCGCTCGTAAACCTTCTCCAAAATCGCGCCCATCAAGATGTAGCCCGCATCGCTGTAGGTGTAGCCCGCGCCCGGCTGGCGAATGAGTGGGGTCTCCAACACCGCCTGAATAACCGCATCGTGCCCTTTCGCTTGACGATAATAAGGACGCCAAGCGGGCAAACCCGAAGTGTGGGTCAGCAGGTGGCGTACCGTGACGCCCTTGAAGTGCTGGGCTTGCGGGAAAAAGCGCGTGATGAGCGTCTCAAGGCTCAGCAAGCCCTCCTCAAGCGCAATCAGCGCGAGCGTGGTGGTCGCTATCGGCTTGGTGAGCGAGGCAAGGTCATAGAGCGTGGTAGCGCTGGCAGAGGTGTCGGCTTCGGGGTTCGGCTTACCCCACGCCCCTTGAAACCGTACGCGCCCGCCCATCAACACCGCACACACTGCACTGGGGAACACTTTCTCAGCAATCGCCTGCTCCATCACTCGGTCTAATATCTGGCTCATCGGCGGGTAGTATACCCCTGTCGGGTACAATCTACCCGAGGTGCAAACGATGAAGTGGAGACTGCCGATTTTGGGGTTGATGGCGCTGAGCCTAATGACAATCGATTTGACCGCCCAACGCAAAATGACCGCCGAGCAAATCTTAGACCGAATGACCCAAGTGTCTCAGAGCAAACAGGCGATAGCGAAGATACGCACCATTCGCTTGCGAGGCACGGTGTCCTACCCCACGATGAATATGCAGGGTACTTTGGAGATTCACTTCAAGAAGCCGAGTCTGGTTGCGGTCAAGATAAACATTCAAGGTATCGGTGAGATTACACAGGGCTACGACGGCAAGGTCGGCTGGGAGAAAAGCCCGCTGACGGGGCTGCGCGAACTGAAAGGCGCCGAACTGCTCCAGATGCGCATGAACTCCGACCCGACCGCCAACTACGACTGGCGCCGACTGCTCCGCAACCCGCGCACTGCGGGCACTGCAAAGGTGGAGAATCGGAACGCGCATGTCATCCAAGCGAGAGACATTACGGGGGGCGAAACGAAGTTCTACATCGACACCCAGAACTTCAGACTCCTGCGAATCGATACTGTGGTTGCCACCCAGCAGGGAAGTCTGCCCGCCACGATGTACTTTTCGGACTATCGCCAAATCGATGGAATCCTCTACCCGTTCACTACACGCCAAGTGGCAGCGGGCATCGAGGCAGTTGTCCGACTGACCGAAGTAAAGCATAATGTACCTGTAAATGATTCTATTTTCCGTAAGCCGAAACAGTAATGCTGATTATTGAGAACTTGGTCAAGTCGTTCAAGGGGTTCCGCGCGGTGGATGGGGTTAGCTTCCGCGTGGAACCTGGTGAAATCGTGGGGCTGTTGGGTCCCAACGGTGCGGGCAAGACGACCACCCTGCGCTGTATCACGGGCATTCTGAAACCCGATTCGGGGCGCATTCAGGTGGGCGAATATGACCTCGCCCGCGACGAGACCTCCGCCAAACGCCTGCTGGCGTTCATCCCCGAACTGCCCAACCCCTACGAACTGCTCACCGTGCGCGAGCATATGAAGCTGATTGCGATGTGCTACGGCACGCTCAACCTCTACGAAGAGCGCGCCCAGCAACTGCTGGAACGCTACGAACTCAAGGACAAGGCGAACACGCTGGCGGGCACGCTCTCCAAAGGGATGAAGCAGAAGCTGGCGGTGATGTGCGCGCTGGTTCACGATGCGAAGGTGTTCCTGTGCGATGAACCACTGATGGGCATTGACCCGAAAGGACAGTACACCCTCAAAAGTGACCTGATGCGCCTGCGCGATGAGGGCTGTGCGATTTTGGTCAGCACGCACCAGCTGGACACCGCCGAACGCCTGTGCGACCGCGTGATTATCATGCACAAAGGGCGCGTGCTAACCGAAGGCACCCTGGAGAGCCTGCGCCAGTATGCCCAGATGGAACACAGCACGCTGGAGGAGGTGTTCCTACGCCTCACGGAGGAGTCGGAACAGGAGCTGACGGCTGAGCCGACGCCGTCGTGATAAGTACTCTGTTGACCTTGCACTCAACTGACGCTCGTGAGCGCAGTGTCTCGCTGAGAAAGTTATTTTCAAATACCCTCAGAACACCGATCTGTGCCGTGAGGTAGAATCTTGGGGCATGGAACAGGCAACTGACGCGCTGAACCGTTGGCTGACGCAGGTGCGAGAGGCACTGCTCAAAGAAGGAACCCCAGAGCCGACACTGACGGAGCTGGCACATACGCTACGCATGCTGAGCGAAGGATGGAACGCCCTTGATACAGAGGTACAAAGCCCGATTGGCAGTGCGCTGAGTGGTGCCCAGCGCGCCGACAACTTGCTGGAGAGCTTGAGCGAGTACACCAAACCCATCGCACGCGCCTCCGCCCAAACATTCACCCTGCGCTACCCCACTTGGCGCGATGTCGCGCTGGCGTATGAGCGCATCACACTCATCCCCTCCGATGCGAGTGAAGAGCGCTTGGAGCGTGCTATGTTGGCGGGCGCACTTGCCGAACCGAACCGCACGCTCGCCCAACGCACCGACGACCTGCTGAAAGCACTGGTGGCGCTCCAGCCCTTCCGTGAGTACAACCTTAGCACGGCGCTGATGGTGGCGTTGGCATTCGCCAAAGCGAACGGGATTAAGAATTTGCCTGACCCCATCCAACTGGCGGAGGCGGTTCGCGAGGCGGAAGGCGCCCCGAACCTCGCCAACCTGCTCGGCGACATCAGCGACGCTCCCGACCCTCGCACATTCGCTGACCTGATAGAAGCGCTCGTGTCGTTGTACCGTGGGACGCTGATGCCCGCAGAGCAGGCGCTTCAAGAACGCTCGCTCGTCCGCCTGAGCCAACTGCCCGATACCGTGCGCGAGACGCTCCAGCCTGTGCCCGGACCCAGCTCTGAATGGCGCTACCTCACCCTTCAAGATTTGATTTGGATTAACAGTGAAGTGATGGGCGCACCCCAAGCCTACGCCTACGACCGCTTGGAAGAGGCGACCTACTATCAATACAGTTATCGCCAGAGCCGAGATGTGATTTTGCAATCGGCACGCTTCCTCTGGGGCTACCTGAAGTACCGCCCCTTCGCACAAGGCAACCTTCAGACTGCGCTGATTGCCGTGCTGGCGTTCCTTGAGATTAACGGCTACGAGGTGCATCTGCCTGTGGAGCAAGCCGAGGAGTGGATGCGCGCCGTCGCCGAGCGCAGGCGCCACCCGCTGGACGCTATCCGCCAAATCGCCGTACCCCACCAACCCAGCAAGCTCTCTATGGCCCTGCGCGAGTTAGTGCACCACCTGATAGAACATTATGAACCTGCATTGAGAGCATTAGACCTTGCGCCCGCTCATCGCTAAGGAGGAAAGAGAAAACTGATGGTTCGTGTTCGTTATGCCCCCAGCCCGACCGGTTCGCCCCATGTGGGCAACATTCGCACTGCACTTTTCAACTGGGTTTTTGCGCGCCATCACGGTGGCAAGTTCATCGTGCGCATTGAGGACACCGACCAAAACCGCTATGTGCCCGGTTCGGAAGAGGACATTTTGTTCTCACTCCGCTGGCTGGGGATTGACTGGGACGAGGGGCCCGAGGTTGGGGGACCGCACGCGCCTTATCATCAGTCCCAGCGGTTGGAAATCTATCGCAAAGTCGCCCACGAGCTAGTAGAACAGGGCAAAGCTTACAAGTGCTTCTGCACGCCTGAAGAGTTAGACCAGATGCGTGCCGAGCAGAAGCGGATGGGCGCCGCTGCGACGATGTACGACCGACGCTGTCGCAAGCTCACCCCCGCCGAAGTGAAGGCGCGTGAGGCAGACGGACTGCCGTATGTGATACGCTTTGCGATGCCCTTAGAGGGCACGGTGAGCTACGAAGACCTCATTCACGGGCATACCGAGTTCCGCAACGCCCTCACCGATGACTTCGTGATGCTCAAGTCGGACGGCTTCCCCACCTATCACCTGGCGAATGTGGTGGACGACCACCTGATGCAAATCACCCATGTGATACGCGGTGATGAGTGGATTTCCAGTATGCCCCGCCACCTGAACTTGTACAAGGCGCTGGGCTGGGAGACTCCCCAGTTTGCCCATCTGCCCCTGCTGTTGGGCGCGGACAAGCAGAAACTCTCTAAACGGCACGGCGCAGTGCAGTTCGTGGAGTTCATTCGTGAGGGCTACCTCCCCGAAGCGATGTTCAACTTTTTGGCGCTCTGCGGTTGGAACCCCGGCGATGACCGCGAAATCCTGACCCGCGAGGAAATCATTCGCGAGTTCTCCTTGGAGCGCGTTTCGGATAACCCGTTCGTGTTCCACCACGAGAAACTGCTCTGGATGAACGGGCACTACCTACGCGAACTGCCGAAGGAGCGGTTGATAGAGCTGACTATCCCCTACTTGCAAGAGGCGGGGCTACTGCCGAAGGAGTTGACGCCCGAACAGCGCACCTACGCCGAGCGGGTCATCCCACTGGAGCAGGAGAAGATGAAACTGCTGTCCGATGTGGTCGCCCTGACCGACTTCTTCTTCACCGACCAGCTCAAGATAGACGAGAAGGCGGTGCGCAAATGGTACAGTGAACCGCACATCCCCCAGATGTTGGAGGAGCTCATCCGACGGTTTGAGGCGCTGGAGCCGTTCAACACCGAACAGATTGAGCAGGTGATACGCGGTGTGGCAGAGTGGCTGGGCGTCAAGGCGGCGGAGGTCATCCACCCTGTGCGTGTGGCGCTCAGCGGGCGCACCACTGGTCCGAGCCTGTTTGAGATGATCGAGGTGCTGGGCAAGCGCAGAGTTCTCCAACGCTTGCGCAACGCTCAGAAGTGGATACCGCGGTGAAGTTGAAGGGGGCGATAAGCCCTTTGAAGACGCCCCCGCTCCCAGCACCTTTCAAACACCGAGGCTTTCTAAAATCTCTTTCAGGCTCAGCTCCACGACCCCTGTGCAGGTATCGGCGGTGCCGTAGTAGATGAGGGCGCGGTCATCGCGAAGCACCATACCCGTCGGGAACACCACATTCGGCACGAACCCCTGTCGTTCAAATTCGGCTTCGGGGACTAAGATAGGCTGTCGCGAGACGCCCAACACCTGAGCAGGGTTCTCGGCATCCAACAGCATCGCGCTGGCGGTGTAGGTTCCGACGCCTGTGCCCGTCGGGCTCTTCTGGTTGGAGTGGTAGATTTCCAGCCAGCCCTGCGGGATGCGCACGGGCACGGTGCTGCCCCCGACGCGATCGTCCTCCCACGCGCGTCCACCTCCATACAGGGGTTGGTGTCGCCCCCAACGGATGAGGTCAGGCGAGTAGGAGAGCCACATTTCGGGAGCGTGGAAGTGGGTGTTGGGGTTCGGGCGGTGGAGCGCTACATACTCGCCCCCGACACGCTCTGGGAACAACAGCACATCTTTGTTCTCCGGCGGGAAGATAATCCCATGCCGAGTGAACTGCACAAAATCGGTCGTGGAGGCAAGCGCCGTGCAGGCGCCATGAGGCGAGACTGCCACATAGGTGAAGTAGTATTTTCCCTCCAGCCAAGTGATGCGCGGGTCTTCCACCCCGAAGGTCTCCCACTCGGTTGCAGGCAGGAAGGCGGGGGTGGGGCTAATCCACTCCACGCGCTTCCCGCTCTCGTCCAGCTTCACCAGCCGAAGGTGTGAGACAAAGGTGAGGCGAATATACCCCTTACGTAGGCGCACCACGCGCGGGTCAATCGGCTCAATCGCCGTGTCGGGGAGCCAGTCGATGACAGGTTCAGGTTCGCCCGGCACATAGCGCGGAAGACCGACCGAACCAGGGCGCGTTTCGGCGGGCGCTTCGGCGACGCGCACCAGAAGCCAGACCGTCTCGCCCACCTGCGCAACCCCTGGATTGAAGGCGCTAATCACCCGCAGGCTGGAATGGGAGGGCGGTATATCTTCCGGGCGAAGCAAGCAGACGGTGTCGTAGCGCTTCAAGCTCACCCTCCAACCTGCACCTTGTGCTGTTCGCTTTCGTCGCGGTGTTTCTTGAGGTAGCGCATAAATGGCGTGCCCCCCGTGCCGACTTTGGTGGGGTTTTTGGCGCTCTTGGCTTGCTGTTTGTAGATGTACTGCGCCGCGTACTCCAGATGGAGCGCACGGAACCGATGCACGCCCTCCACGCAGGCGTTGTAGGCGTGGCGCAGGTCGGCATCATCGCTTTCCAGCACGCACTGGCGCACTTGGGAACGATTCTCTACCGCCTCGATGAAGCGCCGATGGGCAGGGGGCATATAGAACCGCATCTCCATCAGGTAGGTTCGGAGCGGGTCTTCGGCGTGTTCAATACCGAGCAGTCCATCCAGAGTGGGGACGATACTGCTCTGCGCGCCCGTCTCACCCCGAAACATTTGAGGCTGTCCGTTGTAGGCTTCCACCCCCTCGTAGATTAAGCCTTTGGGGAGGGCGGGGTTGTTCTTCCAGCCGTGAATGTAGGGGCGCACGCGGTTGTAGTAGATGTAGGGGTCGCAGGCTTCGGGCATGCGTGCCAGCGTGGCGTACATCGCCTCCAAAGTCGTGGCAACCTGTAGGAGCGATTGGGTGAGGGCGCGCAGGTCGCGCCGTTCCGCTTGCTCCAACGCTTGGGGGATGACTCGCAGGGCATCGCTCGCACGCGCCTCAATATCCACATGGATGAGGATGAACCACTCTTCGTCTAAGCCCGCCAAGAAGTTCTGGAGCAGGGCGATGTTGCCCAAAGCGATTGGCTCGCTGGGGTCAAACCGTCGCCAGTTATCCAGAGCGTACGAGGCATAGGACAGCACTGGCGGTCGCCCCAACCGCTCGCTGACGGCGTACCAGGGCCCGGCGAGGTTCGCAGGGATGGACTCGGGCGGAGTCTCCCCATTCCACACATACCCGTGCCCGATGTAAGATAGGATGAGCATCGCCCGACGCCACTCCGCCTCGGTGTGGAGCCGTTCGGTGCTGAGCAAGGGTATCTGATTAACAGCCTTGCGGACGCGTCCTGCCACTAACAGTTTGGGCAGGTCGTGCGCAATTGCTTCCCACGGCTCGTAGTAGGGGTCGGGGAGGCGTGGGAGCGGGTCTTGCGGGGGTAAGAACCCCCGCTCTGGATGGACTACATAATCCTCTAAGCGCAAAGGCTCGTGAAGTGCGGTTTGCATCGTTGCGTTATCCTCCGTGGATATTATTGCTCGCAGAAGCCTTATGGCTTAGTTAGGTGGATTGGCGCTGACGGGCGGTAGGTTTCTGCGCAGTTGTTCCAGCCAGCGGTTCGCCACTCGGCTTACGGTGGTGTTCTCGGCGCGTCCATCTTCGGGCAGTACCGTGATAAGCAGTCGCCCGCGCACATAGATTTCGTACTGATAGTCTTTCTTCACTTCGCGCAGGGTAATCTGCTCAGAGCGCACCGGTTGTCCAAGAATCTCAATCAGGCGTTCCTCCACTTGGCGGGCACGCTCTTGGAGCGACATCGTCGCCGTTCCCGCTCGCAATCGGAAGATAAACTTGCCTCCGACAGTGATGTCGTAGTAGGCTTGAGTGAACGCTACAGCAAGTAGCAGAACTCCACACAGCAACACGATTTGTTTCATCGGTCATACCTCCGTGTATTTTTTATTTGAAACGGCAGAGCTTATCAGCCCTGCCGTTTGTTAAAAAACATAGGGCGCTGTTTCGGGATTGTTTTTGAGGGCTTCCCATTCCGACTCGGCGACGGGGCGCGGGCGGTCGCGGTCGGCATCCACGACGCACAGAAAACCGAACGGCTCGCTGTAGGGGTTGAGCCAACGGTGGGGCGTGCTGGAGGGCACATAGACGATGTCGTGGGGTTTGAGTTCAAACACGCGGTTGCCCACCAGTGCGCGCCCCTGCCCACGCAAAGCCACGACAAGGTGGACATGGGTGTGTTTTTCTAAGCTGGAGTAGCCCTCAGGCTCAATCTCAAAGTAGCGCAGAGCGAACTTGGCGTCAATCATCGGGGGGCGTCCCAAGCTGAAGCGGGTGATACCGCGCCAGCCCATCCCGCGCGCTTCGCCAGTGTACTCTTTGTACTCACGCGGGATAATTCCCTCCCAAGCGAAGCGCTCGGCGTCAAACGGGATGTGAAAGCGCTCCAGAGCGCGCTCCAATGCCTCGGCAACTTGTTCCATCGTCAGGGTCGTCTGGCTCATAGCTCTCACCTTATTATTGAGTAGTTATTTTACTGAGTAGCTCTTGCACATTCACGCGTGCTGGGCGTTCGGGCGCGTCGGCTAACTCCCAAGCCAGCCCGAACACGGTGCGTGAGACCTTCTCCATCTTCTCAAAGTCTATCTTGTCCACATGGTCTGTGGTGCGGTGATAGTCCTCGTGAAGCCCAGAGAAGAAGAAAACGGCGGGAATACCCTTGCTCACGAAGCTATAGTGGTCGCTTCGGAAATAGAGCTGTTCAGGGTGGTTCAACGCATCGTACATCGGGTTCAAGCTCAAGCGTAGGTAGTTGTCGTTGATGTCGTTGAGCACCTTGCCAAGGTCGGGGCTGGCGGTGCGTGGACCGATGACATAAATCTCGTTCGGCTTGGAGAGTTCGCGGTTGCGCGGGTTCGAGTCGCCCTGCTGAAGACTGCGCCCGACCATATCTAAGTTGATGTTCACGATGATACGGTCTAACGGCACGGTGGGTCGCTCCACGAAGAGCCGAGAGCCTAACAGTCCCTTCTCCTCGCCCGCGTACCAAAGGAACAGCACCGAGCGTTTGGGGCGAGGTCCCTTCGCCAGCGCTTCGGCAATCCCAAGCAGGGCGACCGAGCCGGAGCCGTTGTCGTCAGCGCCGTTGTAGATGGTGTCGCCCTGCGCGTCGGCGCGTCCAACGCCCACATGGTCTAAGTGTGCGCCTAGCGAGACATACTCGTTTTTCAGCACAGGGTCGGAACCCTCAACGATACCGATAACCGTGTTCGCTTTCTCGCGTTTGGTCTCGGCGCTGATTTGAATTTGGAGGCTCTTGTTCGGATTGAGGGCGAACGAGCTGAGCGGTTCCCGCGCCTCGGCTCGGCGGATAATCTCTTGGGCAGAGAGCGGTTCGTCGGAGAACAGCAGGTTCAGCAAGTTCATGGAGGCGACGAGGGTGGGTACTTGAGTGGTTGTTTGCAATCCCTCCACGCTTCGCCGAGTTGACCACTGGCGTGCGAGGCGGTCAAAGCGCTCCATATCGGTTGTATCGATCCGCACGATAGCGAGCGCGCCCAGCTGTTCAGCGTTTTGTTCGGGGCTGAGCCACCCTACCTCACCCGCGCGTTCTAAGCCCATCTGCACCACTTCGCGGGGATAGCCCGCCACGACAATCATCACCTTGCCCTTCACCTCAAGGTTAGCGTAGGGGTCTACACCTGCTTGGGGGTTTGACCATCCGTTGCCGACGAAGACCATCGGGGCGGAGCCGTTGAGTGCGACAGGGCGCGCCACGAAGTCTGTACCGTATCGGAACTCGCGCCCAGCGATGCGCAATTGGGTCTCGTCGGGGCGGAGGGTATCCGTTCGGTAGATGAGCGGTTGGAAGTAGGTGCCGTTCTCGCCTCCGGGCTTGACCCCCCAGCGTTTGAGGTGTGCCACGATGTACAGTCCAGCGATATCCAATCCGCGCGAGGGCGTATCGCGACCTTCCAGAGCGTCAGAGGCGATGAACTCTAAGTGGGCTTGCAAGCTGTTGGCGGTGATGGTTTCTGCGCGGCTCATCCAGGTGGTGCGGTCGGCAGAAGCGACGGACACCACCAAGAGCCACAATCCGAAAGTGCGCAAAAGTTTCACACGGTTATTGTACCCTATGGCTAGAGGGTTGGAGAAGGAAAGAATCCGCCTCGTTTTGCTCTTTCTGCCTATCTTCCGACACTGCGGGGTTGATCTCACCCCCTACCCTCTCCTGACAAGAGTACATCCCTTGAGTTCAAAATTATGCCAACCCGTCCCTACTTTGATGCCCGTTCGTTAGCCTTCTCGACTCCCACTGTTCTTCTGAGCGAAGCGAAGAATCTCAGCGAAACTCAAGACAGGGCCCCTTCGCTGACGCTCAGGGTGACAGGGTGGGGGGATCGTCATTCTGACACCCCCTTTCTGTCCTTCTGAGCGAAGCGAAGAATCTCAACGCCACTCAAAGCTCAGACCCTTCGCTTCGCTCAGGGTGACAAGGTGGGCGTTCGGGTTGAGGCGAAACTTACTGCTCAGTGCTACCGCCTGCGTCTAAAAGTGGTTAGGCGTTTTGCAAGCCGAAACTCAATCAGGCGTACCCCTATCTGAGGTTGATTGTAGCCCTCGCGAATAAACCCTCCCCCGACGCCACGGGAGAGGGAAACCAAAGGATAACTAACTCACTGAAGCCTTACTAGCGCCGTGTGATGAGGAAGATGATGCTCAGGATCAACCACACCACCCGAAGCGGCTCTTCGGGCGAGGTAGTGCGCCGAGTGATGGCAGGTACTTCCACTGTGTCGCCCGGTTGGATAAGTTCATCAGGGCGCGTGCCCTGAGCGACCTCCAGCAGGTTCACCGTGATACGGCGCGGGTTGCCCTGCGGTTGGGGGCGCAAGATGAGCACCCGCTCCAAGCGCGCCTCGGCGATTGGACCGCCCGCTGCATCAACCGCTTGGGTGAGCGTCATGCCCTCCACATAGTTGACCAAGCCTGGGTTGCGTACGCCCCCGCGCACCACCACGAACTGGCGCGTCGCCTGATAGGGCACAGTAATCTGGTCGCCCGGTTGGAGTTCTATATCGCCTGTGAGGGTGTTGAGGTTGATGCGCGTCGGCTCGGCTTGGTTGGCGCGTCGGATGGTGACTTGGACAGTGTCTGCATTCGGGAGTGTCCCGCCGGCGCGCCCCAACGCCTCAAGGAGCGTGCGCGCTTCACGGATGGGGTAAGTTCCCGGAGAACGCACCGCTCCCAGCACCAGTACATTTTGCCCCGCAGGCGACAAGGGCACAAAGATTCGGTCGCCCGCTTGCAGGAGCGGGTTGCCTCCCTCATCACCCTCCTGAACGAAGCGGAGGTGGTTGATGGTCTGGCGTGTGCCGTCCAGTCGTTCCAGTCGTACGGCACTCAGGTCTGCCACGCTGGTCGGTTCGGCTTCACGCAGGGCGTCTGCCAATCGCCATCCTGCACGCAGTTCAAACTCACCCGCCCGACGCACAGCGCCCGTCACCGATACGAGCGCTTTCGCCTGCTCCACAATCTCAACGGAGACCTTTGGGTCGCGGATGAAGTTGCCCTCGCGGAGCCGTTTGGCGATTTCGGTTGCCAGTTCGGTGGGGGTGCGCCCGCTGGCGGGCAGGCTGCCGATCAGGGGCATCGTGAGGTTGCCCTGGGCATCAATCGTGTAGACTCGCGAGAGCGAGGCGTCCCCCTCCACCGTGATGCGCACTTTATCGCCTGCGTTAATTCGGTCGGCAGGCTGTGCCCACACCGCACTCCACAGCAAGATTAGACCGCATAGCCATACGAAGCGTCGCATAGGGATACAATACCCGAACGGCTACGGCGCGAGCTTTTGGCGCATCGTCTGGGTTGCCTGAACCATATGGCGCAGGGCAGGCTCCACCTCTTCCCATTTGCGCGTCTTCAAGCCACAGTCGGGGTTCACCCAGAACTGCTCTGGGGGGAACACCCGCACCGCCCGCTCAATAATCTGCTGGATGGACTCGACGCTGGGGATGGCAGGCGAGTGAATGTCGTACACCCCTGGACCGATTTGGCGCTCGTAGTTGTAGTGTTCAAAGGCGCCGATTACCTCGCCCTTGGAGCGTGTCGCCTCGATCGTAATCACATCGGCGTCCATCTGGTCAATATACGGCAGGACGGTCGTAAACTCGGAGTAGCACATGTGAGTATGGAGCTGGGTTTCGGGTTTGGCACGCGATGCCAGTCGGAACGAGCGCGTTGCCCATCGGAAGTACTCGTCCCAGTGCGCCCGCTTGAGCGGTGCCAACTCGCGGAACGCAGCTTCGTCGATCTGGATGACCTTGATGCCTGCGTTCTCCAGGTCGCGCACCTCGTCTTGGATAGCTAGCGCAATTTGGTAGGCGACCTGCTCTACGGGGATGTCCTCGCGCACGAAGCTCCAAGCGATAATCGTCACAGGACCGGTCAGCATGCCCTTCATCGGCTTCTGGGTCAGCGATTGGGCGTAGGTGATTTCTTTGACGGTCATCGGGTGAGGGCGCGACACATCGCCGTAGATAATCGGCGGGCGATAGACCCGTGTGCCGTAGGAGAGGAGCCAGCCCTGCTGGGTGAAGGCGATCCCTTCCATCTTTTCGCCAAAGAACTCCACCATATCGGTGCGCTCAAACTCGCCGTGTACCAGCACATCCAGCCCGATTTCTTCTTGGAAGGCGATTACTTTTTGGATTTGCTCTTGAATGAAGCGCTCGTATTCCTCCGCCGCGATTTTGCTGGAGCGGTAGGCTTGGCGCATCTGGCGCACTTCGGGCGTCTGGGGGAAGCTCCCGATGGTCGTGGTGGGCAGAGGAGGCAGGGGTAGGCGTTCCCGCTGGAGCTTGACACGCTCTTTGTAGGGCAGGTCGCGCTGGAAGTCCGATTCTTGGAGGTTCGCTACGCGCTCTTGAACCGCAGACGAGTACCAGGGGTCGGTGGAGTGTTGATAGGTGTTCCACGCGCTTGCCTCCTCGCCTGCTTCGCCCGTCAGGAGTTGTTTCAGCAGGCGCAGTTCTTGCAGTCGCTCCTTAGCGAAGGCGATGCGCTCTTTCAGCGCAGGGTCTAACTGTTCTTCTGGGGCGACCGTGACGGGCAGGTGGAACAGCGGTGCCGAGTTCGCTATCCAGACCTCGGCTCCCGTCTGGGATTGGAGTTGGCGCACCTGCTCGGCGGTCTTCGCCAAGTCGGTCTTCCACACATTTTGCCCATCTACCACGCCTGCAATCAGGATTTTGTCGCTGGGGAAACCGTGTTGGCTCAGGTGGCTGAGGTTCGCCTTGCCTCGGATGAGGTCTAAACCGATCCCTGCAATCGGCGTGTCATAGAGTGCGCGCAGGAAATCTATGCTGTCGTAGTAAGCGAACACCAGCAACTTCGCTTGGGTGCCCAGCGTCTTGTAAGCCGACTGGATTGCCTGCACATGGCTTTCTGGTACATCCATCGCAAAGGCGGGTTCATCTATGTGGACATATTCTGCCCCAGCGTTTTGCAGTTCGCTCAGCATTTCTACATACACGGGCAAAAGCTGTTCCAGTACTGCAGGCAGTTGCTCTATCTCTACACCTCGGCTCAGGCGCAGGAAGGTGTAGGGACCGATAAGGTAAGGATAGCCCTGCATGTGCTTCTGGAAGGCTTCCAGTGGCTTGCGCCAGTGGAGCGTGAATTGAGCGGGCTTCGGAATCTCAGTTGCTGAGTAGAACTGGTTCGTTCCGAACCACTGGCTCACGGGGATGTCCGAGACGAGGTAGTGGTAGTTCGTGTTGAACCACTTTCTCATGGG
>CAKZQI010000173.1 GCA_937139515.1 uncultured Armatimonadota bacterium | reverse complement strand
TAATGCCATCCCGAAGGTGTCCCATAGCAAGAACCAACCGAACCTGCCCGAGGGTGTTTGAAAAATCACTGGGATCGCGGGCGTCCCGCCCGCATGCATGGCATGGGCATCCCTCACCAAGCGGTTCTCAACGATAATGCAGGCGAGACGCCTGCGCTCCCAGCAGACCCATTCTGCCCCGACCTACCCGATTTTTCACGGGCAGGATGCCCGTGCTACGATTTTTCGAACACCCTCAGGGGTGTCGAGGGTGTTTGAAAAATAGCTGAGTGTCCTTCCACCTCGCTCACTCCTCGTCTTTCCAGAGAACCTCACCCCCCTGTGTCCCGCCTCTCCGCCAGCAGAGAGGCGGGAGAGCCTGCGCGCCTGTCCCCCCTCTCTGTAAACGGAGAGGGGGCAAGGGGGTGAGGTCTTTCGTAGAGATACTTCGCTTCGCTCAGAATGACAAAAGAGAGTATCAGAATGACGAAAGAGAGTATCAGAATGACAAAAGGGGGGTGTCAGAATGACAGAAGGGGGCAAGGGTCTAACGAAGGGGCGTCAAAATAGGGGCGGATTGACATGGTTTTGAACTCACTCGGTAGGTGTGCAACACTCGCCCCTAATTTTCCTGCCCTTCTTCCTCGTCCAGTATCTGGATGTGGAGTTCGCGCAGTTGCTCCTCGCTCACGGGGGAAGGCGCGCCGAACATCACATCCACCATCGCCGTGTTCTTGGGGAAGGCAATCACATTGCGGATATTCTCATCGTCGCAGACCAGCATCACCAAGCGGTCGATGCCGGGGGCGATACCGCCGTGAGGGGGCGCGCCGTACTCAAACGCCTCCAGCAAGTGCCCAAAGCGCTCTTGGATTTCTTCGGGGGGATAGCCCAGCAGTTGGAAGATTTTATCCTGCAGTTCGCGCTGGTGGATACGAATGCTCCCGCTGGCGACCTCGTTGCCGTTGCACACGAGGTCGTAGCACTGGGCGCGCACTTTGCCAGGGTCAGTGTCCAACAGAGGAATATCCTCAAGTTTCGGAGAGGTGAACGGGTGGTGCGAGGGGTTCCAGCGTCCCTCTTGCTCGTCCCACTCCAGCAAGGGAAAATCCAACACCCATCCAAAGGCGAGCAGGTCCGGGTCTGCCAGTTGAAGCCGTTTGCCTATCTCGTGGCGCAGTCGGCTCAGCGACTCGTTCACCACTCTCGGGTGGTCTGCCACAATCCCCACCAAGTCGCCTGACTTGGCTTGGGTGAGGTTCTGGATGGCGCTCAGCTCTTCCTCGGTGAGGAACTTGGCGATGGGCGAGCGGACACCCTGCTCGGTGAACGCAATCGTTGCCAACCCTTTCGCTCCAAACCGCTTCACGAACTCGGTCAGCTCGTCAATCTCACGGCGCGAATAGTCCGCACAGCCCGTCAGGCAAATCGCCTTGACAATCCCGCCCGCCTCAACCACATTTCGGAAGGCTTGGAAGCCCGTGGTGCGCAGGGCATCGGTGAGGTTGACCAGCTCCAGCCCGAAGCGCAGGTCGGGCTTATCGCATCCATAGCGCTCCATCGCCCCGTCGTAGGTCAGGCGCGGAAACGGCTTGAGCACGCGCTTGGAGGTGCAGGTCTCAATCATCTGGGTGTACAGCTCCTCAATCAGGTTGAGGATGTCTTCCTGCTCCACAAACGACATTTCCAGGTCCAGCTGGGTGAACTCTGGCTGGCGGTCGGCGCGGGGGTCTTCATCGCGGAAACAGCGTGCAATCTGGAAATACCGCTCCACGCCCGCCACCATCAGCAGTTGCTTGAGTTGTTGGGGCGATTGGGGAAGCGCGTAGAACTTGCCCGGATAGAGACGGCTCGGCACGAGGTAGTCGCGTGCGCCTTCGGGCGTGCTCTTGATGAGGATGGGCGTCTCCACCTCCAGAAACCCGCGCTCGGATAGGAAATCGCGAATGAACTTGACGAGACGGTGGCGTATCTCCAAGCGGGCGTACATCGCGGGGCGACGCAAGTCCAGATACCGATGCCGAAGCCTCAGCATCTCATCCACCTGAAGGTTCTCCTCGTTGAGCGGGAAGGGCGGGAGTTTGGAAGAGTTGAGCACCTGCAGGTGGGTCGCCAGCACCTCAATCTCGCCCGTGGCGATTTTGGGGTTCTCGGCGCCGGGACGACGCTTGCGAACCGTGCCTTGAATGGCGACACAATACTCCACACGCAAAGCGCTCGCACGCTCCAACAGGTCAGGGTCCACTTCAGGGTCAAACACGACCTGTACAAGCCCGGTGCGGTCGCGCAAGTCCACGAACACCAAGCCACCTAAATCGCGCACCCTATGAACCCAGCCGTTGAGCCGTACCGTCTGTGAGGCGTGCTCAGGGCGCAAAATCCCACACGCATGCGTCCGTTTCCAAGTCTCCATCAGGGGGCAATTGTACCTGAGTTTGAGGTACGGTGTTGGGTATAATCTTGCCGATGCGCCAAGTCTATTTAGACTACGCTGCGACCACTCCCGTTGACCCCCGCGTCCGCAAGGCGATGGAGCCGTACCTCAAGCAGGAGTTCGGCAACCCCTCCAGCCTGCATCGGTGGGGGCGCCGTGCTCGCTTGGCAATCGACTCGGTGCGCGAGACGCTCGCCCAAGCGCTTGGGTGCGACCCTGCCGAAATCTGTTTCGTCTCGTCGGGCACCGAATCGTGCAACTTGGCGATTATCGGCTGCGCGCTCAAGGCGCCCCCCAACCGTCGGCACATCCTGCTCTCGGCGGTGGAACATCACTGCGTGCTGGATGCGGGCAAGTGGCTGGAGGCGTTCGGCTATGAGGTGGAGCTGATCCCCGTAGATAGCTACGGGCAGGTTCATCTCGACGCTGTTGCCGAACACTTGCGCGATGAGACTTGGCTGGTGTCGGTGATGCACGCCAACAACGAAATCGGCACGCTCCAGCCTGTGGAGGCGATAGGTAGGCTCTGTCGTGAGCGGGGCGTGTGGTTCCATGTGGACGCGGTGCAGACCTTCGGATTATTGCCCGTGTCGGTGGACACCATCGGATGCGACCTGCTCAGTGTCTCGGCACACAAAATCTATGCGCCCAAAGGCACGGGTGCGCTCTATGTGCGGGCGATGACACCGCTCCTGCCCTTGATGGTGGGAGGCGGTCAGGAACGCGACCGACGCGCAGGCACCGAGAATGTGGCGGGGATTGTGGCATTCGCCGAGGCGGTTCGTATCGCCCAGCAAGAGCGCGAACAAGAGGCAGAACGGCTTCGCGACTTGCGCGACCGCTTCATTCAGGCAGTGCTGGAGACCATCCCTGAAACAAGCCTCACAGGACACCCCACCGAGCGACTGCCCGGCAGTGCGCACTTTCGGTTTCGGGGCGTGCCCGCCGATAGCCTGCTGATTGCGTTAGACCGTGCGGGAATCGGCGCCAGCAGTGGCGCGGCGTGTAGCGCAGGCTCGTTGGAACCGTCCCATGTGCTGTTGGCGCTCGGTTGGGATGAAGCGTCGGCTCAGGAGGGCGTGCGCTTCTCGCTCGGCAGAGGCACCACTTGGGACGACTTAGAATACACGCTGGATGTGTTGCAAGAGCAAATCAAGCGCATTCGGCAACTGCCTGCCCGTACCGCGCAAGAAATGGTTTTGCATTAGGTATAATAGGCTATCAACATGCGAGCCGATTTGAAGCCTGCGGATCGAATGCGCAGTGTTCTGAAGGGGCATATCGATCACGAAGGGGTTCAGGCACTCTTAGAAGCGGGCAACGCTTGCGACGAAGCCCAAACCTACCTCCTTGACGGCGATTACCACCTTGCGCTCCAGACCGCCCTTCCGCTCGTCCTCTTGCAGACCCCCGTGTTGAAAGAGCGCGCCCGTGAAATCGCCATCTCAGCGTTGGATGAGCTGATTGAGCAGGCGATTGCGATGGGGCAGCCTGAGCGTGCGCTGGACTACCTGAACCAGTGGTTGAGCCTTGAGCCGAATGCTTTCTTCCCGCTCCTGCGCCGTGCGGAAGTGTTGCAGTACGAACTGCAGAACTACGACCAAGCGTGGAACACCTACCTGCAAGTGCTACGCCACTATCCCAACAGCATCGAGGCGATGCTGGGGCTGGCGCAACTGTCGCTGATAGAGGGCAACCCCGAACGCGCCTACCCCTACATCTTGCGGGCATGGCAGACGCTCTCCGCCTCTGAGTGGGGCTATACGCCGGGTGGGCGAACCTTCCTCTCCGTGTTTGAAGACCTGTACGACATCACGGCGGGTCTTCTGCAGTGGCTCGGCTCGGATGAGGAAGCGCGCGAGGTTACCGAGAAGGCGATGAGCCTGCTGGGCGAGAGTGAACTCCTACGCGAACGGCTGAAAATGATTCGCGACTCGGACGAGGGCTGACCGCCGAATAACGCGCATAACGCACGGTCGGCTTGAGGCGCGCCAGTCGCTCTTCGTACACGGTGGGGTCTTCGTACACGACCAACAGGTTCGTGAGCTTGCGCTTGGGGAGCGTGACTACCTTGCGTCGGTAATAAAGCGTAGTCGAACCGCCCCCGTCCAACGCAATCGCATCGGTGGCGCCCAACCGCTTCATAATCCTTGCCAGCGTGCGAAGCGTGGTCGGCTTTTGGGTGGCGAGCAGGATGAGTTTGTTTTGGGCGGTGACCCCAACTGCGGTACGGATACCCGGAGCGTAGACACGCCTGTCTCGGAAACCCTCACCCTGCGGGTAGAGGCTAATGCGCCCGTCTTTGAGCAGGCGTGGTCCAGCTCCCATCACCAAGCGGTAGTTGCTCCAGTCGCGCTGACGATGGAGCGGCTGACGAATGAAGCGCACTTGGTTGTCGTAAGTGATACAGAGCGAAGTGCCCACCCCTCCAAAATGGACGCGCTCGCCCTCTATCACGATGTCGCCCACGGGAATTTTGGAGGTCGCGCAAAAGTAGGTGCCCGTAATCGCAGCAGTCGGCTGGGAGCGTGCCAGCAGCTCCCATATCGACTCAGATTTGCCAATCTGCTGGGCAGTGACCGCGGAGAGGCGCACCTTCGGATTGTTGAGGTCTACATACACCACCTGCACAGGAACGCCCCCCACCACCCGATAGCCCAAACTGACCGAGTTGCCACCCACGGACTTTTTGAGGGGAGGTGTTGCATGGGCAGAGGGCGCTTCCCAGTGGGTCTGGTAGACCAGTGAACACATCAAGCCGACACACAGAATCCACAATCGCATTCGTCGCACCTCATCCGTTTGGACTTTCGGGGCGTTGAAGGAGTTTCCTACCCTATTCCCCACCAATAACAATTACGCCTGTGGACGGCGAATCCTCTCCAGAAATTTTGACAGGTTTTGCAGGTGTAAAAAAGCATGCGATAACCTGTATGAGGCAGGTAAGGAGACAAACCATCAGAAAATCGGCATTTAGAGCAGTTGAATAGCCTCGGAGATACTTATGACCCGCGTAGTATCGGATGTTGACGATGTCTGGCGAAGCAGACGTGTGTCCGCACTGACCAATTGCCTACTTCCGCATATATCAGGTCTGGTGCGGTAAGGGGCGGAACGACTTGGAGTATCTTAAGTGCCCCAAATGTTGTAGGCTCAGGAACTAACCACTGAACAGCGACACTGGCATCCACAACAATAGCCTGTATCATCGGTCCCTATCTTCTCGGATTAGCTCGGCACTACTCTTGTCAGGAGAGAGTGCCCCCATCTGAGCGTGGAGCTGTTTGAGGCGCTGGACGATTGCCTCACGATCGGTTTGCACCGCACGGCGCAGGATGTCAGCGACCTCTTCTTCTACAGTGCGATGGTGTCGCTCTGCCTGTCGCTTAAGCGCTTGCAGAGTCTGCTCGTCTATCGTCATAGTCAGTCTGACCATAAGGCTATTTTGGATTGTACCTGAGCAAGCAGGCTGTAAATAATCGGAGAGTGCCTGAAGAAAACAGAAGAGTGATGTAGATGTCCCGCCCCTAACTGCTTGCCTAAAGAACAACACCCACCCCCTATTTTCCTAACCTCATTAATATCCTACATCTTCGTCCACCAACTGGCAGGAACCGAACCTTACCAAACGAAATAAAGGTTTAGGAGGACGAGGGTGCTTGCCATCGTAGAGAGTGCGGCGCTGAACGGGATAGACGCCTTCACAGTGCAGGTGGAGATCGATTTACAAAACGGAACCCCCGGCTGGACGCTTGTTGGACTTCCCGACACCGCAGTTCAAGAGTCGCGTGAGCGGGTGCGTACCGCCATCCGAAACTCTAGCTTGCGATTTCCTCTCTACAAACTGACCACCAATCTCGCCCCCGCCGATGTGCGCAAGGAAGGACCCGCCTACGACCTCCCGCTCGCCATCGGCATTCTGGCGGTTTCAGGGCAACTGCCCGCCGATAGGCTGGACGACATGTTGATTGTGGGCGAGCTGTCGCTGGATGGCTCGGTGCGCTCGGTGAATGGTGTGCTTTCTATCGCCATGCACGCACGCGACACGGGCAAGCGTCGGTTGATGGTGCCTGCCGTCAACGCGGAGGAGGCGGCGGTCGTGGGCAACTTGGAGGTGATTGGCGTGGAGAGCCTGCTGGACGCTGTACACTACCTCCACAATCCCGATAGCAAGTCGCCCACACGCGTGGATGTGAACGCCCTTCTGAGCCGTGCCACCGAATACGATGTGGACTTCGCCGAGATCAAGGGACAAGAGCAGGCGAAACGAGCGTTAGAAATCGCCGCAGCGGGCGGGCATAATGTGCTTCTGATTGGTCCGCCCGGCTCGGGTAAGACGATGCTGGCGCGCCGACTGCCTACCATTCTGCCCCCAATGACCTTGGAAGAGGCGCTTCAGACCACTCGGCTTTACAGCGCAGCGGGCTTTCTCCCTCCCAAAGTCGGATTGATGACCACGCGCCCGTTCCGCTCGCCTCACCACACCACCTCGTACGCAGCGCTGGTGGGGGGTGGCAGTGTGCCCCGACCGGGCGAAATCTCGCTGGCGCATAACGGCGTCCTGTTTCTGGATGAGCTGCCCGAGTTCAAGCGCGATGTGCTGGAAGCGATGCGCCAACCTCTGGAGGATGGTGTGGTGTCGGTCTCACGGGTGCAGGCGTCGGTTCAATTCCCCGCACGCTGTATGTTGGTCGCTGCGATGAACCCCTGCCCCTGCGGATTTCACGGCGACCCGCACCAGTCCTGCAGTTGCAGTCAGACGATGATACGCAAGTACCTCCAGCGCATCTCGGGACCGCTTCTGGACCGAATTGACATCCATCTGGAGGTGCCCCGCCTTCGTCAGGATGAGTTGCTGAGTTTGGGCACGGGCGAACCGTCTGAGCGGATCCGGGAGCGGGTTATCCGGGCGCGCCTTCGCCAACTGGAACGGCTTCAACCGCACGGGCTGACCTGCAACGCCCAGATGAGTTCCAAACTGGTGCGCGAGTACTGCCCTATCGGGGAAGATGCGCGTTCGTACCTGAGAACGGCGGTTCAGCGCTTGGGGTTGAGTGCGCGGGCGTTTGACCGTATCGTCAAAATCGCCCGTACGATTGCCGACTTGGATGGGGAGGAGCGTATCCTGCTCCCCCACATCGCTGAATCCGTGCAGTACCGCAGTGTTGACCGACGCTACTGGGGCGCAGGCTAAATCCGAATGTCCACAATCGCCGAGATGCCGACGCCCTCCACGCGGTCAAGGTTGCGTCCCGGGTTCTTGGTGGAAATCGGGATGAGGGCACGCACCCGCACCTCGCGCCCCATAAAGTTGCCCTCAAGCTGGGCGACCGCTTGCACCTTGTTCACCGCCTGAGGCGGTCCCATCACTTGCACTGCGCCGACATAAGCTCCGCTCCCTACGCTGATAATCGGCACCACTTTGGTGGCGAAGTTTTTGTCGGGCTTGGTGTTCGTCAGCCCATTGATGAATTTGTCAATATCTTTTCCCAGCCGATCTACGACGAGCGCAATCCCGCCCGCCTTGAGAACACGGTCCAGCTGAGTATAGCCGACCACACAGCCTAAAGTCAACACAACTCCCAATACAAACGCCTTGAGTTGATTCTTCATTCGCAGACCTCCTTGTTTTAGGGTTCTATAGGGTTAGACTGCGATTCGGGGATGGGGTTTCATTCGTCAAACAAACTCTTCTGGGCAGGATGAGGGGCTGGGCGCCGACTGCGAGGGGAGCGGGGAGTTCGGCTACTGTGCTGGGCAATCAGCGCTTGGGTGGTCGCCTTCGCCTCGGGAGTGCGATAGGCATGGTACAA
This sequence comes from uncultured Armatimonadota bacterium, assembly GCA_937139515.1. GTDB lineage: Bacteria > Armatimonadota > Fimbriimonadia > Fimbriimonadales > GBS-DC > CAKZQI01. The sequence goes on along the minus strand of CAKZQI010000173.1, from coordinate 1,507 downwards.
CCGCCCACGCGCTTCGCGCATACCTTGCTCGTAATCCACAATCGGTGCGGGGTAGTCCACTCCAATCCGACACCGATAGCGATCCTGCAGGTCGGAGGGCATCCGCCACGGCTCGTGAACCCAGCTGTCGGTCACATTCCGGAGTTCGGGCACCCAACGGCGAATGAATTCGCCCTTCGGGTCTTGGTCTAACGATTGCTTGACCACATTGTAGATGCGGAACGCCCCCATGCCCGTACTGCCCGACTGCATCTGCATTTGGCTCCAGTGGATGCCCGGTTCGTAGTCCACATACAGGCGCGCTAAATGTAGCCCCACCGTCCGCCAAGGGAGCCACATCACATAACACGCAAACGAGGCGAGCATCGCCCGCATCCGAAAGTTAATCCACCCCGTCTCGTGAAGCATGCGCATACAAGCGTCCACGAAGGGGTAGCCCGTGCGCCCCTCCGCCCACGCCGAGAACAGCACAGGGTCAATCGTTTCGCGCATCCCGTTGAGGGCAGGGTGCATGTTCTCAAACTCTATGCTGGGCAGGCTTTCTAATCTCTGGATAAAGTGGCTTCTCCACGAGAGGCGCGACGCAAAAGCGTCAAGCGCACGCAAGACGCTGGCACGCTTCGGGTCGTCCCGCAGTTGAGCCTGCCTCCGCCGAGTGGCTTGCACCACCTCGCGCAGAGAGAGCGTACCGTACGCCAGATGAGGCGACAGGCGTGAGCAGGCACTCTCGGCGGTCAGTGGCGAGGACAGCCCTCGCGCATACCGTCGCACTCGGTCTGAGAGAAAACTTCGCATGAGTTTCAGACCCTGACTGCGCCCACCGGGCTGAGCGTTGGGGCAAGCGTCGTCGGGCATGTCGGGCGCGGGAACCATCGGGAGCGGTTCGCTGGGCACTTCGGCAATCTGGAGCGACTTGGGAGCGGGCAAGACGGGTTCACTCATCACCGCCTCCCAGTGCTCTTTCCATCCCTCGCGCGACTTCAAGCCCCGCACGATGCCGTCTTGGGCACACTCGGTGAAGGGCACCCGATTCTGGCGCGCCCAGCGTCGCACCGCTCGGTCGCGGGCGAAAGTCCAGCTGTTGCCCACCTCTTGATGTGCCCACAAGTGCGCAATCTCGTACTGCTCGTGGATTTGGCTCAGCACCTGCACGGCATCGCCCACCCGCACCACTAACCCCGTCGTGCCCTGCTCGTTCGCTTGGCGCAGGTCGCGGTCTAACTCCACGAGGCTCTGGCGAATGAAGCGCCACTGGCGAAGTGAGGTGTCGGGTTGGCGCCACAGCTCAGGCTCCACAACATACAGGGGCAACACCGTACCCTGCTGGCTCGCTTCGTAGAGGGGGCGGTGGTCTACGAGGCGCAAATCCCGCTTGAACCAGACCACTTGCAGGGCACTCACGAGGTCAATTCTACCTGAGGGTGTCTGAAAAATCACTGGGAGGGCGGGCGTCTCGCCCGCTGTGGCTTGGGCATCCTTGCCCAAGACTCTGAACAACGGTGCAGGC